>JAGZUC010000057.1 GCA_018380195.1 Collinsella sp. | reverse complement strand
CTCCAATGAGCGGGAATTGTATCAGGGAGGACTGACCAAGCCGCCCATAGAATCAGAAATGGAAGAATAGAGAGGATGAAAGATGATAACACTGCAGTAGTTTTTTTGAGGCTCTCATCGATTCCGCATCTCCTTGCGCGCCCACATTCCACTCCGCCTTAAATCAAGTATACGTTTTGAGACCGGCAAGCTGTTGCCGGCTCGAGGACAGCGGCCCGGTGCACCGGGCCGATCGATAGAGGACTCAGCTTCACAGCGCAGTTTCTTGGGGCTCGCATATATAGGAAGACTTGATCGGCAATCGATTTTAATGAAGTCGACAGCGCATGTCAGAGCTTTCAACAAATCGCAGGTAAATCCATGTACCAATTTTTGGTACACGGATTTACCTGCGATGTTCATGCTTGGTCAAAAGCCCATCAAGCGATATATTCATTATTTTAATGCGCGCGCCTGAGCTTTTGGCTGAAGTGGCAGTCCGACCGCCGGCAGGCGGCCACGCTATGTCCAAAGGCCACGCCTACTCCCAGTGCCCGGCTACGTCGACGACCCAGTGCTGCCCGTCGTGTTCCTGCCGCAGGGCTACATCAGGGACGTCTTATTGGGGGACGACCACATGGAACCCCGGGAGATCAAGCTGTACGGCTGATCCATCCGTCAACAACATGTCAAAGCCCCAAAACCCAACAGGATCGCGAACGAGGGGATGAATTGACCGCCCGGGTATTTGCGCCCGGGCGGTCAATTTTATCAACCATGGGTGCGATTCTGTGAGGCCATTTTTCTGGCATCCGCCGTTTGCTCCGGTCTCAACGCACCCATCGACCGTTCAGTTATCTTTGCGAACGCGACCACGTGCGCATTTGTCGAACAATCAAATGTCCGACAATGTCTGACGGAGCTGTCAGACATTCACGCACGAACAGGTGAGCTTCGCGAGCGATTGTAGGCAACTAGTAGCCCCAGCTGCGTCTTTAGCGCAGGTTCGACGTCTGACATCTTGAATGTCTGACGTCGAACGAAGCTGGTTGATAACAAGCAGGTGGAATAAACATGGAGCCCGACACCTCTCGCGCAATCGGCGCGCGGCAAGGGTCTGGCCCATCTCATATGTTGCCAACGCTAACGGTGAACCTGAGCGCCCGGGCACATTCTTTGTTGACTGAAACCGGCATAGCAACTAGCGGAAGGCATCATCGAAGGAGTGTGCTGGAAAGCACCCGTCTCCTTAACTGTTAGAAATGCAAGTTAATAATCTATGTGGTCAATATAATACCGTTGAACCAGCGTATCGATACCGCTCAGCCATTCGCCTCGCCCCCATCGCACGCATCTTCATTCGGTCTGTCATTATTAATCTAACGATGCTTTGAGAAATGTAGGTGCTTCTAAATGTACTGTCGACTTCTTCTCAA
>JAGZUC010000040.1 GCA_018380195.1 Collinsella sp. | reverse complement strand
GCCCCTCTGGGGTTGCCTACCCGGATTCGCGCCTCAGGACTCAGCGCAACGCGTTGCGCTGAGTCCTGAGGCTGTTGCAATGAAAATGAGAATCAAGGTTTCGCGGAGGGTTGTTGCCGTTTACCGAGGGGTTGTTGTGTAACAACGGGCGAGCTGCAATACTTATTTTTATCTTTGCAAACTGAACTTTAACTACACCAATGCAGGGAGGATCTTATGCAGCCCAAGCATTCTGCTATTGTCGCGGGCCTGACGCTGGCGCTTTCGTTTGGCGCCGTTTCCGCGCCGGCACCCGCCGCTGCCGAGGAGCCCACGCCGGGCGTTGCCTCGGATGCCACCGATATCGATAAGGGCCTTTACACCCAACAGTCCTTCTCGGGCGTGCTGAGGTCGGTCCAGGGCGTTTCGTTTGTCAACGTGACTCCCGAGATGAAGTACTTCACCAAATATGAGAGCCATGGCAACTATAACCAGGGCTTTTCGTATGGTGACGGCTACAACGCGCTGGGCTATTACCAGTTCGACCGCCGTTGGTCGCTCATTCCGTTTATGAAGCAGGTCTACAACTACAGCCCCGAAAAATACAGCATGCTCAAGGATGCGATTGATCGCGGCAGCGAGATTTCCAACGCGAACAATCCCATGTCCGAGAACGGTCAGCTCACCGAGCTGGGCCGTATCGCGCAGGAGGCTTTCCAGGGTGCTTACAACACCGATCCTGTTGAGTTCTCAGCACTTCAAGATGCCTATGCGTACAACTCGTACTATGCGGTGACCGAGGCGTGGCTCAAGAGCGGCCTGGGTATTGATATTTCGGGCCGCGCCGATTGCGTCAAGGGCATGGTGTGGAGCATTACCAACATGTGCGGCACTGGTGGCTGCAGGGGCTTTTTCCGCTGGGCGAATCTTTCCAACGATATGTCCGACCGCGAGTTTGTGACGGCGCTCTCCAATAGTGTGGTCAACAATGTCGCCACTAAGTTTTCGAGTCAGCCCCAGTATCATGAGGGCTGGAAGAATCGTTATAAGAATGAGCTGAAGGACTGCTTGGTTTTTATCGCCGAGGATGAGGCTGCCGCTGCGACGCCCGTGCAGCCCGAGCCTACGCCGGCGCCCTCGCCGACACCTGATTCGAATGACGACTCGAGTGACGATGCCAACGATGATAGGATGGATGCGCCCTCGACCGATGCTGACGGTAATGGCTCTGCTGGTGGCACTACCAACGACGGCTCTACCTCGAACGGCTCCGATTCGAACGGCTCTGCTGCGGGCGATTCGTCTTCAAGCTCTGCCGGCAATACGGGCAGCGACGCTTCTGGTTCGACCGACGCTGACACCTCTAACTCATCTACCGGCTCGAGCGATTCGTCCGCTGACACCGGCTCTAACAACGGCTCCGGCTCTGACACGACCCCTGATTCCGATGCTTCCAAGGGCGACTCGAATAAGGCGCCGGACGCTCCCGTTGCTTCGCCGGACAAGAAGCCTTCTTTCTCCGAGCAGCTTGGTTCTACGCTGGGTTCTTCGCTGATGGCTGGCGTCAATAAGGGCTCGGCCCAGAACAAGGACAACTCTGATCGGGGTTCCACGGAAAAGACCGAGGCCGCAAGGGACGACTCCAAGGACAAGGCTTCCGAGAAGACCGAATCCGATAAGGGTTCTAGCTCTGAGGAGAAGGGCGACAAGTCCGAACAGAAGAAGGACGAGGATAAGAAGTCTGAATCTGAGGAGAAGGACGAGAGCAAGGGCAAGACCAAGGACGGAAAGCAGCAGGGCGAGGACAACGGTAAAGGCAACACTGACAACCGGAACCAGGAGCAAAATGACTCCAAAACGGTGACCACCACGACGACCACCACAACCAAGTCATCTGGCGGCAATATGCCCAAGACGGGCGATCTGATTGTGATGGCGAGCCTTGCCAGCGCGAGCTTGGCCACGCTGGGCGCTACGTCTATCGTAAGTGGTAAGCATAAGCTCGATCAGCAGAAGAAAGCTTCTGGAGAGGACGACTCTGAGGAGTAGGCTCTCAGTTGCCAGATAACTAAATAGTCGGGACGGGGTCCGGTGCGAATGCATCGGGCCCCGTTTTGTTGTGCAACGATTAGTTGTGCCCCCTCACACCTCTTGTTACTACCGTTGCCCGATATGTTTGCGCGGCGACATCGGTACGCGCGAGGCGGTCATTACAATTGGCATCGTGTTGCGATTTAGGGGGAACGTTTTGGTGTCTGAACAGGCAAATAATGGTTGTACTGACGGCTTTGGCGTGCGCTTGATCGGCTGTGCCGACGATGCGGTTTTGCCCATTGGCATGCACGACTATGCGGAGGCCCTTGGTTGCTGCATGCTGGTTGACAAGACCATGTTTATTGCCGATGTGTTGGACTGCGACGCGTCCGTTGTGGTGTGCTGTCGACCCGAGGGTTTTGGCAAGAGCATGAACTTGTCGATGCTCAGGGCTTTTCTGGAGCGTCCAGCGGTCGGTCGCTCTGGTCAGCGTTTGTTTGCCGATGCTCAGATTTGGGATGCGGACGGCGGGCGCTATCGGGACGAGTACGCTTGCTATCCGGTAATATCGCTGGACTTTTCTGGCACTGCGAGGCGTGGCGCCGCTGTTGCCGACGTCGTGCGCGATACTCTTTCGGGCGAATGCGCTCGTCTGCTGGCGCTCTTGGAGGCTCCGGATTTAGCACGAGATAAGGCGCGTCACATCGAACGCGTTGCGCGTGGCGTAGCGAGCGCGGACGAGGTTGACTCTGTGCTCGGTGTGCTCATAGAGCTGCTGGAGATTGCCTGCGATGAGCAGGTTGTATTGCTCGTTGATGGGTACGATGCGGCGTGGTCTCGCCGTGCGAGCGCGAGGGACGCTTCCGACGCCGATCCGGCAGGGCTATTCGATCGCGTGCTGTTCGACGCCATTGTCACTGCGCGCGATTCGTTGCGGCTGACGTGTCTGATGGGGGAGTGCCCCGGTCCTGCCGAAGCGGCGCTTTCTTCGCGCGGCTGCTCGTATTGTCTGACGACGCCGCTGTCGGCGTTGTGTGACCGATGTTTCGGTTTTTCGGATGCCGAGGTCGAGGCTCTTTTGAATCATGCTGGGCGCGAGGAATACCTGGATGATGCGCGTGAATGGCTCGAGGGGTATCGGTTTGGCAGGGCCTATTGCTCGAGTCCAGAGCGTGTGATCGGTTTTCTGGACCGAGGCTGCACGGCGCCTGTGCGTGCCGATCTGTATGGATATGCCGATTGCCTGAGTAGGGTAGTTGCCGGGTGGAATCTCGACCGCCTTTCGGTCTTGTTTGATTTGCTCGAGGCCCATGGGTGCGCTGAGGTCCCGCTTTGCTTGGGCACTGCAGAGCCAGATGTCACGCCTGACGATGGCATGTGGACAGCGCTGTATCTGTCCGGTTTTCTCACGACGGATATGACTGAGGAGCCAGAGTATGGCGATCGCCTCCGTGCTTTGCGATTGCCCAATAACGAGCTTCGACAGGCCTTGCGTCTAGTGATTGTTGAGTGGTTTGAGTGCGCTGCCGAAGACATTCGAGACGTCGATGCGTTTCGCGACGGGCTGTGCCGTGGGGATGAGGATGCGGTGAGGCGGGCGCTCAGCCGCATCCTGGGTGATGCGGGAATCGGTGAGACCGACCCAGATACGCCGCTGCCATATCATCTGCTCTTGCAGGGGCTCTGCTTTGGCTTGCCGGGCTATGCCAATCCTGCCTCGAGGCGAAAGTGTGGCGCGGGTCGCTGGGACATCCAGGTTTTCCCTACGGGTGCTGTGTTCGACGTAGCAGACACGATTGGCATGCTGGACGAGCGCCCCCTGATAACGATTAACTTGATGTATGACCCCGATGTGGATGCGCTGGGCCTGGAATTGCTGGCCGTGCAGTCGCTACTCGACATAGAGCGCGGCGGCATCGACGAAATCCGTGTACCGCGCCCCGGCGTGGGTCGCATGCGCTGGGGGTTCGGTTTTGATGGGCAGCATGTGGCTACGGTGTGTCAGCTGCTTTAAGCGCCGAGGTGTTTCCGGCTTCCGTTACTCCGCGTCCTTCATGGGCGGCATGGGCTTCCAGTCGGGGTCCTTGATGATCTTGCGGGCGTCCTTCATGCCGCGGCGCAGCGCCGGAATGCCGGTCTTAAAGCACTTATCGACCGCAGCCAGGCGAATGAATTCCTTGCAGAAGGTCGCGGCATTGCCCAGGCGGAACAGCATGGGGTGGTAGTCGCCGTAAATCTGCATGTAGCGGGCCAGATAGCCGCGGTTGCGCATGATGTAGTAACGGTTGGTGTCGCTCGTGGAGTTGAGCTGGCGCTTGCCGGCGATATCCCAGTTAGAGACGGCGCGGGCGCGCTTGAGCACCAGGTCGGCCACAACGGCGGCGGGGAAGTGCTGGCTGGCCACGTAGCCATAGCAGGCATCGTCGCCGTAGATGAAGAATCGCGCATCGGGCAGGCCGATCTTGTCGACCACGCGGCGCGAGAACATGCCGCCCTCAAAGCATAGTTGGTTCATGGCGCGGTAGCCCTCGGGTCCCAGGTCCCACTTGGCGACAGGGTTGGGAATGCCGAGTGAAAGGATGAGTTGGTATTGCCAAAAGAAGGCGCCGCCGTCAAAGTCCAGGCGCGAACCCTGGATAACATCGTAGCGGTCGGTCCACTTGGCAAGACGCTCGATGCCTTCGGGGATGACGAGCACGTCGTCGTCCATCACCCAGAACCACTGAGCGCCCAGGTCGTAGGCGCATTTAGTGCCGGCGGAGAAGCCACCCGCGCCGCCGCCGTTTTCAAGCTGCGGCGCGTAGATAACGCGGTCGGTGCCGCCCTGCGCGTCGGGCTGCTCGGTGTCGATGCCCCACAGGTTGGCCAGGCGCTCGTTGAATGCGGTGCACATGGCCTCGGTCTCGCGCGAGTTCTCGTTATCGACAATCACGATGCGCCAGGGCGTTGCCGTGAGCTCGGTCATGGAATCGAACAAGTTGGCCAGGAGTTCCTGGCGCTTGTACGTAACGACGACGATGGCGAGCTTGTCGATGGGGGCGGGAAGGGTTGAAGGCATGGGGCAATATATCCTTTCACGCGCGGCTGGCGATCGCTGCGCGGAAGCTATCGAATACGTCCTTGGGACTGTCTTATTGTAAAGGCTCGGTGCGCTTTGGCGGCAAGCTTTGAATAAAACGCAGGAACCTGCCACGGGTGCAGCGGCTTTAGGGTCTGACGGCAGCGTGTCTATTGCCGCTTGAGCTTGCGAGCGATAAGGCTTCTAGCAGCATCGATGATGAGGAGCGCTAAGGCAAAGACGATGCTAATGACGGTGCCTGTGACGATACATATAGCTGCCGGGCTGTTTTGGCTGATCAGTATGTTTGCGAGCAACGTATTGAAGACGGGACGCCACAGGCTACTGGTGAGCGACTGCATCACATAGAAACCAAGCGTGGCGGTCGATAAGGTGACGATGACACCTGCGGTCCGTGGATTGCCTGAGGCACTGTGCCGGGTCGCCGCAAAGAGCAGAGAGGCGGCAGCGAGGACAAACGAGATCAACGAGGTTGATTTGTAGGAGAGGACTGCCATCGCCGTGAGGTTGCCGGTGAAGGAGAGTGCTCCTTCCAGGATGGTGGCGAGCACCAAAACCGCTGCGAGCGACCGCGTGCCTAAGGCGCCCGCCTTGTCCGAATCCATGGCGCCGGTTACGTCGCGGAGCAGTCCGCCGATCAAAAACGCGACTACGTACGTGGTAGCGCTCATGAGCTTTTGGAGCCAAGAAAACTCGCCGGCGCTTGTCGCACTCATAGCGGCTAAATACCCGTTAACAACAAATGCGAGGATGCCAACGGCGATGACCGTCGTCTTGTAGGTTTTCTGGGGGAGTCGACTCTTAGCCAGTCCAAACCATGGCGCCATGAAGACCGTGGCGGCATAGACCCAGATAAACTCAAGGCCTAGCGTGTACCAGTAGTGCGTATTGAGGGTAACATCGGGAATGGGTGAGACGACCGTGGACCACGCGAGCGCCACGAGGCAATAAAACGCAGTGGGCAAAATGACCTTGCCCAGGCGCTGCGCCGTCCGTTGCATTTGCGACTTCCATGTTGCTCCACCGTCCCAAGCACGCTCGGCCGAAGCGATGAGAAAATAGCCCGAAATCATAAAGAAGACCTCGTTGGCCCAGCAGCCCAGCAAGTTAATAAAACCGAGCACGCCGGAATAGGGGAACATCGCAAGTGGGGCATATTCTACGGCGCCGACACAGGTTGCCTGGAAGGTCCACTGAAAGGTGTGGAACACCGCGATGCCGGCGACCGCGACCAAACGCAGCGCTTCGATGGGTATGTTGCGTGCGGCTTTGGGCTGCATGACGTCCTTTCTTATCGGTTTGCCTCTGCGAGCTCCATAGATTATATAAACGCCCGCTGGCGCGCTGGCCCTTTGATACCATGAAACGACAGGTATTTCCTAAGGAGCACATTTGTCTACTAACGCCTCTGGCAGCCCTGTCCTGTCGCTGCTTATTCCCATCTACAACGTTGAGCGCTACCTGCGCGAGTGTCTCGATTCCGCCGTGGCGCAGACACTCAAGGATATTGAGATCATCTGCATTAACGACGGGTCGACCGACAACTCTCCGGCGATAATCCGCGAGTATATGCAGCGCGACACGCGCGTGAAGATGATCGACAAGGCCAACAGCGGCTACGGCGACTCGATGAACCGCGGGCTCGATATGGCGCGCGGCAAGTACGTGGGCATTCTGGAGTCCGATGACTTTATGGCGCCCGGCGCACTTGAAAAGCTTGTCTCGGCCGCCGATAGCAATAATGCCGACTTTGCGAAGGCGAACTTTGATTTCTACTGGTCCAAGCCCGAGGAGCGCCGTTCGCTGCACGAGATGTTTAAGGCCAAGGACTGCGGCAAGCCGGTGCACCCGAGCGACACGACGCGGTTCTTTAAGCAAAAGCCGTCGATTTGGTCGGCCGTGTACCGTCGCGATTTTCTTGAGCGCAACGGCATCAAGTTCCTGCCGACTCCGGGGGCATCCTTTCAGGACACGTCATTCGCCTTTAAGGTGATCGCGTGCGCCGATAAGGCTATTTACCTGCACGATGCCGTGTTGTCGTATCGCCAGGACAACGAGAATTCCTCGGTCAATTCTTCGGCTAAGGTCTTTTGCGTCAATACCGAGTATGCCGAGATTGAGCGTTGGATTCGAGAGGATTATGCCCGCGACCACGCAAGCTGCGATGTCGCGCGCATGCTCAAGTTCAATCAGCTCATTAAGTACGATTCGTACATGTGGAACTACGTGCGCCTGGCGCCTAAGTTCTATAAGGAGTTCCTGGCGCAGATGGCCAAGGAATTTCAGGCGGCCTTGGACGCGGGGGAGTTTTCGCTTGACGATCTTAAGCCGTGGAAGCGCGCGAATCTCGCTGCCATCCTCAAAGATCCTGAGGGCTGGGTTGACGAGCATCCGAGTTTTGCGACGGATGGTGCCTTGGGGCGCGCCAAGTATTACGCCTCGGTTGGAGGCCCAGGCGTGGTTGCTGCCTTCCTCATCGAATCGCTGAGGGGGTAGGTCGACATGGGAGAGACTTTGACCCCCAAAGCGACCATTGTCGTTCCCGTCTACAATTCGTCGCGCTCCATTCAGCGATGCCTCGATTCGCTGTTGGCCCAGTCTGAGCGTTCGATTCAGGTTGTCTGCGTCAACGACGGTTCGACTGATGATTCGTTGAACGTTTTGCGCCAGATTGCGCAGGCCGACGATCGCGTACTGGTGATTGACCAGGAAAACGCGGGCGTCTCGTGTGCTCGAAATGCCGGCATCGATGCCGCCGTGGGCGGGACCGTCTTTTTTGTGGACGCCGACGATTACATCGATGCGCAGACGGTCGGGCGCGTGCTGCATGCCATGGAGTCTGCAGATGCCGAGGCCGCCGTTTTTGGCGGCGTCTGTGAACCTGCCGATGCTGCCCCCAAACGCGTCCAGCAACTCATGAGTCCCAAAGCTGGTATCTTTGGCGCCCGTGATCCCCAACTGCTGTTCCATTCGAATGCGCAGCCCTATGCCTGCCGTGCGGCTTTTTCGCGCGAGCTGCTCAATCGCGAAGGCATTCGCTTCGCCCCCGGTCTGGCTTTGGGCGAGGACGTCGTCTTCCAATTTGCGGCTTATGCGCTTGCCCGCAAGACCGTCGTCATGCCGGACAAGTTCTACCACTACGTGATGGAGAGTGAATCGGCGACGCACGAGTTCAACAGTGCCGAGGCTCGCGCCAAAAAGCTTGACGCCCACATGAGGATGCTCGAGGAGGTCTTGGAGGACTGGGCGGCCTACGATTTTTTGGACCTGTGTCCCGGCGAGCTGATAACTTGGTTTTTGGACCTTATCGTGTTTGATTTGGCGCGCTTGGATTCCGATGACTTCCATCGCGTGGCGGCTCGCGTCAACATGGACCTCGCGACGTTTTTGGGAACGGACTGGGCAGATATGCCTGCCAAGGGCGCCGTTTGCCGTGTTGCCCACAAGCTCGTTGCAGCGATCTCGAGCGTTTCGATGGCAGATGCCACGCTGTTCTATCTTTCGACTCGCGGTCTCAAAGCCTGCCTGGAGCGCTTTATCTAATTCCAAGCGCTGCCGCCCGCCGCAACTCGGCTGCTAAAATAACCCTGTTACACGCTATTCAACAGGAGGTTCTCTTGCAGAACTCTGATACCCCTAAAGTTTCGCTGCTTGTTCCCATTTGCAATGTCGAACGCTACCTGCGCGAGTGCCTCGATTCCGCCGTGGCGCAGACGCTCGAGGACATCGAGATCATCTGCATCAACGACGGCTCCACCGATAGCTCGCCAGATATCATCCGCGAGTACATGGAGCGCGACCCCCGTGTAAAGATGATCGACAAAGCCAACAGCGGCTACGGCGACTCGATGAACCGCGGCCTGGAGATGGCGCGCGGTGAGTACGTGGGCATCCTTGAGTCCGACGACTTTATGTTTGAGGATTCGCTCCAAAAGCTGGTCGCCAAGGCCGATGCTGAGCATGCCGATGTGGTGAAGGGCGACTTTTACCTGTATTGGTCCACGCCCAGCGAGCGCCGTGAGCTGTTTGGGATCATCGACGAGCATATGACGGGCGCCGCGTATCGCCCTGTCGATCGCCCGGGCATCTTCTACCGCAAACCTTCCATTTGGTCGGCTATCTATCGGCGCGAGTTCCTCAACGACAATCAGATTCGGTTCCTTCCCACGCCGGGTGCCTCGTATCAGGACGCAGGCTTTAACTTTAAGGTTTGGGCTTGCGCCGAGCGCGCCGCGTTTATTGCGGACCCCATTTTGTGCTATCGCCAGGATAACGAGAAGAGCTCCGTTAATTCGCCCAACAAGGTGTTTTGCGTATGCGACGAATATGCCGAGATGCAGCGCTTTTTGGATGAGCGTCCCGAGCTCAAGGCTCAGCTCCAGGGGATTTTAATGCGCATGAAGGTCGATACGTATCGTTGGAATGACGAGCGTTTGGTCGATGAGCTGCGCGAGCAGTTTTGGCAGAAGGCCTCGCCCGAGCTCAAGGCCGATTGGGATGCTGGTCGCTTTGATCTGTCGCTGTTCGACCCGCGTGGCGAGACCGACTTGCGCCTGATGGTCAAGTCGCCCCGTGCTTATATCGATTCGCGCTTTGACTTTAAGAAGCCGGGCAAGCTCAATACGTTTAAGCACTACTTTAAGATCGGCGGCCTGCCGCTGGTCTGGCGCGTGCTGACGTATCAGCGCACCTACGGCGATAATCCGCATCCCGATGACGTGCCGGCCGCACAGTAGGAGCACTTGGCTATGACTACCCCCAAGATTTCCGTTGTCGTTCCCATCTATAAGGTGGAGGAGTGCCTGGCCTGGTGCCTGGACTCCCTGCTTGCGCAGGACATGCCCGATTGGGAAGGCGTGCTGGTCAACGATGGCTCGCCGGACGGTTCGCGCGATATTGCGGCTGCCTATTGCGAAAAGGACGCGCGCTTTACGTTGGTCGATAAGGAGAACGGCGGCCTGTCGAGTGCGCGTAATGCAGGTATCGCTGCGTCCACGGCGCCTATCGTTGCGTTTTTGGATTCCGACGACCGCTTTACGCCCGATGCATGCCGCGTGATCGTCGATGCCTTTGAGCGCCAAGACTGCGACGTTTTGACCTTTGGCGCGAATCCGTATCCGCTGGAGGCGGGGTATCCGTGGCTTAACTATGTGCTGAGCCCGCGCGATGTGTCGTTTGAAGGCTATAGCTCCGACCTACTGTTTAAGGAAGCATCTCGCCCCTTTGCATGGCGCACCGCCTGCAAGCGTGAGTTTTTGCGGGGTAACGGGATCGTGTTTGACGAAACCGTTAAATATGGCGAGGACCAGGTCTTCGATTTTGCCGTGTACGGTCGTTCGCATAAGACCGCGCTTATCTCGAACAAGCTGTATGACTACCGCGTGGCGCGCAAGGGTTCGCTCATGGACACCATGCGCTACGATGACGAGACACGTCTGCTGGAGCACGTGAAGATTTACTCTGCGGTGCTGGCTGACTGGCAGCGCGATGGTCTCGATGCCCAGCATGCCGATGACCTGGCGTACTTCCTATGCGATCTGGTGCTGTACGATGCACTCAGGTTGCTGGGTTCGGACTGCGGCAAGGTGTTTGCTGCCGTTGCCACGGCGCTTGCCGGTTCTGCCGTGGGCAGCGATGCTGCGCCCGCACAATGCGCTCCTTCTGTTGCCGCTATGGTGCGCGCGGCGCTTGCCAGCAAGGCCCCCAATGCCCGTGTATGCAAAAAGCTCATGTTCGATTACGACATCTTGAGGTTTGGGCGCCTGGGTGCCTGCAAACGCATGGCAGCGAACGCCCTGGGAAAGCGAGAAGTGTAGATGAGTATCAAGCGTTTGGCACTTTGCCGCAGTCAGGGCCGTCTGTTTGTGCTGCTTCGTTTTGCCGGTCAGGATGTCGCCGCGCTTATTGAGCGGGAGGGTTCTCAAGCGTTTACCCATGCGACGACGAGCGGTTCTTGTGTGCCGTCGCTGGTGCTCCCGGTCGATCATGGCCGTGTGTTGGCGCTTTGCCCTTCCGTTTCCGATTACGAGCGCGAGCTCGCCGTCTTGGTGCTTCCCTTTTTGGACGGCTCTACGATTGACGTCACATTTGCATCCGGTGGCCAAAGGCTGGGCTCCATTCGCCTCGATAGCCGCGTGGCCAAGCTGGAATCCAAGATTAACTATAAAGCAAAGCCTGCACTGTGCGCGCTTATCCGTGATGCACAGCGTGGCGAATGCAGCGGTCGCTACGAGATCGATGCCATTCGCTATTTGCCGGCAGACGCCGGCGCGGTGTGGCGCTATGAGGTTGCCTGGGCGGGAGACCTCCAGTGCGCACCTGAGCTCCAGACCTTCGATACGCATATGAATGCCATCGATGTTACCGTGCATGTGTTCGAATCGCAGGTCGATGTGCCGCAGCAGAACGGGACGCGCCTCAATAAAACCTTCCTGAGTGTGGAGATGTTTCAGGATATACGCGATTTTGTCGCGATTGCGAGCGATCCCGTGGGGCAGATCAAGACTGGCTTTTGCTCCATGGATGGTCGCCTGTACAACGGCATGGTCGACGACAGTTGGAACCGCATGAAGGACGCGCGTGCAGACGACGCAGCTTATCGACGTTGGTTTGAGCAGCATCGCGCAAAGCCGGGTGATTTGGCGTGCCAGCGTGTCGCTTCGGCGGCATTTGCCTATAGGCCGCTCGTGAGTATTGTGGTGCCGTGCTACAAGACTGATCGGGTCTTCCTGCGCGAGCTGCTGGATTCGGTGCTAGCCCAGAGCTATGACAACTGGGAATTGCTGCTTATGGACGCCTCGTCCGAATGGGATGCGGTGGCCAATCTTGCGGCGGATTCCAATGACGAGCGCATCCGTCGCATCGAGCTTCCCGGCAACGGCGGCATTGTGGTCAACACCAACGCTGGTATTGAGCAAGCGACGGGCGACTACATCGCGTTCTTGGACCACGATGACATCCTGGAACCGGACGCATTATTCCACTATGTTGCCGCGTTGAACAAGGCTGCCGAGGGCGAGCGTCCTCAGGTCCTGTTCTGCGACGAGGACATGTTCCAGAAAACGGGGGAGTGGGGCCAGCCGGTCTTTAAGACTAAGCTCAACGTCGACCTGCTCTATAGCCATAACTGCGTGACGCATTTCCTGATGGTGGGGAAGGCGCTCATCGATCACATTGGTACGTCTCCAGAAGACGTTGCGGGTGCCCAGGATTACGACCTGACGCTTCGCTGCCTTGCAGCGGGTGCGCGGTTTGAGCATGTCGCGCACGTGCTGTATCACTGGCGCGTTCATCCTGGATCGACCGCCGATGGCTCTGCCGATAGCAAGCCGTATGCTATTGAAGCCGGGCGCCTTGCGCTTCAGCGTCACTTTAACGCGCTGGGCATTTGCGGAACGGTCGAGGAGACCGATACGCCGTTTGTCTACCGCATGCGCTATGCGCTGCCGGAGCCTGCGCCGCTGGTGAGTATTGTGATTCCCACCAAGGATCACGTTGAGACGCTCGATGCCTGCGTGATGTCGATCGCTCAGAAGGCAACGTATGCCAATTACGAGATCGTCTTGGTGGAGAACAACAGCAAAGCCCCGGAGACGTTTGCGTATTACGAAACCTTGCCAGAGCGCGTGACTGCTGCATCCGAAGGTAAGGGCATCGCGCACGTTGTGTACTGGCCGGGCGAGTTCAATTACTCTCAGATCATCAATTTTGGTGTGGAGCACGCCAAGGGCGACTACCTGCTGCTGCTCAACAACGATACCGAGGTCATAAGCCCCGATTTTATCGAAGAGATGATGGGGTATCTGCAGCGTCCCGATGCGGGCGTGGTGGGCGCCAAACTCTACTTTGCCGATCATCTGGTGCAACATGCCGGCATCTTGGTTGGCGTGCGTGGCGCACTTGCCCATGCCAACCAGGACTTCTCGGCAAAGCGCGAGGGCTATCTTGCCCGCGCTGCGCGCCCCGGTAACTTTAGCGCCGTAACTGGTGCCTGTCAGATGGTCCGACGCGACGTATTTGAGCGGGTCGGAGGCTACGACGAGGAATTCGCCGTCGGCTTTAACGACGCGGACTTTTGTCTGCGCGTGTGGGAGGCGGGCTATCGAACCATCTATACGCCCTATGCCGAGCTGTATCACTACGAGTTCACCTCGCGCGGCAGGGAAGAGGCCAACGAGAAAAAGCTGCGCCGCTGGAAGCGCGAGCAAGCGCTGTTCATGCAACACTGGCCGGAGTTCTTCTTGACGGGCGATCCATGGTTGGGGCCGAACTTATCCGCTGAGAGCGAGTATTTCTCGCTTTAGAAAATGGCGTGGATAGATCGCGACGCATATGGACTCTATCTATTGGTTTATGAGTTTGCTAGTGGGTGTCGTTCTCCCTATGCGGAAAAGTATGAAGAGGAGCCTTGGTGGGTGTAAGTGCGATAAAAACTCTTTCTTGGGGGAGGGTTTCTGCACCGTGTGCTGGACAGTGGCTCAGGTCGGGTCAATTTACGATGTTACTCAGCTCAAAATGAGGTAGCGAGAGGATACTCCTCCTAATTCTGTGGAAGCTAATGCAAATGTTGTAACGAGCTCAAGGCAAGATGGACGGCGGCGCGCCATGATGTATTTGCATGAGCGTCCGGCTGTTTAATAGGTATTTAAAGTTAGGATAAAATCAATCTGTTATTTCATCAAATACGCTGGAGAGCGCAATGAATAGTCCTATTCGTCAACAAGATATGTGCGATCAAAAGCCTTGGCTTACTCCTTGGGAACAAGTCTCCCATCTTAAGAGCAAGGGTGTCCGTTTCCGCTATATGAGCGAGGCAGAGGCAGTCGAGTATCTGACGAAGAACAACAATTACTTTCGCTTGCGCTCGTACCGCACCGGATTTCCAAAGGTTTCTGATGGAAAACGCAAGGGTGAATATGTCAACTTAGATTTCAAGATGCTTGTTGACCTTTCGATTATCGATATGTTGCTTCGAAACGAGATGATTTCACTCACTCTTGATATCGAGCACTTCTGCAAAGTTGACTTGCTGGGCAGGATAGAGCAGCATGCCGAGGACGGTTACGAAATCGTTCAAGACTATTTGAGCGAGCAGGATACATTTGATAGCAAGGGGAATGTGACCAACTGGGTTAAAAAAGAGATTTCACGTTGTGAGTCGAGTGCCTATTCTGCAGGCATTCTTGCAAAATACAGTGGTTTTAATATGCCTGTCTGGGCCTTTCTGGAAGTTATTACCTTTGGCGCCTTTAATTCATTCATTTTGTTTTGCGCCAAACGGTTTGACGATGATGAGCTTCGCGATAGGTTTTATTTGCTTCGCGCGGCAAAAGATCTCCGCAACGCGTGTGCTCACAATAGTTGCATTCTTAATGGTCTTGCTTCGGGTGAGAATGCCCGAAGGGCAAATAACGGTGTTATGAAGGCATTGAGCAAAATAGATGGGGTTGGCTCTTATCAGCGTAAGGCAAGGATGAGCAATGAGCGAATACGCCAGATTGTCACAACGCTATATCTGCACAAAGAGGTGTCGTCTAAAGGCGTTATTAAGCACAAAGCACAATCGCTTTCCAAGTTTATTTCTAGGGCAAATCGCAACATCAACTACTATAAAGGTGCGGAGGTCATAACTTCCTCCTTCTCGTTTTTGTCGAAAGTGATCGGCGCATGGTATTTGTGTGACGCTGAAGATATGCCTTCTTGCGATTCCTAGGCATCTGGTGCAGAATATTTCCCACTTCGAAAAGCGGTTCGGCCGTTTTGCAAGGGGGCTTCTCTTTATGGGACGCCCTCTATTTTTATGCCGCGCCAATCGGAAGATATTACGTTTTCGGCTACTGCATTTTTTTCAATCCCCAACGGTTGTAGATCAATACCTACCGCTCGCACTTGTTGCTTAACAAATGGCGAGGTTGGTGGGCTAAGTTAGTGACAGTGTTTTGCTGGAGGAGGGCAAATGCCCTATGCCGAGCTGTGCCACTACGAGTTCACCTCGCGCGGCAGGGAAGAGGCCAACGAGGAAAAGCTGCGCCGCTGGAAGCGCGAGCAAGCGCTGTTCATGCAGCGCTGGCCTGAGTTCAAGACTTTAGTCTGCTGGCCGCGCAGCGGCCAGCTTCAACCCACCCGCTATGCGGGTGGAGACAAACGGCTTTACAAAGCCACCCCTCCGACCGATATTGACGATTGTTCAGGCCGTCAAGAATTCGAGTCGAAGGGGTGGTCGCCATGG
>JAGZUC010000039.1 GCA_018380195.1 Collinsella sp. | reverse complement strand
TTACTCCAACGACGAATTCTAGGCGGTGTCCCCTCCCTTTCAAGAAAGAGAAGAGGCGGGGCATGCCCCGCCTCTTACACCACATCTCTGCGCGCTACCTTTCGTGTCGAAGCGATACACTGTTATCGTTTGATTTCTTCGCTTAAGGAGGATGCGCATGCCGTGCACAACGATTTTGGTTGGTAAGAACGCGAGCTACGACGGGTCGACGCTTGTCGCCCGCAACGAGGACTCGTCCAACGGGGTGTTTGAGCCCAAGCGCATGCGCGTGGTGCATCCCGACGAGCAGCCGCGTGTCTACACGAGCGTTCTGAGCCACCTGACCGTTGAGCTGCCCGATAACCCCATGCGCTATACGAGCGTCCCCGATGTTGTCCCGGGCCACGGTATCTGGGCCGAGGCCGGTTTCAACGAGCTCAATGTTGGCATGTCCGCAACCGAGACGCTTACCACCAACGAGCGCGTCCGCGGCGCCGATCCGCTCGTGGACTACGTGCCCGCCAAGGGCAACGAGGGTGAGGACGGCTATGTGCCGGCGCAGCCCGGTGGCCTGGGCGAGGAGGACATGGTGACCCTGGTGCTGCCGTATGCCAAGTCCGCCCGCGACGGCGTGCGTATCTTGGGCGACCTGCTCGAGCGCTACGGCACTTACGAGAACAACGGCATCGCCTTTAGCGACGTGGACGAGATCTGGTGGCTCGAGACCATCGGCGGTCACCACTGGATCGCCAAGCGCGTGCCTGACGACGCCTATGTGACCATGCCCAACCAGCTGGGCATCGACAGCTTTGACCTGGACGACGCCGAGGGCGACCAGGCCGACCACATGTGCTCCGCCGACCTGCGCTCCTGGATGGCCGAGTGGCATCTGGACCTGACGCTGGGTGTCGAGGGCGACGGTCCGGCTGCGGTCTTTAACCCGCGCGAGGCCTTTGGTTCGCACAGCGACAGCGACCATGTCTACAACACGCCGCGCGCCTGGTACATGCAGCGCTGCCTCAACCCCAGCGACGTGTGGGATGGTCCCGACGCCGACTACACGCCCGAGAGCGATGACATCCCCTGGAGCCGTGTGCCCGAGCGCAAGGTGACCATCGAGGACATTAAGTACGTACTCTCGAGCCACTACCAGGGCACGGAGTACGACTGCTACGGCAGCAAGGGTACGCCCGCCACGCGCGGCGCCTATCGCCCCATCGGCATCAACCGCAACAGTCAGCTTTCCGTGTTGCAGCTGCGCCCCTATGCGCAGCCGGCCTACCGCGCCGTGCAATGGATGGCGTTTGGCTCCAACTCGTTTAACGCGCTCGTGCCGCTGTACGCCAATGTCGAGACCATGCCCGAGTACTATGCCGACACGCAGTCTCGCGTGACGTCCGAAAACTTCTACTGGGCCAACCGCCTGATCGGCGCGCTGGCCGACGTCCGTTTTCATGAGTGCGGCCGCGCTGTGGAGGACTATCAGGAGAAGGTCGGTGGCATGGGCCACAAGCAGATCCATGACGTCGACGCTGCCGTAGCCGCTCTGCCCGAGGCCGAGGTGCCTGCCGAGCTTGCACGCGCTAACGAGGTCTTTGCCGAGCGTGTCCGCGTGGAGACCGATGCCCTGCTGGGCAAGGTGCTCTACACCACGAGCTGCGCCATGAAGAACTCTTTCGCGATGAACGACAACGTGAGGTAGGGATTTCCCGTCGATCGAATAGCGCTAAAACGCTTTGTCGCTTTCACTCAATCTTGGGTACAAGAACGCCAATGCAGTTGTTTGTGATTGGAGACAACCATGGTTATGAAACTCGATCAGCTTGTTAACGGCGCCATCAACGTTGGCTTTGGCGCTGCCGCCGTTGCCGTTGAGGGCAGCAAGAAGGTTCTCGACGACCTCAATACCAAGGGTGAGCAGGTGCGCAAGGACGCAGGCGCCCCCGATATCGCCCGCAGCGTGTCCGATATGTTCGAGCAGGCCGGCGGTACCATCTCCGATCTGACCGAGCGCTTGGGCACGCAGGGCGAGACCGCGGCCCAGCGCGTGCTCGACGAGCTCATTCTGGCTCGCGTCCGCGTTATGACCGCCCCCGAGCGCACGGCCTTCCTGGCCCATGTGCGCGACATCGTCGATTCGGTCGAGGACAACGTGACCTCGGTGCCCGTCGAGTCCGTTGAGCCCGACGATGCGAAGGATACCGAAGAGGCCGAGTAGCAGCGCAGATGGCAGATTCCACCACCGATTACAACAATCTAGATCCCTTGGGTGACGAGGCGGCGGTTGTCGATGAGGTCGACGCCGCTGTCTCGGGCGCTCGCAAGAAGCCGCGCGCTGTCGATATGGTGCCCGAGGAGCCCGACGCGATGGCGCCGGACGAGGAATACCAGCTCACGCCGGCGGGTCGTCGCGAACGCATCGGGCAGATTGTTCGCCTGGTCAAAAAGTACCGCGTGTGGGATAACCTCACGCCGGTTCGTTTGCGCCG
Organism: Collinsella sp.; assembly: GCA_018380195.1. Lineage (GTDB taxonomy): Bacteria > Actinomycetota > Coriobacteriia > Coriobacteriales > Coriobacteriaceae > Collinsella. The sequence continues at coordinate 13,803 of JAGZUC010000039.1, read as the reverse complement.
CCTGCTCGAGGAACTCGGCCCCATGTTCGTCAAGATGGGGCAGATTCTGGCCAACCGGTCCGAGATTCTGCCGCAACGCTTTTGCGACGAGCTGCGTCGTCTGCGCTCCGACGTGGAGCCGGTGCCGTATGAGGTGGTGCTCCGCTGTCTGGAAGAGGAATACGGCCTGCGCCTGGGGGAGATGTTCGATGCGATCGACCCCAATCCGCTTGGTAGCGCATCGCTCGCACAGGTACATCGCGCTCGTCTGGTGACGGGCGAGGACGTGGCCGTCAAGGTTCAGCGCCCCGGTGCGCAGCAGGTTATGGCACAGGACATCGATATCATCCGCTCGGTGGTGCGTATCGTTTCCAAGTTCGTCAACACCGATCAATTCGTTGACCTGCACGGCGTAGTCGAGGAGCTGTGGACCTCGTTTCGCGAGGAGACCAACTTTTTGGCCGAGGCCAAAAACCTCAACGACTTCTACGAGTTCCATAAGAGCGTTCATGGCGTGACGTGCCCTAAATCCTATCTGGACCTGTGCACCGAGCACGTGGTGGTTATGGACTACGTCGACGGCATTTCGATCGCCGATCCTGAACGCTTGGTGGTCGAGGGCTATGACTTGGAAAAGATCGGTGCCGCGATTGTCGAGGACTACTCGACGCAGGTGCTCGACGACGGCTTTTTCCATGCCGACCCGCATGCGGGAAACATCATCCTCAAGGACGGTATTGTCTACTTTATCGACTTGGGTATGGTCGGACGTATGTCGAGCCATGACCGCGGTATCGTCAAAGACATGATTTTCGCCGTGGCCGAGGGTGACGTGCCCAAGCTCAAGGATTCGCTCATGTGCTTTGCCGTGACGCGCGGCGATTCGGCCGAGCTTGACCATTCGGCCTTTTTGTCCGACTTGGACTTTATTGTTGCCGCCTTTGCCGGGCTCGACCTTAAAGACCTGGATATCGGCGAGTTTTTGACTTCGCTGTTAAACCTCGCGCGCAAAAATGACGTTGAGCTGCCGAGCGTGGTGACGATGTTCGCCCGCGGCATGGTGACGCTCGAGGGCCTGTTGACCGAGTACATGCCCAACGTCAACATGATCCAGATCATCCAGACGCACATCAAAAACGAGAAGAGCACCTACGCCCGCATGCGCGAGATGAGCCGCGATCTTGCCGCGAGCAGCTATCGCGCGGCAAAAGGCTCGCTCGAGGCGGCCGAGTATCTGGGCTTGGCTTCGCGTATGCTTACGCGCGGCCAGCTTAAGGTAAACACGCAGATCATGAGCAGCGATAAGGCGCTGCGACAGCTGGGCGGAATTATCGACCGCATGTCGATGGCTATCGTTATCGCCGGCCTGTTTATCGGTTCGTCGGTGGTGTACTACGCACGCATCGAGCCGGTTGTGTTTGGTATCCCAGTCATTGGCTTTATGGGCTACGTGAGCGCGCTGGTGCTGGCGCTTATGCTGGGTCGCAATATCTGGCTCAACAGTCACGGCGGCAAGCACTAGAGGCTGCGGCCGTCACCGCATTTTCCTATCGCAAACAATAGCTTTTACCTTGGGCTTCGCCTGCGTGCGAGGCCTTTTTGCGTGATACCATTTTGACGGTAATAATCGATGGCCTAGATGGTGGTGCGGAGACGCACGAATGCGCGGTTATCCTGCGCATTTGGGAGAATCGGGGTGCAAGTCCCCGGCTGTACCAGTAACCGTAATTCCTCTTGGCTCGGGATGCTCGCGTCGCAGATCGGACGACGTGCCCGAGTCGTTAAGGTTAAGTCGGATCGCCTCCCGTCTTGCATGCGGCTGCGGCTTTTGCCGCCGGTGTGCATAGGGCTCTGGAGGGAAGGGGGTCCCCGATGGGGGAACTCGAGCGCAACATGCGCGATGACGTGGGGCAGTCTCAAGGCAACGCTCCAAGTACAGACAGTAGGAGACAAATGGATATGTTTGAGGACGAGCGCCAGCGCGTCTCGCATCGCCGTGGCGCGATTGCGCGCGGTGTAGCCAAGCGCGGCCTGGTGGCATTCCTGGCCTTCGCGATGGCCTTTGGCACCACGCCGGCTCAGCTGTGGGCCGAGGGCGCTGAGGGCATTGCCGAGGCTGTGGCTCAGGCTGCTACGCCGGGCGAGGACGCAGCGCTTGCGGGCGGTGCCGCTGAGCAGAGCGGCGCCGAGGTTTCGGATTCTGGGAGCGCGTCTGCAACTAGTGTCGCCACAACTGAGGCGGCAACTGGCGACGAAGGCTCGGCGACGGGGGAGAGTCCTGCCACGAGCGAGCAGTCTTCGACGGCATCCGCTGGCCAAGCAGGATCTGCCGCCGCGGCTGCCATCCAGACAGAGAACCCGACAGAAACCGGCGATGTCGCCAAGAAGCAGGTCGAGGTCTCGTTCTCGATTATCGGCACCGATGCCGACGGCAAGGCTCAGACCTGGGTGGCACCTACGCAGCTCAAGCTCGACGAGGGCGCGACGGCTGCGGATGCCTTCATTAAGCTGCAGGAGAAGACGGGCTTCAAGGCGAAGTACGAACCGAACACGGCATACGGTTTCTACCTCGAAAGCATCACATCCCCGAGCGATGGTCGCACGCTTGCCTACGATCCGACGACTTATGCCTTCTGGCAGCTGTTCGTCGACGGCGCGTCTTCCTCGGTTGGCGCGAGCAGCGTCAAGCTCACCCAGGGGCAGAAGATTGAGTTTGCCTATACGGCTGGTAGCTCGTCCCCTGTCGTTAAAGACCAAGTTGCCGCAAATGTGACCGTCATTGGTCGCGATGCCCAGGGCAAGACTCAGACTTGGGTCGATAATACGCAGTATGTGGTGACGTCCGGTTCGAGCGCGCTTGATCTTACGAAGGTCGCACTCGAGGCGAACGACATTGACGCCGTTGCTGCGGGCTCCTTCATTCTGAGCCTTAAGTACAACGGTGTTGAGCTGGGTACGCCCCAAGATTATTCGACCTATTGGCAGCTGTTCATCAACGGCAAGTCGAGTGACTATACGGCGGACAATGTCACCATCCATGCCGGCGATACCGTCACGTGGTTCTACGGTGGCTGGGGCGACCAGTTGCCGTCCGATTCTGTCCATGCTTCTGTTCAGGTTCTCGGTAAGGACAAGGACGGCAAGCAGCAGGTTTGGGCTTCGACGGGCCAGACGAGTCTCAAGGCGGGCTCTACTGCTAAGGACCTGTTGGAGCAGACTGGTCTTAAACTCAAAGCTACAGAAGAGTCTTGGGGTTGGTACCTTAGGGGCATTACCTCGCCGCTTGACGGTAAGACCTATTGTGGCTATGATGCTGCGACCAATAGCTATTGGCGCTTCTACGTAAATGGCAAGTTCGCCGACGTTGGCGCCGGTGCCTACAAGCTCCAGGAGGGTGACGCCGTCACCTTTATGTATGGTGCTGACGTCGATGCCCTCCCCGGTCAGGTGCTTGGATCCGCCGATGTTATCGGTCCCGATGTCAACGGGAACAATACGCGTTGGGGCACGGCAAGCAATGTTTCTCTGCCCGAAGGCTCCACGGCCCAGAACCTTATTGAGGCAGTTCTGAAGGCCAAGGGCGTTGCGTACAACGGCTCCCAGAGTGGTGAGTACTGGTTCCTGAATTCCATTACTTCGCCGTTCGATCACAAGCCGTATGGTTGGGATGCTGCGACCAATAAATATTGGCATCTGTATATCAACGGAGAGCCCTCCTTACTCTGCGCCAATCAGATTACGCTCCAGAGCGGCGATAAGGTCACGCTTGCCTATACCACCGATAATTCGCCCATGCCCGATCCCGACAAGATTGTCGTGGATCCGAGCGCGACAACTCCTGATTGGGATGCCGAGTGGGCCGGCTACGGCAACAGTGGCAACGGTTCGACCGTAACGGATGCCAAGACGCCTGCGCAGGCCGCCGGTCTTAAGTGGGCCTTCGATTGGAAGGCCGAGTCTGGTCAGCAGTATGCCAACTGCAGCGAGCCTGTCATCGCTAACGGCTTTGTGTACATTGCGACCGAGAACGAGCTCATTAAGATCGATTCGTCCACGGGCAAAAAGGTTGCCTCTGCGCCGCTTGCCTCTAAGGTGAGCTATACCTCTCGTCCGATCTACACCAATGGCCTTATCATCGTTCCGCTCAACGGCGGTGCGGTCCAGGCGATTACTGCAGACAAGCTGATCTGCAAGTGGCTGACGCCTGGTTTGACGGACTTGACGCAGAGCTCCTGCACCGTCGTTTCGGACGGCGAGTACGTCTATGTAGGCTCGGTCGATATTTCGTATGATGAGAATTACAACGCGACCTACGGCAACGGCTCCTTTATGCGCATTAAGATTGCCACGGGCGAAGTTTCTTGGCAGAACATTGACCCTGCCGAGGGCTATTACTGGACTGGTGCGGCTTTGACGGATAAGTATGCCATCGTTCCTACGAGCGCGGGTACGCTTAAGTGCATTGATAAGACGACGGGCGATGTCGTTTCGACCATGAAGCTCGGCGCTGTTGCAAATGCCGATTGCATTGCCGATCCGTCCAATGGTTCGACCTTCTATCAGATGACGCACGACGGAAAGCTCCATGTGATTTCGCTCTCGGCGAAGGGCGTACTGAGCGAGCAAGAGACGGTTGATCTGGGCCTTACGAATAATCTGAGCGCCCCTGCGGTGTCTGGTGACAATCTGATTGTCGGCGGACAGACGGCTACGGGCTCTGCTCTGGTTCTCTATAACCTGAAGACGGGTAAGACCACGATGGTCGCTGCTGCCGACGGCAAGGCGCTGCCGGCTGGCCTCAACGGTATTGCTGCTACTCCGCTGGTGAGTGTTCAGGGCGGCAAGACCTATGTGTACTTCACCGTTAACAGCGCGGATAGCAAGGATTACGTCAACTACTCTGCTGGTGGTGGCGTGTATCGCTATACGCTCGGCGATGCAGAGGCGACGCAGATTTATGATGCGGCTGGCCATTACCAGTACTGTGACTCTCCGGTCATTGCCGATGCATCTGGCAACCTGTACTACATCAATGACTCGGGCACGCTGTTCAAGCTTGGGGCCGTTGAGTCTTGGACGGTTGCCTTTAATTCCAACGGCGGGTCTGCTTGCGATACTAAGTTTGTTGCTACGGCCGATGGCAAGCTGGTCAAGCCGGCCGATCCGACGCGCGATGGCTACACTTTCGGCGGTTGGTTCACCGATGAGGCTTGCGCGCAGGCGTATGACTTTAGCACGCCGGTGACGGCCGACCTGACGTTGTATGCCAAGTGGACCAAGAATGCCGTTAACCCTGGCGGTAATGGCGGTTCTGGCACTAATGGTGGCAACGGTGGCGTTGGTTCGAATGGCGGCGGCGGTTCTAGTACCGGTACTGATTCCGGCACTGGCGCTGGCGCGGGTTCTGGCTCCGGCTCGAAGGGCGGCGCTATTGCCCCGGGCAAGAAGCCGGTGACCAAGACGACGGTGTCGACCAAGACCGAGACCAAGGACAACAAGTCCGACAAGAAGTCCGACAAGAAGTCTGACAACAAGTCTGACAAGAAGGACAGCAAGTCCGACAAGAAGTCCGATTCCAAGTCCGATACGGGTGCTGCTTCCACGACCACTGCTAAGAAGCCCTCTGGTGCTTCCGAGCAGGAGACTGGCACCAATCCGCTCGCCATTGTTGGCGTTGCCGCCGGCGTCATCGGACTCGCCATCGTCGGCGTGTTCGTGTTCACCAAACGTCGGTAGGTGAGGGCTGTGTCCAATAAATCCAAGGACGCTGACCCCAAGCAACCAGATTCCTCGTTCATTCAGTTCGACGATGCAAAGCAACAGGGCGCCGCTTCGGCGGCGTCCGCCTCTCGTCGCAAGGCGCTCCTTGGCGTTCTTGCTGCCGCGTGCACCATTCTGATCGTCGTCTCGCTGGGCTTCGTCCATCCTTCCGAGAGCGGCGCCTGGTCCATTGACTGGATCGTTCAGACCGTGACGGGGGAGAGCGTCGTCGCCAAGGACACCAAGGGGTCTGGCTCGTCTGCCGCTTCGGGCGAGGCTAGTTCCAAGGATTCCAAATCTTCGAATGATGCAAAAGACGAGCCCAAGGGTTCGAACGACGCCAAGGACGATTCCGAGTCTTCAAACAAGGAATCGGACAAAAACTCGGATAGCAAGAAGTCCGATGGTCAGGACAGCAAGAGGTCTGGCGATAAATCCGCTGCCCAAAATACGGGAGCCGGTGATACTTCCAATGTGTCTGGCGGTGCTTCTTCGGGCGGCGGTCAGTCGTCTGATGGAGCCTCACCCTCTAATGGCGGAAGCGCTTCCTCGGACGGCCAGGGCGGCTCGCAGGAGTCCAACTACGTTACGGTGACGGTTTCGGTCACATCGAGCGCTGTGGGCAATCCTGTGTCCTCTGGTGGCACCTTTACCTTTAACGAAGGCGCTACCGTTTACGATGCCCTGTGCGCGCTAGGCCTTTCTGTCAACGCACACGGCTCGTCGTACGGCACGTATGTTTCCGCGATTGGTGGTTTGGCCGAGAAACAGTACGGCGGCACGAGCGGGTGGATGTACTCCGTCAACGGCACAACGCCCATGACGGCCTGTAGTAACTACGTTCTCTCAAACGGCGACAACGTAGTCTGGTATTACGTTACAGGCTAGAGGCCTCGACATAGCGCGTCAGACGGGCGGTTCGGACAAACATCCGGGCCGCCCGTTTTTAACGCGAATTGGACTGGGTCGCCGGGTCTCTCGGCAAACAAAAAACCGGTTGGAATGGGAATTCCAACCGGTTATACATTCAAGCAAATAGTGAATCGACTACGACCGTGCGCCCTCGAGGAAGAAGCGGCGGCTGAAGTAGTTGTACCAGGTGACGAGGAACGTGGCGATGGCCTTCATGGCCTGGTAGCCGATGCTCAAAAACGTGACGCCCACAAACATGTACAGGTCGTTGAGGCCCAGGCCGATCACCGACAGGATGGTGAAGATCATGAACTCGCGCTTGCGGCTCATGCCTTCGCGGTGGTCGAACACGTACTTCATGCTGAGCCAGTAGTTGACCACGACGGACGTGATAAACGAAACCGTGGTGCTCATCAAAAAGTCGAGGTGGAACAGCTCGACGAGCGCAATGAGCATGCCCCAGTCGATGCCAAAGGAGATAAGACCCACGACAGCAAACTTGAGGAACTGCTTGGTATGAGGTTGTGCCAGCGCCTTGCGCACGTAATCACATCCAATGCGTTGATGAATCGAGCAGACGATACTTTAGAGCTTTTACAAGGGAAACGTAAGGTCTTTGCCAAGAACTATATGAACTCGCCAAATATTCAAGAGGTAATCCGCAAACGTTGCAAATCTTGCCGTAAACGAGCAAGGCCCACGAACAACGCAGCGCTCGACGCGCGTCGTCCGTGGGCCCCATAGTGCAACGAGGAGGCCGAGCTACTTGGTCTCCTCGCCCTCCAGGAAGATCTTTCGGGTCACAAAGTTGTAGACCATGACAAGCGCGGTGGCGCAGATCTTGGCGATATTGGCCTCGAGCCCCAGACCGGCGTTGAGCGCCAGCACGATGCCGTCGTTGAGCACCAAACCGATCACGGACAGCACGACAAAGATGATGAACTCGCGGCGGCGGCTCATGCCTTCCTTGTGCGCAAACACGTACTTCATGCTTGCGAGGTAGTTAAAGATGAGTGAGATGATAAAGCCGCTGGTGTTGGCGATTAGGATGTTGAGGCCCAGACCGTAGTGGAGCAGATTCATAATGCCAAAGTCGATAACCGTGGCAATGACACCGACGACGCCAAATTTCATGATCTGCGCAAGGAGCTTTTGCATGGTACCTGCCTTAAGCTGGCGCCGAAGCGCCGCGGGGATGACAAACTCAGCAAGTTTAGCCAATCCCCGCGGGTGGTGCTAGGCGCGCTCCTCGATAGCACCGTTTCTATATGCATCGAGCAGCTGACGCAGGTCTTGGATTTGGCTGCGGATCTTGGCGCCAGTATCGGTGTCGCTCACCATGCGGCGACGGTCTGCTTGGTCAAAACGGTTGGTCTCGCTCTCGATGTCGATGTTGCGCGTGAGCGCTTCGGCGACGGTGGTAAAGGCCTGATGCGACTTGAGACGGCAGCCGCGCGAGCTCGAGATGAGCGTATAGCCGGCGATACCCGTCTTGGGATGGTAAGCGCGGCAGAAGCCGCCGTCGATGACCAGCAGCTTGCCCTCGGCGCGGATGGGCTGCTCGCCCTTGGTGGTTTTAACGGGCGTGTGGCCGTTGATGATGTGGCCGGTCGGCGAGCATGCCATGGGCGCGACGCCAAACTCGCGCATGATGTCATCGCAGACCGAGGGCGACTTGGTAAGCGTAAAGTACGGGTCCATCGGCTCGACCCAGGTGCTCTTATCGGCGATATAGGCGCGCTCAAAGGTACGCACCAGGCGTCCGCTGGCGGGTGAGTTAAAGCCAATCCACAGGTACCACATCCAGTCGAGGGCGTCGCGGTCGCCCACGCGCCAGGCGCGGCGGGCGATGTGGTCGCAAAAATCGAGATAATCGCGCCCGGCGTGCCAGGTGCCCAGACAGTTCATGCTGCTAAAGGTGCCGTCTTCGTTGAGCGGAACGCAGCCGTGGAAGAGCAGGTTGCCGTTGGCGACCTTGTACATCGAGCCGTGGGAATAGAGGAAATCGATATGGCGATGCAGGTGATCGGCGGTGACATACTCGGACACGAGCTTGTCGATGATGTGCTGCTCCTGGGGCGTGAGCGTATAGGGGTCTGCCGGGTCGACGGTAGGGAAGTCGTTGGTCGTGAGCGGCCACACGCTGCCGTCGGCGAGCGTGACCGTGCCGGTGTCGTGGTCAATCTTGTCGAGCAGCAGGCGGTCGGTCATGTCGAACTCGGGGTGACGCTGGATAATCTGGCCCTCAAGCTTAAAGAGCAGCACGTTGATGGCCTTGATCAGCGGGGTGATGGACTCACCGGCGGTATAGGTGGCGTCTGCGAAGGCGACAAGCTCACGCAGCGAGATGCCGTAGTCGTTCTCGAGGATCTCGTAATTGTCGTAACGCAGGTTGTTGCGCAGCACCGTGGCGATGCATGCAGGCTCACCGGCCGCAGCGCCCATCCACAGCAGGTCGTGGTTGCCCCACTGGATGTCGAGCGAATGATAGGTGAGCAGGCGGTCCATAATCTTGGCAGCGCCGCCGCCACGGTCGAAGATATCGCCCACCAGGTGCAGGTGGTCGACGGCCAGGCGCTTGATGAGCGAAGCGAGCGACTCGATAAAGTCGTCGGCGCTGGCGGTCTCCAGGATGGACTCCACGATGCGCTCGTGATAGCGCACGCGATAGTTGTTCTCGTCCGGGTGCGTGTGCAACAACTCGTCGATGATATAGGCGTAGTCGCGCGGGATGGCCTTACGCACCTTGGAGCGCGTGTAGCGGCTTGAAAGCGAGCGAGCGACCATGATGAGCTGGTCAAGCATCGTCTTGTACCAAGTTGGCGAGTCCTCGCGCTGTCTGCGGACCAGCTCAATCTTCTCGCGCGGGTAGTAAATGAGCGTGCACAGCTCGCCCTTTTCGTCAAAGGAGAGCGTGTCGCCAAAAATCTCGTCGACATGCTCGCGCACGACGCCCGAGCAGTTGTTGAGGATGTGCATAAAGGCTTCGTACTCGCCGTGCACGTCGCTCATAAAATGCTCGGTGCCCTTGGGTAGGTTGAGGATGGCCGAGAGGTTGATAATCTCGGTAAATGCGGATTGTTCGGTGGGGAACTGTCTCGACAGCAGGCGCAGATACTTGAAGTCTTGCGGGTTGCGATCGAATGCGACCATGAAACACCTTCCGATGGGGCTGGTAAAACTGATAAACGGCGTCAAACGTTTATCAGTATGCGCCGCTTTTGTTTCGATTTTGCGCCAGCGGCTGAATTGTCGGCTGAACGGTTTGGTAAATCGATTTAGTTGAGGTGGATATGGCGGTTGAGTGGAGACGACAGAGGGTGTTTTCTCAGATATTTATGCGTGGGGTCGGTGGAGACGATGGTGGTAAAGATGTTCGCTATTTTTGGTTCGATTTGGTAAATAGTGGACATATGTACCGTATGTAGGCTCACTGTGCGATAATTTGCGCAGCAATACGTAAGGAGCCTCATATGAGTGATTTTGTCCTGACCTGTGAATCTGCCGCCGACCGAACTCGGGAGTTCTTTGAATCGCGCAATATCCCCGTCGTGTGTTTTCATTACGAGATCGACGATGTTGTCTATACGGACGATCTGTATCAGTCGATTACGCCGGACGAGTTTTTGCCCAGATTGCCGCAGGCGCCATGCCCAAGACGTCTCAGGTGAGCGTGGGTGAGTACGAGGAGTTTTGGGAGCCGCTTGTTGCCGAGGGTAAAGACGTGCTGCACCTGACGTTGTCGTCGGGTATTTCGGGTACGTATGGCTCGGCTTGCGTTGCGGCGCAGATGCTCGCGGATCGCTATCCCCAGGGCGGCAAGGTGCGCGTCATCGATTCGCTGGCGGCGTCTTCGGGCTTTGGCCTGCTGGCGGAATGTGCCGCCGACGTGCGCGATAGCGGGGCTTCACTCGACGAGACGGCTGCCTGGATCGAGGAGCACAAGCTCAAACTGCACCACTGGTTCTTCTCGACCGATCTGTCGAGCTACCTGCGCGGCGGTCGCATTTCGGCTGCGAGCGCGATCATCGGCACGGCGCTTAAGATTTGCCCGCTTATGACAGTCGATTGCGAAGGTGGGCTGTCGCCACGTGAGAAGATTCGCACTAAGAAGCGCGCGATTTCCGAGATGGCTAAGACCATGATGGCACACGTGCAGGACGGTGCGGATTATTCGGGTAAGTGCGTCATGTCGCACTCGGCGTGCCGCGAGGATGCCGAGGCAGTTGCGGCGCTGATCGAGGAACAGATTCCGCAGCTTAAAGGCAAGATTGAGATCAATAACATCGGTACTCTGATTGGCTCGCATACCGGACCTGGTACGGTGGCGCTCTTCTTTATGGGCGACAAGCGCGTGAATTAGTTTGCTCCATCACATCGCTGCATGATTGCTCAAACGAAAACGGCCCGCCTCACGTTTGTGGGGCGGGCCTTGCTGTTGGGGTTAGCGTTTCTTTCCGCGGAAGAAGAAGCCGTGCAGTGACGGCTTGAGGCCGCGGTTGGCGCGATGCTCCTCGACGCGCTCGTGGATCGAAGCGACGCGCTCGATGACTTCGTCGGGAATCGGCACGTCGGGATTCATGTTCTCGACTTGGCTGACCTCGGCGGCGGAGACCTGGTCGATAATGGGCACATCGTCGTGCGAGATGACAGGTGTGGCGTCTTCCTTCATCTTGCGATAACGCTGCATCATGTCGGTCTGCAGCTGCTGGGCCGAAGGCGGCGTCCAGATGATGGCGTTGGCGCCGGCGGCGATGGTTTCACGGATGCTCTCGGGCGTCTTGCCGCCCGGCGCGATGAGCGGCAGGTTGGGATAGTGCTTGCGCAGCTCGCGTAGGACCTGGGGCGTGTTCTTGCCGGCGGCGATGTTGAGAATCTTGGCTCCAGCGCGCACCTTGGCGTGGGCATCGTCGTCGCAGCGAACGACCGTAGCGATGACGGGGATGTCGGCGATGTTGGTGATGTGCTCGACCATCTCGGCGGTGGCGGGGGAGTTGACCACACAGCCCGCCGCGCCCTGCATCTCGGAGACGGCTGCCATCTGAACGGAGCGCTTGCCGGTGGTGGTGCCACCGCCCACGCCTACGAAGACCGGGCACTCGGCGACGGTCAGCAGCGCCTGCGTAATGGCGGGCTGCGGCGTGAAGGGGTAGACGGCAAAGACGGCGTCGGCGTTGGAGCTGCGGATAACCGCGACATCGGTGGTGTAGATGAGCGATTTGATACGACGGCCGAAGAGCGTAAAGCCGCTGGCCTCCTCGATCTCGTCGGGCATGCGGAGGGCCGCCTTGCGCAAACGCCCGTCGATGGGCAGCGGCTCCATGGGGAGCAGTCCGTTGGGAGTCACGGCTACCTGGGGCTCGGTGAACTCGTCTGCGAGCTCGACCTCGGAGAAATCGACCGAGGCGACGATGTCCTCGTGAACCTCGGCGGGCACATCGATGGGAGCTTGGTCGTTTGCCGCGGCAGGCGTGTCGAAGGAGCTGGTGCCGACAAAGGCGTCGACGCGCTCGTTTAGGTCGTTGAGGGTATCCATGGAGGCTCGATTCTATGCGATGGTGGCCGGCGCGATGCAGCCGGAATTGCGAATGCTAAATCGTTTGACGAGTTGATTTTTCCCCGCCGCACCATCCGTTAGACCGAAGGGCGGGAGAACGTGAAGGAGCTGTGGTGGCGAGGATCGAGGTGCTATCTTGAAAGTCCCGTTTAAAAGAGAGGTGACGCGGTATGGAATTGACAGCAATGTTTGGCTCGATTGGCCTGTGCGTGGGCGCAATCGTTGCCGCCGCGGTCATCTACTTTGTGGTCACGGCCATTAAGGGCAAAAGGGCCGAACGCAAGGAGCGCGCGATGCTTAAACAGCATCGCGACCAGCAGGGCAAACGCGCACAGAGATAGCTTGTTGAGTTTTTGATCCGTGCGCTAGCTGCGTTTTCGGATCAGGGCAATGTAGAAGCCCTCAAAATCGCGGCTAGGCGGAATGGTCAGCGTGCCGGGCATACCGTTGGCGATGGCCGATACCTGACCCGCGGCAATGGCCTCGGTCAGGGCGTTGGACTCGATGCGCGGCTCCTCACCAGCTTCCTGGGCGCGGCGTGCTTCACTTTCGCTCGGTGTGCCGTCGAGGGGGATAAGCTCGCAATCCATGTGCTTGTCGAGGGCCTCTTGCAGGGCGTCCTCGTTTTCCTGCGGCATGATCGAACAGGTGGAATAGACGAGCGTGCCGCCCGGTTTGAGGGCTCCCATGGCGCGGTCCAGAAGCGCACGCTGCGAGCGGGCACACTTGCTCAGCAACTGCTCGGTCAGGCCGCGCAGGCTTTTCTCGTTGCCGCTGATTACGGTGCCCGTGCCGGTGCAGGGAGCGTCGAGCAGGATGCGGTCAAAGCGGAAGAACTCGTCGAGCTCGCGTGCGTCGGTGCGCATGACGGGCACGTTTTTTGCGCCTTGGCGGTGGAGGTTGGCTTCGAGCTTCTCGGCGCGGGGAATGCTCATCTCGCAGGCGGTAAGGTGCGCCTGCCCCTGCGTGAGGGCGGCGATCTGCGTCGTCTTGCCGCCAGGGGCTGCGCACATGTCCAGGATGTCCTCGCCTGCCTGGGCGCCCAGGACCAACGGCGGCATCATAGACGACAGACTTTGCAAGTAGATCTTGCCGTCGCGGTAGATGTCGAGGTCCCATAGGTCGGAAACCTGTGCTTCGGGCAGGATGAAGGCGTCTGGGTACCAGGTGACGGGGTTGTGAGCGATGCCGGCGGCATCGAGCGCCGCAGCGATGTCCTCGGCGGTTGCCTTGAGCGTGTTTGCGCGCAGCGTGACCGGGCGTGTGGCCGCGGCGCCGAAGCCCTCGATCATGAGCTCGGCATCGGCGGGCGCATAGGCGCCGGCGACCGTGTCGACCATAAAGCGCGGCAGGTCGGCGGCGGAGTGTTGGGCGGCAAGCTGGTCGGAAAGCTCGGTAGCAGCAAACTGCCTGAGCTTGAGCTCGGCCTTGACCTGCTTTTTCTGCTTACGACGACGCGACTTGGACATCCGTCTTTCCTTCCACCGAAATGATTATTCTGGGACGGGGATTAAAAAAGGCTCTGTTAGACCAGGATTGACATGCCGACCTGCCGGCTAACTCGCCGTCTCCCCATCGGGCGCCGGCGTCTTGAC
>JAGZUC010000038.1 GCA_018380195.1 Collinsella sp. | reverse complement strand
CGGCGCCCCCGGGGCCCGGATGGGGCCTCGGGGACGTTCGGCTAGCTGCGGGAACGGCCTGTCCGCCTAATGTGTTCGGCTGAGATCGGAAATCAACCAGTTTTTTCATTACTTTGTGAAGCGTGGTGCAAATACGCACCATTCCTGCGAAAATACGCTCGACTACTAGTTGATGGTTATAACGTCTGAAACAATCTCGAAACGAAAGGCGCATTTTTATGCAAACTTACGAATCGGACGCCAACATCGGCAACATTAAGATTCTCGCCGTCGATATGGACAAGACGCTGCTGACCGACGAGCGTGTGCTGCCCCAGGGTCTTGATGAGCGCCTGGACAAGCTCGCCGACGCCGGCATCGTATTCTGCCCCGCCAGCGGACGTCCCGCCCCCAAGCTCGAGGAGATGTTCGAGGGCATCAAGAACCGTCTCGCCTTTTGTCCCGACAACGGAGCTTGCGTGATCTATCGCGGCAGCTATATCTATAAAAGCAATATTGACGTGGAGCTGTATCAGCAGGTCTTGAACCGTGCCTCGGAGGATCCTCGCGCTGTCCCCGTCCTGTGCTGCTTCGACGAGTTCTACGTGCTTGCCCGCGACCATCAATACCACGACGAGATCAGCGTCTACTACAACACAATCAACTACGTAGACAGCTTTGAGGGCATTGATTTCGAGTCCAACAAGATTTCGGTCTTCTTCCCCGGCTACGACGCCGAGCCCGCTTTCCGCGAGACCTATAGCCCCGAGTTCTCGGACAAACTCTACGTCACCAACGCTGGGCGCGAGTGGATCGACTTTATGAACCTGGGCGTCGACAAGGGCGCCGGCGTCGCTCACCTGTGCGAGCACCTGGGCATCGATATTGCCGATGCTGCCGCCGTGGGCGATACCTACAACGACATCCCCATGCTGGAGCGCGTCGGGCATAGCTTTATCGTGGACAATGCCGAGGAGCACATGAACGCGCACGCCAAGTGGCGCATTCCGAGCAACAACGACGGGGGCGTACTGACGCTCATCGACGCTATCTTGGCGGCCCGGTAGCCGTCCCATCGGGCCTGGCCGGGCGGCACAGGATAACTTTTCGCTCGGTCAGGTCCTGCGCAAGACGAAAGCCACATTAAGTGGCTTTCTTTGCGTGCGGAATCTACGAAAAGTTAACCTGTGCCGCCCGGCCAGGCCCTAGGTTTACTTGTTTGCCGCCTAGATGGCGTCTTGAGTGTCTAGATACTTAGGCTGAATTTAATTGAACGAAGGGGGCTCCTTGTTGGCAAGGAGCCCCCTTCTGGTTTGGTTACTTTAGGGTTGTGGGCACTTCCCTATTTGGCGTCGGCCCAGGTTATGCCGGTGCTGGCTTCGGCGATTAGGGGGACGCGGAGGTCTACTACGTGCTCCATGACGTCGCGGACCATGGTGGTTAGGCGCTCGACTTCGTCGATGGGGCACTCAAAGTCCAGTTCGTCGTGCACTTGCAGGATCATGTGGGCGGCAAAGCCTTCCTCTTCCAGGCGGCGGCTTACGCGGGCCATCGCGATCTTGATGATGTCGGCGGCGGTTCCCTGCATGGGATGGTTCATGGCCGTGCGCTCGCCAAAGCCGCGGAGTTGCGGGTTTTTGGCCTTGAGCTCCGGAATATGACGACGGCGGCCGTACATGGTCTCGGCGTAGCCCGTCTGCTTGGCGCGTGCCACCACGTTGTCGAGGAACGTGCGCACGCCCGGGTAGGCCTCGTAGTAGCGGTCGATCATGTCGCGTGCCTCGGCCATCGAGATATGCAGCGACTGCGACAGGCCGTAGGCCTGCTGGCCATACACGATGCCAAAGTTCACGGCCTTGGCGCGACTGCGCAGGTCGGGCGTTACCTCGGACACCGGCACACCGAACACGCGCGCCGCCGTCTCGGCATGGAAGTCCTCGCCCTCGTTAAAGGCGCGCACCAAGTGCTCGTCACCTGAGAGATGCGCCAGCAGACGCAGCTCGATCTGCGAGTAGTCCACCGCCAAAAAGACGCTTCCCTCGCCTGCCGAAAACGCCGTCTTGACGGTACGACCCAGCTCCGAGCGCGTCGGGATGTTCTGCAGGTTCGGGTCGCTCGAGGACAGACGCCCCGTTGCCGTGATGGTCTGGTTGTACGTAGTGTGTACGCGACCGTCACCACGGCGTAGCGGGCCCAGCGTGTCCAGATAGGTGGACTTGATCTTAGACTTCTCACGCCAGTCCAAGATCAGACGCACGATTTCGTGGTCACGCGCAAGGTCGCTCAGCACCTTGGCGTTGGTCGAATAATAGCCGCGCTTAGTCTTCTTGAGGCCCTTGGTCGGAAGCCCCATCACATCAAAGAGCACGTGCGACAGCTGCATGGGACTGCCAATATTAAAGGTCTCGTCACCCGCCAGGTCGCGAATACTGCGCTCAACCTCGGTAATCTGGGTCGCCAGACCCTCGGACAGACTGTGCAGACGGTCGGGGTCCACGAGCATGCCCGCGCGCTCCATCTTGGCAAGTACCGGAACGAGCGGCATCTCGATGCCATCGAACACGTTGGCGGCATTCTCACGGGCCATGCACTCGCGCAACGGTGCCACGAGCGCCAGCGTCAGAGCCGCAGTACGGGCGGCAGGCGCCGGAGCGTCCTCACCGGCACCCTCTGCGCCGCGCGCCGCAGGCAGCGCCATCTGCAGATACGTATCGGCAAGATATGCCTCATCGAACTCGGAGCGATCGGAATCCAGCAGATAGGCAGCGACCACGGTATCGAAGATACGCGTGGAATCGGTAGCGAGCGGATCCATGAGCTCGGGCTCAGAAGAATCGACGGGCGAAAGCTCGTGCAACAGCGCCTTCATATCCGGGCTCGCCACGCGACCCTCCATAAACAGACGCGCGAGCACGCCGGCAATCACGCCGTGGGCGAAGTTGAAGCCCTCAACCTCAGCCGCCGCACCGCTGTCGCCCTCCTCGAGCGCGAACAGGCCCTTGGACGTCGCCAGCCACAGCGTGCGCGTCAGTCCAAAGAGCGCGCCCTCTTCCTTGTCGTCGTCCACCACGGCGGCGACCCACTCGTCGGCATCAATCGCGCGGGAAATCTCAGCCGCAACGGCACCAAGCGCGTCAGCATCGCCCGCGGCCGCGCGAACCATCGTAGGCATCTCAAACACACTGGAGGCAGCAGCCCCGCCCTCGCCGCCGATCAGCGCCAAGAAACGGTTCTGCATGGCGGTGATACCAAGCGTACCCAGCGCCGCGGAAACCTCATCGGCAGAAAACGCCGGGAAGGACGTCGCCTCAAAATCGAGTTCAACAGGCGCATCGGTGCGGATGGTCGCCACCTTACGGCTCAGCAGCGCGTCGTCGATGTGCGCGCGCAGGTTTTCGCCCATTTTACCCTTGACCTCGTCGGCATGTGCGATGACCTCGTCCAGGCTACCGTACTGTGCAATGAGCGCGCTCGCCTTTTTGGGGCCGATGCCCGGCACGCCGGGGATGTTGTCCGACGTATCGCCCTTTAGACCGTAAAAATCGGGCACGAGCGCCGGCGTAATGCCGTGATACAGGTCGTCCACGCTCTCGGGCGTCATGATCGCCACGTCGGACAGGCCCTTGCGGGTCGAGACCACGTTGACGTGCTCGGTCACGAGTTGATACATGTCGCGGTCGCCGGTCACCAGTAGCATGTCGCAGCCGGCCTCTTCACCCAGGCGCGCCATGGTTCCCAGGATATCGTCGCCTTCCCAGCCCTCGGACTGCAAAATCGGCACGTTGAGCGCGGCGAGCAGCTCCTTGATCATCGGAAACTGTGCATGCAGATCGGGATCCATGGGCGGGCGCTGAGCCTTGTACTGCGGCAGCATCTCCATGCGCACGCGCGGCTTGCCCTTGTCAAACGCCACAACAACGCCGTCGGGGTTAAAGGCGTCAATCATCTTGAGAAACATGTTCAGAAAGCCGAAGATCGCGTTGGTGGGGCGGCCGTCCGGCGCATTCATGGTGGGCGGCACGGCGTGGAAGGCGCGGTGCATGAGCGAGTTGCCGTCGATAACGGCAAAGGTGCGGCGCTTGTCAGACATATTGAATACCTCGCTTTGGGCTGGGCACGGTTTGCTCACACCAGTTTACACGCTCCCCGCCCCGCGGCCACCGCACATCAGGCTTCCCTGCCGCCGCGGGCCCGCGCGTGATACGATGGCTCACGGTACATCAACCAGCACGATCGATCCGAAAGGAGCCTGCGTCATGGAGCGTCCCTGCGCATGGAAAAAGTACACGCCACAGCAAGTCGAGGAGCTCGAGGAGCTTTGCCGCGGCTATAAGCAGTTTTTGAGCGAGAACAAGACCGAGCGCCTGTGCGTCAAGACCGGCATCAAGATGGCCGAGGAGGCGGGATACGTCGACCTGGAGACCGTGATCGCCGAGGGCCGCGAGCTCAAGGCAGGCGACAAGGTGTACGCCGCCAACCACGGCAAGGACCTTATGCTCGTCAACCTGGGCACCGCCCCGCTCGAGCAGGGCTTTAACATCCTGGGCGCCCACGTGGACTCGCCGCGCCTGGACCTTAAGCAGAATCCCGCCTTCGAGGCCGGCGACATGGCCTACCTCGACACGCACTACTACGGCGGCGTCAAGAGCTACCACTGGGTAGCCTCCCCGCTCGCACTCGTGGGCGTCATCTGCAAAAAGGACGGTACCACCGTCGACATCAATATCGGCGACAAGGCGGACGACCCGGTCTTTACCATCTCCGACCTGCTGATCCACCTCTCGAGCGAGCAGATGTCCAAGCCTGCCAAGGACGCCGTCGATGCCGAGATCCTCGACGTGATCGTGGGCGGTCGTCCCGTCAAGTTCGATGGGGACGACAAGGACGCCCCCAAGGAGCCCGTCAAGCAGATGTTCCTGGACATCCTCAAGGAGCAGTACGACGTCGAGGAGGAGGACTTCCTCTCCGCCGAGATCGAGGTCGTGCCCGCCGGCCCCGCCCGCGACATGGGCCTCGACCGCTCCATGATTTTGGGCTATGGACACGACGATCGCGTCTGCGCCTACCCCTCCATGCTCGCCCAGATCGACGTCGCCAACGTGGAGCGCACGAGCATCACGCTCATCGTCGACAAGGAGGAGATCGGCTCCGTGGGTGCCACCGGTATGACGAGCCGCTTCTTCGAGAACACCGTCGCCGAGATCATGACGCTCGCCGGCGAGGATAGCCCGCTGGCCCTGCGCCGCGCACTCGCCCGCAGCCGCATGCTCTCCTCCGACGTGTCCGCCGGCTTCGACCCGGGCTATGCCGGCAAGTTCGAGACCAAGAACGCGGCCTTTATGGGTCGCGGCCTGTGCTTTAACAAGTACACGGGCAGCCGCGGCAAGGGCGGCTCCAACGACGCCGATGCCGAGTACGTGGCCCTCGTCCGCGACATCATGGACGAGGCCGGCGTGGACTTCCAGACCTGTGAGCTCGGTCGCGTCAACGCGGGCGGCGGCGGCACCATTGCCTACATCATGGCCAAGTATGGCATGAACGTCATCGACTCCGGCGTTGCCGTCCTGTCCATGCACGCCCTGTGGGAGGTCGCCAACAAGGCCGATATCTACGAGGCCTATCGCGGTTACAAGGCCTTCATCGAGCGAGCCTAACCAACCCTTCATCAGTTGCGGTGAAATACGGATTCATCAGGGCTTCCAACGGGGAAAGCGGTCTGTACTTCACCGCAACTTTTTTAGCGGAAGGAGGATTCCGTGCTACAGGTCGTCATTTCGCCCGCCAAACAGATGCGGACAGCTCAAGATGCCTTTGACGTTTTGGGCATACCGCCTTTTGCACATCAGACGGCCCGGCTCCATCAGGCACTGCTAGGCATCGAACGCGAGGATGGCGCGGCAGGTCTTCAGGCCCTTTGGAACGTGAGCGACAGGCTGCTTACAACGTGCCTGGATACGCTTCACGAATTTATGCCCGTCCTGAGCGATGCCGACCTCGCCGATCCCGATCTCGCGCGCCGAATCTCCCCCGCCGTCATGTCCTACCACGGCATCCAATACCAAAGCATGGCGCCCGAGGTCATGGATGCTGCACAGCTCGACTGGCTGCAAAACCATCTCTGGATCCTCTCCGGATTGTACGGATGCGTGCGGCCTTTCCATGGCGTTGAGCCCTATCGGCTCGAAATGGGAGCCAAGCTCGCCGTCGATGGCGCTCGCGATCTCTATACGTTTTGGGGCGACAAACTTGCATGCGCCATTGCGCCGACCGGCTCCAACACCACGGTCGTCAACCTTGCCAGCGCGGAGTACGCCAAGGCCGTTCTACCCCATCTCGCAGGCGACGCCACAACCGTCACTTGTCTCTTTGGCGAAGGTGTCCGCAACGGCAAGCCCATCCAGCGCTCGACCGCCAGCAAAAAGGCGCGCGGCTCCATGGTGCGCTGGATGGCAGAAAACAAGCTCGAGGACGCCGCCGGTCTTACCGAGCTCAACATCGGCTATCGCCACGCCCCCGAGATCTCATACCCAGGCACCCTCGTGTTCATCAACGAACAGATGCTCTAGACCCGCCACCCAAAACTGACCCGCTCAGCCTTCTCTATATAACTTGCGGTGGAATAGTTCCTATTTGAGCCTTTTATCGCACAATCAGGAACTATTCCACCGCAACTTTTATGAATTGGCTGGCTAGGCTCGACACCTATTCTGCTAGACCGTCGGCCTTTGCAATCCCGTTTGTCGAGCCGTCCTGATAGACAATCTTGACGTGCTCAACCTCGGAAACCGCAACACCCGTCGGAGGCTCCAGACGCCATTCCGTCAGGGCGATATCCATGGTCGTGGGCACATCTCCTTGATCTTTGAGCTTCACCGTCAGCGTTTTGAGCGCCGCGTCAAACGTCACGCGTTCGATTTCTTCACCTGGAATGGACCCACCACTCAGCTGCAACTGCACAAACTCATCGCGCGGGTACCAATAATCGCCCGGAATGGCGAGCGTATTGGCATTACCGCCGGTACTCCTCACCGTCATAATCGGTAGGCCATCATCAGCCTCGAACTCCCATACAGCGCCACCACGACCACCAAACGTCCAGATACAACAGGCAATCACCATCACGACAAGGATCGCAAAACCGATTGCGACCAGCCCATGATGGGCACGGCCCTCCTCGGCCGACACGTCCCACTGTGTCTCTCGATATAGATGCTTGTCTTCCATGTTCGCCTCCCCACGGGCATGCTCATCGCGTCAATCGTACCCATTCGAGCTATACTTGAGCCCACCACATAAACGGGGAGCTTGCAGGACAAGACGGCAGGCTGAGTCTGGGCGCGCCCGCCCTGACCCGCAAACCTGATATGGGTAATGCCAACGAAGGGAGCCGTGCCAATGAGCACACAGACCGAGCCCAAGCTCGTCACGCAAATCGACTTCGCCCGCGCCGGGCAGATCACACCGCAGATGAAGGAGGTCGCCGAGCGCGAGCATCGCGACCCCGAGTACATCCGCGAGCGCGTGGCCGACGGCCGCATCGCCATTCCCGCCAACATCGTGCATATCAAAAAGGGCATGCGCGCCTTTGGCGTCGGTGAGGGCCTGTCCACAAAGGTCAACGTGAACCTGGGCATCTCGGGCGACAAGGCCGATGCCGCCGAGGAATGGAAGAAGGTCAAGATCGCCGAGGACTTTGGCGCCGACGCCATCATGGACCTCTCCAACTCGGGCAAGACGCGCCAGTTCCGCCAGCAGCTCATCGACGAGACGCCGCTCATGGTAGGTACCGTCCCCATGTACGACGCCATCGGCTACATGGAAAAGCCGCTGGTCAAGCTCACCAAGGACGACCTGTTCGAAGTCGTGCGCGCGCACGCCGAGGACGGCGTAGACTTTATGACCATCCACTGCGGCATCAACAAGTCGGTCATCAAGACCTTTAAGGAGACCGGCCGCCTGATGAACATCGTCAGCCGCGGCGGCTCGCTGCTGTTTGGCTGGATGGAAGTCACCGGCAACGAGAACCCGTTCTATGAGTTCTACGACGAGGTGCTCGAGATCTGTCACGAGTACGACGTGACCATCTCACTCGGCGATTCCTGCCGCCCGGGCTGTCTCTACGACTCAAACGATGCCACCGAGACCGCCGAGATGATCGAGCTGGGCAAGCTGTGCAAGCGCGCTTGGGCCGCCGGCGTCCAGGTTATGGTCGAGGGACCGGGTCACATGGCGCTCGACGAGATCGCCGCCAACATGAAGCTGCAGAAGCGCCTGTGCCATAATGCGCCGTTCTATGTGCTGGGGCCGCTGGTGACCGATATCGGCGTGGGCTACGACCACATCACCGCCGCCATCGGTGGCGCCATCTCGGCGAGCTCCGGCGCCGACTTCCTGTGCTACGTGACACCCGCTGAGCACCTGTGCCTGCCCAACGCCCAGGACGTGCTCGATGGCCTCATGGCCACCAAGATCGCCGCACACGCCGCCGATATCGCCAAGAAGGTGCCGCACGCCCGCGATCTGGACGACAAGATGGGCCAGGCACGCCGCAAGCTCGACTGGGACGCCATGTGGAAGTGCGCCCTCGATCCCGTCACCGGCAAGAAGCGCTACGAGGAGTCCCCTGCCGCCACCGAGGGCACCTGTACCATGTGCGGCAAGATGTGCGCCGTCCGCACCGTCAACAAGGTATTCGAGGGCACGACGATCGACCTTGGCATTGAGGACTAGACTCCTCGCTGCGATCGCTTCTAGCGGCGAGCCGGCGCCCCTCTATTGTTGACGTGTGAACATTTGCTTACATTTGCGTAAAGATTGCATCGCCCGCCCGGGTTCGACATAGAGTCGGCCCGGGCATCTTTATAATGCTGGCTTAAAGACCCATTTGAATCCGACCGAACAAGGGAGCGAACATGGATCGCAGTAAGGTACCCGCCGTCCTGTCCATCGCAGGATCAGATTCCAGCGGTGGTGCCGGCATTCAGGCCGACATCAAGACCATCACGGTGCACCGCCTGTATGCCGAGACGGCCATCACCGCTATCACCGCACAGAACACCCTGGGCGTCACCGCCGTACAGAACATCTCCCCGGATATTGTCGCCGCGCAAATCGATGCCGTTTTTGACGATATCCGACCCAGCGCCGTCAAGATCGGCATGGTTTCCTCTGCCGAGATTATCGAGGTTATCGCCGACCGCCTGGGCGCCTGGGACGCACAAAATATCGTCGTCGACCCCGTCATGGTCGCCACCTCGGGCGCTCGCCTGATCGCAGAGGACGCCGCCGAAGCGCTTACACGCCGCCTGTTCCCACTGGCGACCGTCATCACGCCCAATATTCCCGAGGCCATGGCGCTGCTCGATTACGAGGTCGATTCCGAGCGCACGCAGCAAAATGCCGCTATGCTCCTCACCCGCCGCTTTGGGTGCGCGTCTCTCGTTAAGGGCGGGCATTTTGTCAACGAGGCCAACGATGTGCTAGCAGAGCCCGCACCGCTCGATGACGAGGGCAACCACCTGGGCGATCCGCTCACCACGTGGTTCCGCCACAAGCGCATCGAGACCGGCAACACGCATGGTACCGGCTGCACGCTTTCGTCCGCCATCGCCTGTGCGCTGGCCCAGGGTATGGATCTTGCCGATGCCGTCAACGCCGGCAAGGCCTACCTAACGGGCGCCCTCGCCGCCGGCCTTGACATGGGCAAAGGCTCCGGCCCTGTCAACCACATGTGGCAGTATTAAGATTCACAGCCCAAAACCACCGCAAAGGGGACAGGCACCTTTGCGGTGGTTCCCACAAACATCTCGATCCGTAACAGTTAGAGTCCATTTTTCGGCCCACCTGTTACAGATTGAGACATTCAAATTCCGCTGAGAAGATAATCTCGGTCTGCAACAGTAACTCGGCGAAATCGACCCTAGATGTTACAGATCGAGACAAACGACCGATATCGACCTAAATAATCTCAATCTGTAACATCTAGCCCGTTTTCGGCCTTACAACTGTTACAGATCGAGACAAAGCAACGAAACAAGCCGCCGCAAGGGGAACTTCTGTGGTGGCTTGGGGTCGCGCTACTCACCGAGCATCTCTTGGAGCTTGGCTGCCACGGCATGTCCCAAGCTCTCGTGGCTTTCGGGCATCATATGCAGATAGTCGATATCGCCCGGCTCGGCAAAGTCGGCGGCATTCAAAAAGTCGCAGCCAAACTGCTCAGCCACATGTGCGTAGTACTCACCAAAATGCTCCGAGGCCTCGACGGAACGCTCGTCAAAATCGGTCATATATACATCGGCGATCTGCGGCTTGATCTTGATAGGAGCCATCAGCAGAATGCGCGGACAAGGCGCAGCATCGGTCCACGGAAACGCGCGGACGGCGCGAATCAGTGCCATGGCGCCACGGGCGATATCGGAAGCTGTCACGTTAAAGACCGTCTTACAGTCGTTGGTGCCCAGCATGATTACAATGGCGTCCAGCGGCTTATGGGCCTCGAGCAGCATCGGAAGCGCGCGAATGCCGTTGAGGTTAGTGTCCAGATGGCACATATCGTCGCGCACCGTCGTGCGGCCGTTGAGCCCCTCCTCAATCACATGCCAGCCCTCGCCCAGGTCACGCTGCGCCACGCCGCATCAGCGCACATCCTGCGCATAGCGCACCGCGGTGCCATCGCGCATACCAGCCGGATCATAGCCATAGGTATTGCTGTCACCAAAGCACAGAACGTTTTTCATCGTAAGCCCTTCCTTTAGTAAAAAGCCGACGGGAGCAGCCCCCCCCCGCCGGCTCGACCTATCTGTCGGCACGTACCGATTACAGGTACTTGCGCCAATCGTCATCGTCCTCATCGTCCTCATCGTCCTCGGCGGCAGCCTGGGCCTGCTCGGCGGCGCGAGCAGCCGCAGCGCGTGCGGCAACCTGGGCATAGGACTCCTCGTTGCGCTCGGGGAAGTTTGCCAGCACGTGCTCGAACTTGGCGAAGTCCTCGTCCCAGCGCGTAGAGGGCACGGCGAAGAAGACCTGCTTGACCTTAAAGTCACCCGACGCGAGCTCCTTGCGGAAGAGCTCTGCCACAGCCTCGGCGTCAAAGCCGTTGTTGTCGCAGCCCCAAGCGCCCAGCACGAGCTTCTCGCGGCCCAGCTCATCGCAGATGGCAAGAACAAAGCGGATACGGTCGTGCAGTGCGTCCAGCAGGGCGTCGTCGCTCACGCGGTACTCCTGGCGGGCACGCTTGACGTTGGGCGCTGCGGCCACGATCACGTCGGCGTACGCATGCACGTGGTTGCGGTCGAAGCGCACGGCGGGCACCACCAGGGCGCGGTTACGGTAGAGCTCGCAGTTGATGTTGCGGCGACGGTTCTCGCCGTACCACTTGCGCTGCTTGTCGAGCACGTTGTACAGGTACGAATCGGCGCAGAGCGTGGCCTCCTGGCCCAGATAGCCCTGGATATAGCCGCCGCCCGGATTGGTAAACGAGGCAAAGGCGAGCACGGCCATATCGCAGAACTGAGCATAGCCACGGCCGTTGTCTAGGATGGCCTGGATGGCGGAAGCGTCGAGCACGGTGACCTCGGGCAGAACCGGGGCGGGTTCCTCGGCAGGCGCAGGCTCGGCGGCATCCTCGGCGGGTGCAGGCTCGGCCACAACCTCGGCCTCAACCGCGGCGTCGACCTCGGCGGTCTCGGCGGCCTTCGTCTCCTCGACAACCGCCTCCTCAGCAGCCACGACCGCCTGGGCCTTGGCCTTCATCGCCGCGACAAAGCCGGCGGGCATACCGTCGAACTCGCGAACGCCGACAAGCGAGCGCTCGATATCCTTGGCGCAGGCCTCGGACACAGCCGCCACATGACGCTCGGCAGCCTTGGCGCGAGCCTCACGCTTAGGGTTCGGCTGCCCCGCGCGGTTGGGCCTGCGGTTACGGTTCCTGTTGTCGACGTCTGCCATAAGTGGTCACCTTTCCTGTCGCTGCCGCTATCGGCTTTTTCCATCCATGATACCCCGCCACGCATAAAAAAGGCGGCCCCGAAGAACCGCCTTTCGCATCGTTTTACCGCGCCCGATAAGAGCAACGCAAGGCATCGCACTAGTCGCGACGACCGAGGATATTCAGAACACGCAAGAACACGTTGATAATGTCCACGAACAGATTGGACGCCATGAGCACGGCGTTGGGCAGCGTAGGCGGCACCGTCGTGGCAACATAGGTGTCGTAGCCAATAAAGCCGGCGAACACCACGATCACGATCAGGTCGGTGATGGTCTGCGAGACGCCCATGAACATCAGCACGATCTCAACCAGAATAGTGGCGAGCAGAATGCCAAAACCGATGCCATATACGCGCTGGAAAAACTTGGGGAACGTCACGCCCAAGGCGCCAAAGACAAAGGTGATGGCGGCCGTGGCGATAAAGGCAGTGTTGATGGTGGGCAGGTCGTAGTTGGCAAGGCCAAACGACGCGGTCAGGCCAAAGGTGCTCGCAAAGATTACGTAGCCCACAAGGGACAGGCCCACGGACTGCTTGCTGGCGGCGGCCGACATCATGACCATGCCGACGATGGTCAAAATAAACGAGCCAAAAACCAGCGGTAGGGCAGCCCCGCTCATCATCATGCGCGCAAACGACATGGTGCTCGTAAAGTAAGCACCGACGCCCATGGCACAAAAGCCCAAGAAGATGAGGGCAGACATGGCAAGATTGTACGCACGCGGCGACATCTCCTTGGCACGGCTTGCGCCGGCCTCGATGGGGCCGTTCTGATAGCCCTGGATATCGTTCATAATTTCGTCCTTTCAAAAAGTGCCGTGAAAGACGGCGCAGCAGGTGACAAGATTCCTGTCATTGTACCCGAATGCCGTACGTCCTTACCCACGGCGCTCGCCCTCGAGCGTACGATCAAAGGCCCAGACCCACCAACGCATCACGTGCGCCTGCGAGCCGTCCGCCCGCTCGCGCGTCTGGTCCTCCAGATACAACTCGGTCACGTGCCCGCCAAAACGCACCTTATAGGTCGCCGTACGGATGCCGTGGACCGTCAGGCCAAACCCGGTGGTCGAGATAATTTCATCGATTGTAAAACAACGTCCGTCGACCCAGCAGACGGCGACTGGCACGACTTGTCCGCCCGCGAGGATGCGAGCCACGACGTCCACATACTGCTTGTGTACGCGCCGAGTTTTGCCGTCTGTCTGTCGATATTCCATGCCTCCTATTATCGAACGCATGTTTGCATGTTGTAAAGCGAACAGACTGTGGTTTTGGAGTGTCGTAGTAATCGCACGTGTCCGCATGGCGTGTTAGCAAAAAGAACACCCGCGGTCAACAGGGCTAATATTCAATTTTAGTGCCAAAAAGTTCACTTCTCCCATCAGAACTCGGTAAAGAAACCCGCAGGAGGTGATACGATTTATCATGTTTTTGTAACGTGCCTGCAAACTTCGAGAAAGCCCATATATGGACGTAACGTTCTCAACCTTCCTCGGCCAAATTGTGTCGAACCCAGTCCTTGCCGTCACCGTGATCCTCGCGCTCGGCGCCATCTTCGTCAATGGATGGACCGACGCGCCCAACGCCATCGCGACCTGCGTCACTACGCGTTGCATGCCCGCCCGCGCCGCCATTCTCATGAGCGCCGCATTCAACTTCCTCGGTGTGCTCATCATGACGCACTTTAATGCGAGCGTCGCCAATACCATCTCGCATATCGTCGACTTTGGCGGAAACAGCACCATGGCGCTCGCCTGCCTGTGCGCGGCCCTGTTCTCCATCGTCGTCTACGGCGCCACAGCGTCGCGTTTTGGCATCCCCACCTCGCAAAGCCACAGCCTTATCGCCGGCCTGACCGGTGCCGCTATCGCCCTCGGCGGCGCGAGCAGCGTCAACGTCCACGAGTGGATGAAGGTCATCTACGGCCTGGCGCTCTCCATCGGCCTGGGCTTTGTCATGGGCTGGGTCCTGTGCAAACTCGTCTCGATTCTTTTCGCCGCCGCCAACAGGCGACGTGCCAATGTCTTCTTTAAATACGCTCAGATCGCGAGCGCTGCGGCCATGAGCTTTATGCACGGCGCGCAGGATGGACAGAAGTTCATCGGCGTGCTCTTTTTAGGCGTGGCCTTCGCAAACGGCCAGACCAGCGTCGGCGATGCCGGCATCCCCATCTGGATTATGCTGCTGTGCTCGGCCACTATGGGTATCGGTACCAGCGTGGGCGGTGAGCGCATCATCAAGTCCGTCGGCCAGAGCATGGTTAAGCTCGAGAAGTATCAGGGCTTCTCCGCCGACCTCGCGGGCGCCGCGAACCTGCTGCTTGCCACCCTTACCGGCATCCCCGTGTCCTCCACACACATCAAGACCTGCGCCATCATGGGCGTCGGTGCCGTCAAGCGCCTCTCGGCCATCAACTTCGGAGTCGTCAAGGACATGATGTTCACCTGGTTCTTCACCTTCCCCGCCTGCGGACTCATCAGCTTTGTCATGGCCAAGCTGTTCATGATGTTCCTCTAATCAAACCGAACGTCCATCCGGACCGCAACACTTCGCCCACCCGTCTTCGCCTCGAAAGGACCCACCCATGGCAAAGAAACCCGATTCGTTCTACTTTGACAACTACGTCGCTTGCGCCGACCTCGCCGTCCAGGCCGCAGAGCTGCTCACCAAGATTTTTGAGAACTTCGATCCCGCGCAGATTCACGACATGCTCAATAAGATGCATGCGATTGAGCATGCGGCAGACAAGAAGCACCACGAGCTCGAAGACGCCCTGCTCACCGCCTTTATCACCCCGCTCGAGCGCGAGGATCTGGATCTGATGAGCTGCGCGCTCGACACCGTGCTCGACCGTATTGAGGGCGTCGTGCAGCGCGTCTACTTCACCAACATTCAGAGCATCCATCCCGACGCCATCGTCATCGCCCACAAGGTGACTGACGCCTGCCGCGCCATGAAAGACCTGATGGTCGAGCTTCCCAACTACCGCAAGTCCAAAACGCTGCGCGAGCTGGTCATCCAGATCAACACCATCGAGTCCGAGGCCGACGAGCTCTACATCAACGCCATGCGCAACCTGCACGTTAACGGCAAGGATCCGCTCGAGGTCATCGCTTGGCGTGACGTCTACGCCTTCCTGGAGTACTGCGCCGACTGCTGCGAGAATGTGGCCGATGTTGTGGATTCGATTGTCATGAAGAACAGTTAATTGGGGATACGCGTCCCATCGGCGAAGGCCCGGCACCTATTTGCTTTCTCACTCCGGCTGCACGGCAGAGTCGTTCGAAAGTAAATAGGTGTCGGGCCTTCGCCTTACGTATCACCATTGGAACTTTGGCTGATGGATTGGGCACGCTGTAGACGCTGCTGACAGGGCCGTTAATACCCTATTGGTCACTTCTTACAATTTTCTTGCTGATGGATTTTCAAGGAAACACAACTCCAGTAATTCCTTTAAATCGCTCGCTTTTACATCCGACATATTTTCATATTCCAGTTCACAGACAGTGAAAAATTCGAACTCTTTTTCACCATAGGTATTCCAAAGTTCTTGCAATCTCTTATTTCTATGATTGCCGCTTTTTAACTCAAAGCCATGACGGTTAAACCATGTACTGCCATCACGAGAGCTATCAAAGAATTGCTCCCCAGTTGCAATGCACTTAGCACAAAATACGCCCATCACTGGATGACGTTCTTTCCATTCGGACACGAGTTCTTTCTTTTTTGATTTGTCCATTATACTTTCTCCGATCGTGTATCGGTAATAACTGACTCATCACCATTTACAACGGCACATACAATACCGTTTTTCTCAATCTTAGATCATTAGATTTTCGTTCTACAAGGGGCGTTTGGCTGAATGGGGCTTTGGGTACCCTTTGTTTTACTTTGGATTGATTCGCCGGCTTTGGAGGGCTCGTATGTCTTATTTGGATTTGGCTCGTTCTCGGTATTCTTGTCGTGAGTATGAGGCGCGTTCTGTTGAGCAGTCGATAGTGGATGCCATTGTTGAGGCAGGACGTATTGCTCCTTCTGCTTGCAATAAACATCCCTCGCGCGTCATGGTGCTTGATACGCCTGAGATGTTGGAGAAGGCCGCTGCCTGTCAGCCTCGGTTTGCCCGTAATGGGTCCATCTTTGGCGCTCCGCTTATCTTCCTTATTTGCAGCGTTACCGATGACGCCTGGGTGCGTCCATATGACCAAATGAACTCCAGCGCTATCGATACCTCCATCGTGTGCGATCAGATGATGATGGAAGCCGAAGATCAGGGCCTGGGCACGTGCTGGGTGTGCCATTTTAAGCCCGAAGTGGCCCAAGAGCAGTTCAATCTGCCCGAGGGCGTCTACCCCTATCACATGCTCGTCTGCGGCTATCCTGCCGACCGCATTGCCGACCCCGAGCATCGCGAGGCCCGTACCATTCCCCTCTCCGACTTCCTCCTCCAGTAGATTTTTGAACATGCCTCACAAGCAAATCAGAACCACCCTTAAAAAGGGTGGTTTGCTCTTAGGGTATAACCCACGGGCCCCGGGCTCGCGTCTAAAGGCGCGGGCCCGGACTTCGTCCAGG
>JAGZUC010000037.1 GCA_018380195.1 Collinsella sp. | reverse complement strand
GGCGAGGGGGCGGCTTTGTAAAGCCGTTTGGCCCCACCCGCATAGCGGGTGGTTTCTGATGCGGCGCGCTGCGCGCCCCGCACAGGCTAAAGCCCGTAATAAAAAAGGGTGGCCGGATAATCCGACCACCCTTAGACATTATGCGATGCCGCGATTTACTTGCGGACAACCTTGACGATGGCATCGCCGGCGGCGACAGCGGAATCAGCCTCGACGGCGAGCTCGACATCGGCGAACTCGGCGGTGTTGGACACGGCCACGACGACGCAGTCCTTGTAACCGGCAGCGGCAATCTTGGCGCGGTCGATCTTGAGCATGGGCTGGCCGGCCTTCACGACGTCGTCGGCCTTGACGAAGCCCTCGAAGCCGTCGCCGTTCATGTTGACGGTATCGACGCCAACGTGCACCAGGACCTCGATGCCGCTATCGGACTGCAGGCCCACGGCGTGACCCATGGTGACGGTCACCTTGCCGTCGCAGGGGGCATAGACCAGATCGTCCTCGGGCCACACGGCGCAGCCCTTGCCCAGGACCTCGCCACCAAAGACGGGATCGGGCACATCGGCCATCTTGATGACCTTGCCCTTGACGGGCGAGCACAGCACGTCGGCGCCGGCAGAAGCAGAAATGGAGGCAGGAGCAGCGGCAGCCGCGGGCTCAGCCTTCTTCTTGAACATGTCAAACAGACCCATACGTTTTCTCCTCTTGATTAAGCGCAACGTAGTGCGCATGCCTATGGTGATTATAGTGCCAATTGGACCAAAACTAAGGTGGGGAGTCGAATCGAAAACTCTGCCGACGTCTTTGTCCATCGGCACCCGTTTTGTTGATTAACCCTCGATGAGCCCCAGGCGCACGAAGGCGTTCCAGATGCCGTCGTCGTCGACATTCGTGGTCACGAAATCGGCCGCCGGTCCGGCGTTCGTCAGAACGCCGGAACTCAATCGCCGGAACTCAATTACTCCAAGCCCTCAGCGCCGTTGGACTTGATAATCTTCTGGTATGCGAAGAAGCTGTCCTTGCGGCGGCGCTCGTAGGTGCCGGTGCCGTCGTCGTACTTGTCGACGTGGATGAAGCCGTAGCGCTTGCGCATCTCGCCGGTGCCGGCGGACACCAGGTCGATGGGGCCCCACCAGGTGTAGGCGATCAGGTCGACGCCGTCGGCAATGGCCTCGCCCATGGCCTTGATGTGGCTGCGCAAGTAAGCGATACGATACGGGTCGTGGATGGAGCCGTCCTCCTCGACCTCATCGTAGGCGCCCATGCCGTTCTCGACCACCATCAGCGGAATCTCGTAGCGGGCGTAAATCTCGTTGAGCGCGATGCGCAGGCCCAGCGGATCGATCTGCCAGCCCCAGTCGGTGGACTCCAGATAGGGGTTCTTGCCGCCAAAGGTCATATTGCCCTCGGTCATCTCGTGGTCCTTGTGGGTGCCCACGGTGCCGGACATGTAGTAGCTAAAGGTGTAGAAATCGACCTTGCCGTCGGCGATATCCTGCAGGTCGCCGTCCTCCATCACGAGCTCGACATCGTTCTCGGCCCAGAAGCGCTTGGCATAGAACGGGTACTTGCCGCGCACCTGCACGTCGGAGCAGTACCAGTTCATGGTATTCATCTCCTGCTGCGTGGCGAACACGTCGGCCGGATCACACGTGGCGGCATAGGAGAGGATGAAGCAGTCCATGTTGCCCATCTTAAACTGCGGGTAGTGCTCGTGGGCATAGCGCACGACGCGGCCGCTAGCGACAAACTGGTGATGCAGCGCCTGCATACGAGCCTGCGGCGTAGTATGGACCGCCGAAGCCGGGCCCTCAAAGCCCTGAATCATGCTGGTCTCAAAGAGGTTGCCCATGTCCTGAGTGCCGCAGTTGATCTCGTTGAAGGTGAGCCAGAACTTGACCTTGTCCTGATAGCGGTCGAAGACGGTCTGGCAGTACTTCTCAAAGAAGCCGATGAGCTCGCGGCTCGCCCAGCCGTTGTACTTCTCGACCAGGTGATAAGGCATCTCGTAGTGCGACAGGGTCACGAGCGGCTCGATATTGTGAGCGCGCAGGCAGTCGAAGACGCGATCGTAGAAGGCGAGGCCGGCCTCGTTGGGCTCGGCGTCGTCGCCGTTGGGGAAGATGCGGCTCCAAGAGATGGACATGCGGAACATGTTGAAGCCCATCTCGGCGAACAGCGCGATATCCTCCTCGTAGTGATGGTAGAAATCGATACCGTCATGGTTGGGGTAGAAGCGGTTGGGGTCGATGTCGATCGTAATCTGGCGCGGCTCCTTGTAGCTGCCGCCCAAGAAATGGTCGTCGACGGAAGGACCGCGGCCGTCCGCGTTCCAAGCGCCCTCAAACTGATTGGCGGCGGTAGCGCCACCCCAATAGAAACCCTCGGGGAATCCCATAAGTGCCTCCTCGCTCATGCGTGTTGCTGATGAAACGAGTATGCCGCCGAGTCGCTCCAGGCCAGGGCGAAGGCGCCGATTTGGACACTTCTTTTCGCAGCGGCACCCCGCCGCCTGCCCGCCCCTGACACTTCCTGACACCTGCCAAAAAGGGACAGGTTTATTTTGGTCGGTTTTATCTGGGAAAACGCTGACGATAGGCAGCCGGCGTGCAGCCATAGCGCTCGGCAAACTTTTTGTAGAAGAAGCTCATGTTGGCATAGCCCGCCTCGCGCGCAGCCGCCTCTGCCGTGGCACCGGCGTCGAGCAGTGCCGCTGCGCGCGCCAGGCGGCCCTCCTGCACGAGCTGCATGAATGTGCGGCCTGTCTGACGCTTGAGTAGGGCGCTTGCGTAGTTGGGGCTCAGGTGCAGATGGCGGGCGAGGTCGTCGAGCGCGCAATCGCAGGCGTGACGCTCGATATAGCCCATAGCAGCCGCGACCTGCGCCGATGGCAGCGCGGGCGCGTCCGACCGCAGAAGACCGGCCTCGTAGCTTTGCATGAGCTCGACCAACAGCAGCTCAAACAGCCTCGAGACAATCTGGGGGCTCGCTGGCGTGGGGTCCAGACGCTCGCACAGCATCTCCTGCATGTAGCGGCGCACGCGACGGCTGCCGCCCGTATGGAAATGCACGTGTCCGCGGTGGTCGGTTTCGTCCGTGAGGGCGTTGAGCAGGAACCGCGAGACCGCGCTTGTGGGCGAAAGGCTTTGCTCCAGGCTACGGCGCAGCATTGGCCGCGAGATGATAACGCTCAGCATAATGTCGTGCTCGCCGAGCTCGCCTACGGCATGCGGGCAGGCGACATCGAGCAGGAGGACCTCGTTTTGAGCGAGCATGAGCGGCGCGCCGTTGACGATCTGCGGCGCTCGTCCTCGATAGATATAGCTGATTTCGACATAATCGTGGACATGTTCCGGCACGGGATTGAAGCGCGAGTTGCGAACAATCGATAGACCATCGGGCATGCCTTCTTGTCGTAGGGCGAGCGCTGGGTTGCCGATTTTACGGATATGCCGACCATCGACATCTGCTTGATTACCTTGACCGAGTGCATCGCTCCAGTCGTAATGGGCGCCCGCGCGATAGGCTCGCTCACTGTTGGTCAGCTCGAGCAGAAGGTTGTCCAGCCGTGCGATATCCATTACATCACCATCGTTGATTCGGTCATATTCTGCCGTGGTTTTGATATTAGCAGGGCTGCGCGCTCGGCGTACTCTGACTTCAATGAATTTGAAAGGCTGTTTTGGAGGAGCGTATATGGCGGCGTATTTTGAGCAGGTGCTTGGCGGCACCTACGACAACCATGTGCTTCCGTTCTTGTGGCTCAAGGGCGAGGCGCGCGAGACGATCACCGAGTATCTGGAGCAGATCGCCGGGGCGGACATCCACGAGGTTTGCCTGGAATCGCGCACGCATCCCGATTTCTGTCGCGACGGCTGGTGGTCTGACCTGCGCTTTATCATCGGCGAGTGCAAGCGCCTGGGGTTAAAGATCTGGCTGCTCGACGACGCACACTTCCCCGCAGGCTATGCCAACGGCGCGCTTGCGGGCGATGACGTCGACCCCGCGCTCAAGAAGACCGTGCTCAAGCATCGCACGATTACGGTTGTTGGTCCCCAACCGTCCACGACTATCAAGCTCGGTAATCTCATGGACCCCACCGAGCGCTTTGTGGGCGTGGCGGCTTTTGATGCCGCTGGTGCGCCGCTCGACCTTGCGCTCGCCGTTGAGCACGGGGACGATGGAACGCCCGCCCGCTTGCGTTTTGACGCCCCCACCGGCGTCACTACGATCGAGCTGTACGCCACCAGCCAAAAGACCGGCTTTCGCGATGAGTACATCAACATGGTCGACGCCGCCTCGTGCCACGCGCTCATCGACGCCGTCTACGAGCCCACGTTTGAGCATCTGGGCGACGAGTTTGGCAAAACGATCTTGGGCTTTTTCACCGACGAGCCCGGCTTTATGAACGAGAAGGGCACCACGCTCGACGATGCTTCTACCAGCAGCTTTATTGGGCGAGGCGACCTGGCGCTGCCGTGGTCGGACGAGCTTGCCCGCCGCCTATACGATGCGCTTGGCGAGAATTGGCTTGCCAAGTTGCACGGCCTTTGGACGCGCGAGGCAAACGGCGCCCAGGTTCGCCACGCCTATATGGACCTTGCTACGCAGCTCTACCGCAGCTGCTTTGACGAGCAGATTGGCGATTGGTGCCGCGCGCACGGCGTTATGCACATTGGCCACGTGATCGAGGACAAGAGTTGCCACACGCGCCTGGGCCAGGGCGCCGGACATTACTTCCGCGCGGTCGCGGGGCAGGACATGGCCGGCGTCGACGTGGTCATCAATCAGCTCGCCCCCGGAATTGACCGCGGGCGCTACAGCTATTTCCACGGCGCATGGAACATGGAGTTCTTTACGTACGCGCTTGCCAAGCTGGGCTCTTCGGCCGCGCGCCTCGATCCCAAAAAGCAGGGGCGCTGCATGGCCGAGGTCTTTGGCGCCTTTGGCTGGCACGAGGGCCTGCGCGAGATGAAATGGATTGCCGACCATATGCTCGTCCGCGGTATTAACTGGTTTACGCCGCACGCGTTTAGCATGGCGCCCTTCCCCGATTGGGACTGCCCGCCGCACTTTTACGCGCACGGCAACAACCCGCAATGGCCGCACTTTGGCCAGCTCATGCGCTATATGAATCGCACGGCGACGCTCCTTTCGGAAGGCGCTGCCGCTCGCCCCGTCGCCATTCTGTACCATGCCGACGCCGAATGGGCCGGCAACGCCATGCCCGTCGAGCGCGTGGCGGCCGAACTCACGCGCGCGCAGATCGACTTTGATTTTGTGCCGGCAGAGGCTTTTGAGAATGAGGAGCGTTACGAGGTTTCGATTGCCGATGGGACGTTTGCCGTTAATGGCTGTCGCTACCAGGCGTTTGTTATGCCCGGGGCTTCGTTTATTGGCGCTGTCACAGCACGTGCCGTCGGGCGCATGATGGCCGCGGGGGTTATGGCGCTTGCCGTCGACGAGGTGCCCGGCGCGCTTTACGACGCGGATGGCGCGGCCGAGCTGAGCGGTCTTGCCGCGACCCCGCTTGCCGATGTGGCGGCTGCGCTTGCACGCGCGGGGCTGCAGACTGTTGTGACCGATACGCCGCAGCCCTGGCTACGCGCGCTTCGCTACGAGCGTGCCGGCGAGACCTACGTCATGTTGGTCAACGAGCACCCACGTGAAAGCATTTGCTGCACGGTTTCGCTTCCGCAAGACAAGTGTCTTTGCGGAACGCGCCTCGACCTGCTGAACAGCACCAAGCCCGTTGCGTTTGACGGCGTGCTGGAGCTGGCGCCTTACGAGAGCTGCGTTGTTGTTCTGGAGGCAAGCGGCGCAATCGAGCCCGCGGACTGCACCGACACGAGCACACGTGCAACGCTCGCCCTCGACATCAGCCACTCCTGGACCGTCGCCCTCTCCCCTGCCGGCAGCGATGGAACCTTTGGCGAGCCGCAAAAGCTCGAGCGCCTGTGCGACCTCACGGCCGAGCAGTTCCCCGGCGTATGTGGTACGTTCCGCTATCGCACGTCGTTCGAGCTGGCCGACGACCTCGCCCACACCGTCATTGACCTAGGGGATGTCTACGAAGTCGCAACGCTCACACTCGACGGACAAACGCTCGGCACGCGCATCTGCCCGCCCTATCGCTTTGCGACAGGCGCGCTTGCCGCCGGCACGCACGAGCTCACCATCGATGTCATCAACACACTCGACCATGCGATTCCCGACATCTTCGCCCTCACCGAGCCCGTCGCGCCCAGCGGTGTCCTCGGCCCCGTTACCCTTCTCGGGCAAAACCTGCCAAAATAAACCTGTCCCTTTTTGGCAGGTTTGGCGAGTGCGGGAGTTCGAATGGATATCAAACGCAAGATTACCGAGGCGCAGGGCCTAACCCCTACCGAGCAGCAGCTCGGCATCTCGGCCCTTGCCATGGGCGAGGACATCCGCGGACTCTCCATTAAGGAGTTTGCCGCCCGCGCCAATGTTTCGGTCGCAAGCGTGCACCGTTTTTGCAAAAAGCTCGGCCTCGAGGGCTTTAAGGACCTCAAGGTCGAGCTTATCCGCCTGGCGACCGAAGCAGGCAACCGCCGCGACGTGGACATCAACTTTCCCTTCGATGCCACGTCCACGCCCGCGCAGGTTATGGAGCGCATGGAAGGGCTCTACCAGACCACGCTGGCCGAGACGCAGGAGCTGCTCGACCCCGCGCAGCTCGACCACGC
This sequence comes from Collinsella sp., assembly GCA_018380195.1. Taxonomy (GTDB): domain Bacteria; phylum Actinomycetota; class Coriobacteriia; order Coriobacteriales; family Coriobacteriaceae; genus Collinsella. The sequence continues at coordinate 10,040 of JAGZUC010000037.1, read as the reverse complement.
CGCCAAACTGATCGCGAAGGCACGGCAGGTCGATATCTACACCGGCTCGCACAACCTCTATCCAGCGGGGATGTTCCGCGACCGCCTACTTTCGTCCGGCAAGAGCGCCACATGCTACAGCAGCACCGAGGCCCAGGTGCGCACGGCGCTCGCCTCGGATTCCGGCAATGTGGCGATCGTCATCTCCTACAGCGGCCTCGCGCCCAATCTCAAGGAGATCTTGCCAATCCTCAGCAGTCGTCATGTTCCCGTCGTTGTCATCGGCACACCTTATTGCGCGCGCCTGCACCCCGGATTTGCCGCCTACCTTACGGTGAGTGACCACGAGAGCATGACGCATCGCATCACGCAGTTCGCCAGCCATATCGCCGTGCAATACGTGCTCGATTCGCTCTACAGCAGCTACTTCGCCAAAGACTACGCCCACTGCGCCGAATTCCTAGAGCGATCGTTTCCCTACACCCGCCTCCCCGGGCTCAAGTAACAATCCGGCCCCACCGCGCCTCCAATCGCCCTCCTAAGTTGCGGTGAAATAGTTCCTGTTTAGGCTCTAAACCAGCACTTTCAGGAACTATTCCACCGCAACTCGTTGGCGCAGGGGCATCGGGCGGACAGCGGGCTTTTACTTGCGAGGCGTCGGCAAAACAAAGAGTCCGTGCTGGTTGCAGTAGAGGTACATTCTGCCGCGTCCGGTGATATGAAAACGCGGTTGCACCGATTGCTCTGGATAGAGCTTCTTGAGGCAGATGCCATCCATAGTCGCATATGCCACAAAGCTAATGTAATGATCCTTGGTCATGGGATGGTCGAGCGTGACGTACCAATCGTCCTCGATGCGCTCGATGGAAAAGGCGTGATCCGCGTCCGGCTCTTCGGCCTCCTGGGGAAACATCGTGGAGCCGCAACAGCTAAAGCTGCCTTCTCCGAGCGCGTGCACAACGTTTCCGCAGATAGGGCAAACGTAAAAGACGCCTTTGAGCATATTGCCTGCACGGTTGGCGTTGGCCCGAATGTCACCAGCCAAAAGCTCAGCCACGCTTATGCCGAGTCTCTGGGCCAAAGGCTCAACGAGGGAAATGTCGGGAAGGCCGCGGCCGGACTCCCACTTGCTGACGGCTTTATCGGTCACGCCAAGGCTTTCCGCCAGGGCGCGCTGGGTGAGGCCGCGATCTTCGCGCAGCCGCTTGATGGCATGTGCTGCCAAAAAAGTATGGGGGACATTGCTTTGCGGTGTCTGGTTCATGAGATGTCCGATCAGATTGGAAGAATGGAGCGAACCGGTTCAAGAGCCAGTATCCATTTGAAGACAGCCCTCGACAACCTACGCTGCGTAGACATGCACCGACCAAACGAGCGTGGATTTTCGGACACTCAAATCACGAGCGTGGATAATCTCCCACTTTGAGCCCCCACACAGGCCAAAACCGGGAGATTACCCACGCTCATTTTTGGCACATTGGCAAGGAGTGTCCCCAGGTGCCGGCACAAAAGGAACGTCCCCAAATGCCAACCAAGGCAACGCCGATGTCTTGGTACCGACAGCGAAAACGCCCCTAAGCGAGCAAGGTGCCTTGAAAGAGGAGGGCATAGGCCTTCTGGCCATGCCCGACGATTGAAAGGCAGATTGCCGCTTAGGGGCGTTTGCAGCGTCAAGCCGTTACGCGGTTTGGTAAAACCGCGTAACTAATGAGCTCCGTACTGCTCGTAGTAGGCGTCGATGGCGGTCTTGAGCTCATCGTCGATGACGACCTTGCCGTCGATCTCGTGGTTGTAGAGGGTCTCGACGACCTCGGCCATAGAGACGATGCTCGCGACGGGGAAACCGTACTTGGCCTCGATCTCCTTCTGTGCGGTGGTCACGCCGCCCTTGCCGACCTCCATGCGGTTGAGGGACACGATCAGACCCTTGATCTCGACATCGGCAGCAGCCTTGACCTTGGGATAGGTCTCATCGATGGACTTACCGCTGGTGGTGACGTCCTCGACCATGACCACACGGTCGCCGTCCTGGGGCTCGTAGCCCAGCAGGTTGCCCTTGTCGGCACCGTGGTCCTTGGCCTCCTTGCGGTCGCAGCAGTACTTGACCTCCTTGCCGTACAGCTCGTGGTAGGCAATCGCGGTCACGACGGCCAGGGGAATACCCTTGTAGGCAGGCCCGAACAGCACGTCAAAGTCGTCGCCAAAGTTATCGTGGATGGCCTGGGCGTAGTACTCGCCCAGCTTCTTGAGCTGATAGCCCGTCACGTAAGCGCCGGCGTTCATAAAGAACGGGGACTGACGGCCGCTCTTGAGCGTAAAGCTGCCGAACTTAAGAACGTCGGACTCGATCATAAACTTGATGAACTCTTGCTTGTAAGCCTCCATGCGGGCTCCTCTCGTAATCGCGTACGTGCTTCACAGTTTAGCGCAGGTAGGACGTCGATGCGGGCGCGCTTTGAAGCCATGGCGCTCTGTAAGGGCTTTGTCAGGGGCGATGATTTTCCGAACAATGGGGTTGACACGGCAAACCCCCTCGTCAAAAATACCGGCGGATTGAAACGGGTACGAGATACCCAAAGCGCGCCGCGCCCGGCCTTAAGGAGGTGTGCCATGGAAGGCAGCCATAGTCGAAAAACCTGCATGTCGCCCTCGGCACGCCGCGAGGATTCCGCACACGCATAAGCGCCAACAGTCGATCACCAAAACCACCACAAAGGTGCCTGCCCCCCTTGTGGTGATTCGCGAGCATGACGTGAGCGACATCTAGGTTTTTTGCAATTCAATACGACACGTACGCTAACTCCCTTTAACAAGGAGGACCCTATGCTGATGCTCAAAACCGCCACGGTACTCGAAGCTATCTCCAAGCGCCGCCGCACGGCGCGCCCTGCCGCTCACACCGGCCTGTCCAAGAACACCATATTCGCCGCCACCCATAGCGCCGAGGACGCCCTCGTACTGCTCGACGCCACGACAAACGGCCTCACCGCCGAGCAGGCAACCGAGCGCCTGGACGCCTCCGGCCCCAACACCATCGAAGCACCGACCAAGACGCTCGCCCGCCGCATCGCCGACGCCTTCATCGATCCCTTCGCCGGCATCCTCGCCGCGCTCGCGCTGGTCTCGCTCTACATCGACGTGCTCGCCGTGCCCGAGCCGCAGCGCGACCCCTCCACGGTCATCGTCATCGGCATCATGCTGCTGGTATCGGGCGGCATGAAGTTTATCCAGGAAGCCCGCAGCGGCAATGCGGCCGAGGCCCTTAAGGACCTGGTCTCCAACACCTGCTGTGCCCTGCGCGACGGCGAGCACATCGAGATCCCCTTCGACGAGCTCGTCCCCGGCGATGTGATCCGTCTCTCTGCCGGCGATATGATGCCGGCAGATGCCCGCATCATCACCGCGCGCGACCTGTTTGTGATCGAGTCCGCACTCACCGGCGAGAGCGAGGCCGTCGAGAAGACCGCTGCCGCCACCGTCGTCGAGGGCGCCGACGGCTCCGCGCTGCCACTCTCCGCCTGCAAGAACATCGTCTTTACCGGCACCTCCGTGCAAAATGGCACCGCCATGGCACTTGTCGTTGCCACCGGCTCGGACACCTACCTGGGCGGTATCGCCAAGATGCTCAACGGGCGCAACGAGAAGAGCGCGTTTGACCGCGGCGTCTCGAACGTCTCCATGTTGCTCGTACGCCTCATGCTCGTTATGGCGCCGGCCGTCTTTGCCATCAACGCCGCCACCAAGGGCAACGTCATCGACGCGCTGCTGTTCGCCACGAGCGTGGCCGTGGGCATCACGCCGCAGATGCTTCCCGTCATCGTGACCACGAGCCTGTCGCAGGGCGCCAAGGACCTCGCCCGTCGCCAGGTTATCGTCAAGGAGCTGCCGGCGATTCAAAACCTCGGAGCGATGGACGTCCTGTGCTGCGACAAGACCGGCACCCTCACAGAAGACCGCATCGTGCTCGAGCGCTACCTCAACACCGATGGCAACGAGGACGCGCGCGTGCTGCGCCATGCTTTTTTGAACAGCTTCTTCCAGACCGGCCTCAAAAATCTTATCGACCTGGCCGTAATCGACCGTGCCGATGTGACACCCTCGACCGTCGCACCCGATTCCATGCTGGGCCAGAGCCTGCGCGACCGCTACACCAAGGTCGACGAGGTTCCCTTCGATTTCTCGCGCCGTCGCCTGAGCGTAGTTGTCTCCGATGCCCAAGGCAAAACCCAGATGGTTACCAAGGGAGCTGCCGAGGAAATGCTCGAGATTTGCTCCTACGTCGAGGTGGACGGCACCGCTCAGCCGCTTACCGACGAGAAGCTTGCCCAGATTCGCAAGCAGGTGGCAGGACTCAATGCCGAGGGCCTGCGCGTGATCGCCGTGGCGCAGAAGACCAACCCGCGCACCGTGGGCGAGTTTGGCATCGCCGACGAGTGCGACATGGTGCTGATGGGCTTTTTGGCCTTCCTCGATCCGCCCAAAGCGAGCGCCGCGGGCGCCGTCGCCACCCTCGAGGCCAAGGGCGTGGCGGTCAAGGTCCTAACCGGCGACAACGACCGCGTCGCCGCCACCGTCTGCGAGCAGATTGGCATCGACGCAAGCAACGTTTTGCTGGGCTCCGAGATCGATGCGCTCGACGACGCCGAGCTGGCGGAGCGCGCCGAGCAGACCCATCTCTTTGCCAAGCTCTCGCCGCTGCAGAAGGCGCGCTTGGTGCGCGTCATGCGTGAACTGCTCGGCCATACCGTGGGCTTTATGGGTGATGGCATCAACGACGCCGCCGCCATGCGTGCGAGCGACTGCGGCATCTCGGTCGATTCGGCCGTTGACATCGCCAAAGAATCCGCCGACATCATCTTGCTCCAGAAGGACCTGGGCGTGATCGAGCGCGGCATCATCGAAGGCCGTCGCACCTACGGCAACCTACTCAAGTACCTCAAGACCACGGTGAGCTCCAACTTTGGCAACGTGCTGTCCGTGACCGTCGCGAGCCTGTTCCTGCCGTTTTTGCCCATGAGCGCCCTGCAGCTGGTGCTGCTGTCGCTGGTCTACGAGATCGTGTGCATCGCGCTGCCGTGGGACACCGTCGACGACGCCTGGACTGCCCGCCCGCGCGCCTGGGACGCCGCGTCCATCAAGGGTTTTATGCTCGAACTGGGCCCTGTGAGCTCGCTGTTTGACATCGTGACCTTCGCCGCGCTCTTCTTTGCGGTGTGCCCCGCCGCCGTGGGCGCGAGCTGGTCCGAGCTTGCCGCCGCGGGCAATGTTGCCGGCATGGCGACCTTTGCGGCGATTTTCCAGAGTGGCTGGTTCGTCGAGTCCATGTGGTCGCAGACGCTCGTGATCCACATGCTGCGCTCCCCGCGCCTGCCAAGCCCGCGCGACCACGCCGCACCTGCGCTGTGCGCGCTCACCGTGCTGGGCCTGGCACTTGTCACCTGGCTGCCGGCAAGCCCCATCGCCGAGGCTCTGGGCCTCATGCCGCTGCCGGCGAGCTTCTTTACGCTGCTCATCGGCATCGTCGCCGCCTACATTGCGCTGACCCAGCTGGCCAAGCGCCACTACATCGCCCGTCACGGTGAGCTGCTGTAACAGACAGCCCTAAGGCAAAACCACCACAAAGGTGCCTGTCCCCTTTGTGGTGGTTTTGGAGCGTTACGAGGCGTTGGTCAGGCGGCTCCAGAGCTCATCGATATCGATCTGGTCGCCGCCGCTCAAGTAGCCGGTTCGAATAAAAGCCTCATTGTAGATATAGATGTCATGAGCGCTATCGCCATCGTCTTCGGTGTCGTTGGCCATAATCACGTAGCGGTGGCCGTCAAGCGCCTTGACCAGCCAATACTGGGTATCATCGATCGTGCATTTCTCCTGCACCATCGCCGCATCGCCAATCGCGCCGATGAGCGCCCGCTCGCCCTTCGTATAGCCGCCCACCGAGAGTAGAATCGCGACGTTTTCGTCTCCGCCGCCCGGTTCAAGCTCCTCGTACTCGGACTCCGAAAGCGGTATCGCGCTGTTCGCAAGTTCGTCCACATCGTCCGAAACCTTGGAAAAGGTAAAAGCGAAAAATCCCGCGTCATCGACGGCGCCGTAGCCCACGTTCTCGCCTTGCCACTCATAATTTTGATGTTTGAGCAGGCGCACCATATCGGCACCAGCCAAGTTGATCGCGGCATAGACCGTCACGTTAGCATTGTCGTCCACGCAGGCGGCGTCCGCCGTGCTCGCTGCTTGGCGCCGCCCGTTGTGCCCGAGCAGCCAGCCAGCGCGCAAGCCGCCGCGCCCGCGCCCGCCACAAAGACCGCACGGCTCATCGTCATCTCGTTCATCATGTTCGTCCCTCGCTATGCTATTGGCCGCATCGCACTTAGCCGAGCGCGCGCCCGGTCTTCTCCTGCCAAAATTCGTTAATCGTGGGGGCACCGCCGCCTTGGGTAAACGTACCGGTTTTGATGGCCTCCTCGGTAATGAGGTCCAGGCGGTAGTCGCCGTTTTCCATTTGGCTCACCATGGCAACGTGACGCGCCATGTTGGAACCGTAGACGCACGCAATCCACGAGCCCGAGGTAATCTGCGCGCGGTCCTCAACCGGAACGGAAAAGCCCGCGATAACATCCTCGCAGCTCGAATAGCCCGCAAGCTGCAGCGTAAACATCACGGTACCCCCGGTGCCGCCCTTGTCGAGCTTTCCGATTTCATCCTCGCCGAGCCATTCGGTTGCGCCATCCTTGCTGATATTGCAGACGCTGAGCACGCGACCTGCCTCGTTCTCGTACATCTCGAGCGCATCTTGCCAGGTATAACCCTGTTGCGACGCAAACTCCTGCAACTGCCAGCCCTTAAGCTCGAGCAACGCTGCGATGCTGATGTTGCGGTGCGCATCCCAGCAGTCATCCGACCACGTATCGAACGCGTCCGCCGAGCCGCTGTCTGTGTCCGCACCGCCGCCCGCATCACCGGAATCACCCGATGGCGAGCCCGCATCCATCTTGTCCTTTACCGGGCGATCGTCGTTAAAACCCGTCGTGTCCTGCGCCTGCTGTCCGCCGTATCCCGCAAGCGTCAGCAACGCCGTTCCCGCCGCCGCGACAAACGCCGTGCGCGAAATAACCGTCTCCCTCATCGTTGTTCCTTTCCCGTTTCTTATCACAGCGCCGAGCAACGCCTCGACACCGATCCTCCCGTAGCCCACTCACGCTATTGACGGGGCAGCTCCGTCCAGCCAAAACCGGGCTCAAAGCCATCGCGCGTGCCGATCACGTCGCCCGAGCCGTTCACCCAAGCTTGATCCGCCATCACCGAAACCTCGACATCGGTACCGTCGGGCCTGGTGTAATGGTTGACCCCGCGGATGGCATCGGAATACGACGCCGCGCCCGTTCCCACACCTGCGCTGGAGAAATTGGCCGCGCTGGCGGCCATATTCGCGGCGTGTTGACGATCGCTGCGCTCAAACCAAGCCTGCTGGTAGCTGTCGAACGCCGCCTGCTGCGAGGCATGCATCTGCTGCCAGGCCGCGAACTGCTGTTGCTGCTGGGCGATGTTCATCTGCGTGCGCTGACGCTGCTCGAGCACCATCTGCTGCTTTTGAGCGCACGCTTCGCGCGCAATCGACGGGTTGAGCCGCAGAGTCGACGCCATTGAGGCAAGCGCCGTGGAGGCCGCCTCGTCCAGACGGCCTTCCGGCGCAACCAGGCAGAAGCTGTCCCTGATACGCCACTGCAACAGGTCGGCCGCGCCCAGCTTGAACGGCGCCCCGTCTGGGTAATCGCCCTGATCCGGAGCCTGATCTTTCACGGCGCGCTGACCCGCCGCCGCAGCCGCCTGGCGCTCGCGCAGGCGTTTGCCCAGAACGCCGCCGATCAGCCCACTCGAAAGGCCCGCGCCCAGCAGCGCCTCGGCCCCGGCGGCAACGCCTTTACCCACAGAGCCCGCGACTCCGCCAATCGAGGCCACATAGCCCTCGACTTTGGCCGCCACCGCAAGCTCGGTAGGCACCGGGGCGCCCGCGAGCCGATATCGACGCATGCGGCACTCATAGATCACATCACTCGGTTCCATCGAAAAGCCCTGAATCGCAAAGTCGTTTGCCGCCTCGCGCTTTACGCGAGCACGCTCATGTTCGATATCGCCTGCCGCGCTCGATGGATAGGGCTGCTCAGCCGTAACCTCCGCCCGTGCGCCCAATTGCGTCGCGCAGGCTTGAGCCAGCTCGTCACACGCCGCCTCCACGTGCAGAAACGCCTTGCGCTCGGTTTGCGTGGGGATACGCTTGGCAACGGTGCCCGCGTCCACGTAGCAGAGCTCGGAGCGATACATAATGCGTTCGCCCGCCGGGCCCGCCGCCGTCACGCCAACTGAAATCGGGCAGTCGAAGCTACTGCTGCGCTCAAGATGTGCCTCTTCGATACGCCAACCCCGTGGCAGCGCCACTTGCGCGAGCGCTTGGCCGCCAGAGGCATCGCATGCGGTGTGGAGCTCAAGGTCGCCGACGCGGGGAGCATCCGCTGCGGCCACGCCGCGGACCGGCGACGCGGTGTCGGCACTCTGCATCGGCACATCGACCGGCGCGTTCGCGCTCGGCTCATAACCTTCGCCCGCGCCATCATCGGCAGCCGTCCCTTTCGCGGGTTCCGCGACACCCGGGTCGTCCTCAACGCTCTCAAGCCGGACGCCGCAGCCCGGGCAAAATCGCACCGGCACGCCGGCGACCCGCGGCAGCTGCATCCCGCACGCCGGGCAGAATCTCAAATCACTCATCCCGTACACCCCTCATTTCATTGGCTGTTCTTGATGGCGGCTAGCTGTCGCCACAGTTCATCAGCACCGTCAAGGCGATATGCCGTCTTGTCGAGCACGATATTCCCGCCCTCGAACTCCACCGATTGCTCCGAGCCGTCTTCATAGACAAAGACGAGCGTGCGACCGGCATCGCTCATCCGCTCATCCACCGCACCTCCCACGGTGCAATCGTCGAGCGCGGCAAAAGTCGATGCGACCAGCTCGGCATCGTCGGTCTCATAGATCGTCCGCGCCTCGCCGTCCTCGATAAGCTTGACTGCCACCGGATCGGCAGCACAATCGTTCAGCAACGCTTGCGCGGCGTTCTTTCCCTGGTCGGCACGGGCACCAAAGCCGTATGCCCGCACAAGCGTCACCGCCGCAGCAAGGACCACCACGGCGATAAGCGCGCCCGCAATTTTATTAGACGAGCAACCACGAGACGCCATAGGCCCACCCCTTCCGTTCTGCTCCGCTCAACATCACATTCATATGCCTTTGAGCGCCAAAACGGCAGGTGACAAATGTCTCATATTCATATTTTTGCAGGTAAAACCACCACAAAGGTGCCTGTCCCCTTTGTGGTGGTTAGCTAGTCTTGGGGTGTCCAGGACCAGAAGAAGTTGATGAGCGCCACGCGCGAGGCGGCGCCGGTCTTTTTGTTAATCGAGGCGATGTGGCGGTAGAGCGTGGAGCGCGAAAGGAAGAGCGCCGCCGCAACGTCCTGCACGCTGTCGTCCGATACGACCAGCGCCTCCAGCACATCGCGCTCGCGCTTGGTAAGCCCAAAGGCGGCTACAAAACCGTCGAGTCGATCGTCAAACGAAAGCTCCGGTGTCTCCAGGGACACCGTGTCGACCTGATCGGGCGCACGGCTCACGCCAAGATCGTCGGTGGCAAACGCCAGCCCCCTGTGACCCGCTTCGTCCTCAACGCCTTGTCCAAACTGCCCCAACAGCGAGATCGCAATGCCGACAAACAGCACGAGTACGACACCCACCGCCATCAGCACGTTTTGGCTCGAGATGATCGCCACCGCCGGAGCCGTCACAAGCATTGAGCAAATGTTGTTGATGACGCGGCCCATGCACGGCCACAGATACGACCAGCGGGCATACATCGAAATCGCGGCGAACTTCGCGGTGAAGAACACCACGAAAAAGCCCGTGCCCAGGTAAAAGATAAGGCTCTGTTAGACCAGGATTGACATGCCGACCTGCCGGCTAACTCGCCGTCTCCCCATCGGGCGCCGGCGTCTTGACCCTCATCTCGAACGGCAT
>JAGZUC010000036.1 GCA_018380195.1 Collinsella sp. | reverse complement strand
CCTGGACGAAGTCCGGGCCCGCGCCTTTAGACGCGAGCCCGGGGCCCGTGGGTTATACCCTAAGAGCAAACCACCCTTTTTAAGGGTGGTTCTGATTTGTGGGAGCTGCCGGCGGATTCGAACCGTCGACACCCGCGTCACTCATTTCCCCGCGGGGGGAGTTTTCGAATCCGCCTGGGGGGCACCAGAGGAATATCGAGCCCGGTACCGCTACGGTGCCGGGCTCTTCTGGTTCAATGCCATGTCAAAAGCGAAGCGCCCGCTTGCTGGGGGAGCAAGCGGGCGCCTGTGAGCGAATATGTTTGCGGCGAAAGCCGCGATGAGCGGTGGGGTGGCGACTAGTTGGTCGTACCGGAATCGTCGCCCGTGCTCGTGCCCGAGCCCGAGCCCGAACCAGAAAGTGCGACCGTCAGCGTAATCGTGCTGTCGGTGGACTGCTTTCCAGTGGGGGAGACGCCCGTAACGGTGGCATCCTCGTTACCGCTTACGGGATTGCCGTTCTGGTCACAGAAGCCAATGTTATAGAAACCGGCGTTGTTGAGCGCGGTAACGGCGGCGGAAATGCTCTTGCCGTACAGGTTGCCCGGGACGGTGGCCTTGCCGGACTTCTTGGCGATGACGACGGTAATCGTGGCGCCGGGCTTCTGCTTGCCGCTGGGGTTCCAGCTGATCACGGTGCCCTCGGTAACCGAGTCGTTCTCCTGGTAGCTCACGTCGACACCAAAGCCTGCCATATCGAGGGCGTTGCGCGCCTGGGCCTCGGTCATGTCGGTCAGGTCGGGGACGGACGTGGTATCCGGGCCGCTCGAGACCTTGTACGAGATGGTCGTGCCCTTCGCGACTTCCTTACCGGCTTCGGTGCCCTGCTCAAAGACCTGGCCCTCATCAGCCTCGTTGGCCTCCTCGGAGGCGTTGCCCTTCAGGCCAACGCTTGCCAGTGCGGCTTCTGCTTGGTCCTTGGTTAGGCCGACAAGTTTGGGAACCTCAACCTTTTCGGAGGGCTTGGGGCCCTTGGAGATTACCAGGTTCACCTTGGTGCCCTTGGTCTTCTTGGTGTTGCCGTTGGGCGTCTGCTCGGCGACCTTGCCCTCGTCGACATCGTCGTTGTAGCTTTGGTCGATGGTGCCGACCTCGAGGCCGGCTTCCTTGATCAGCTCGACGGCAGTCTGCTGGTCCCTGCCCAGCACATCGGGCACGGTGACCTGCTCGCCGCCAAAGAGTCCTGTGGCAAAGGCCACCACGATGCCGATGACGGCAACGGCTGCCACCACGGCGGCGATGATCTTGTTCTTGTTGGATTTGGGCTTTTCGACCTCGTAGGAGCCGGTGGAGCCCGAAACCGAGCTACGGGCGGTATTCTGGCCACTCACGCCCGAGACGGGACGCACCATGGCGCGCGTCTGATCGGAAAGCTCGCGAGTCTTGGTGGCGCCCAGCTCACCGGGGGCACCGATGATGCGCGTGGGCTCCGAGACGTTGACGGCACGGCCCGACAGGTAGCTGTTGAGCACCTGACGCAGCTCGTCGGCGGTCTGGAAGCGGTTTGCCGGGTCCTTCTCCATGCACTTGAGGATGATGCGCTCAAGGTCGGCGTCGACACCGGAGTTGATCTGGCTCGGCGGAATAGGCAGCTCGTTGACCTGCTTGAGTGCGACCGAGATGGCGTCGTCACCGTCAAAGGGGACGCGGCCGGTGGCGCACTCGTACATCACGACGCCCAGCGAGTAGATATCCGAGGTGGGGCCGAGGTCCTGACCACGGGTCTGCTCGGGGCTGACGTAGTGGGCGGTTCCCAGCACGTTGTTGTCTTGCGTGAGGTGGCTGTTCTTGGCGCGCGCGATGCCAAAGTCCATCACCTTGATGTTGCCGTCGGGCAGCACCATGATGTTCTGCGGCTTAATGTCGCGGTGGATGATCTCGTGCTTGTGAGCGACCGAAAGCGCGGAGCTGATCTGCGAGCCGATCTGCGCGACCTTCTTGGGGTCGAGGGCGCCGTGGCTCTTGATGCCGCTCTTAAGGTCGGTACCGCGCAGGTACTCCATGACGATGTAATAGGTGTCGCCGTCCTTGCCCCAATCGTAGACGCCCACGATATAGGGGGAGGAGAGGCCGGCTGCTGCCTGGGCCTCCTGCTTAAAGCGTGCGGCGAAGGTCGCGTCGCCAGCATACTGCGGCAGCATGATCTTGACGGCTACCGTGCGGTCGAGAACCTGGTCCTGTGCACGGTAGACGGTCGCCATGCCGCCTGTTCCCACCTTATCCTTGAGGAGGTATCTTCCCCCGAGGACCCTCTGTTCCATTCCTGCTCCTAACATAACTATTCGCTCAACGATGTGTGTAGTACCTACGATGTGGCCGCTGGGGCCGTGTGACGCGTTGCCGCTAACCCTTAGGCCGCGGCGCGCCTCGGGTGTCCGATTCGATCATGGGCATCACGCTCCCTGTGCGGCAAGCGCCGCGGTCAGGACGATGCCGGCGATCTTGGCGGCCTCGACGTCATGCTTGTCGAAATCCTCCAAGGCCACCGAGATGGCGACCGTGGGTGAATCGTAAGGTGCAAAGCCAACGAACATCGAGTTGACGTTGGTGCCGCCAGTCTCGGCCGAGCCGGTCTTGCCGGCGACCTTGACGCCGGGGATTTGGGCATCGGTGCCGGTGCCGGACTGGACGACGGCAAGCATGGCCTGCTTGACCTGGTCGGCCGTGGCGGAGCTGACGGCCTGACCAAGCGAGCGGGACTGCGTGGTCTTGACCACGGTTCCGTCCGGGGCGAGTACCTGGGCTACAAAGTACGGGTCCATGACCACGCCGCTGTTAGCGATGGCGGCGGCAATCACGGCGTTTTGCATGACGGTGGTCTGCGGGCCGGGCGTGTGGTCCATGCCGACAGGCTGGCCGGCGCCGGCCCAGGCGGTCTCCCACTCGGTCATGAGCGACGGGTCGGCCATGATGGAGGCCGCGGAGGTCAGGTCCTGGCCGAGCTTTTGGCCGTAGCCAAAGGCGTTGGCAAACTGCACGAGCGTGTTTGCGCCAACTTCGTTTGCCACCTGGCCAAAGACGACGTTGGAGGACACGGCAAAGGCCTGCTGCAGGCTGATGGTGCCGTAGCTCTCGTTGGCACTGTTGGTGACCGGTGCGTTGCCGATGTCCATGGAGCCGGGCGCCTGGTAGGTGCTGGTAAGGCTGGCGGTACCGGTCTCGAGTGCCGCGGAAAGCGTAACGACCTTAAACGTTGAGCCCGGCGTGTACAGCGCGTCCATGGCGCGGTCGTACATGGAGCCGTCCTCGCCGCCGCCCGACTGGAGCAGCGCATCGATGTTGGTGTTGTCGTAGGTGGGCGAGCTCGCGCACGCAAGGACCGCACCGGTGCGCGGATCCATGACCACCACAGCGCCCTTAAAGCCCTTGAGCGCCTGCTCGGCAGCCGTCTGGATGCGCGAGTCGATGGTGAGCTTGGCGGTGTTGCCCGGCTGGGTCTGGCCCGCGAGCGACGCGATGGCGTTGTTCCAGCTGGAGTAGTCCTTAGAACCGGTGAGCGTGTCGTTCATGACGCTCTCGATGCCGGCGGTGCCGTATTGCTGGCTCACGTAGCCCACCACGTGCGCGGCCATGTTGCCGTTGGGGTAGGAGCGGGCGTAGGTGCCGTCCTCCTGCTGCAGCGACTCGGCTAGTGTCACGCCGTCGGACGTGATGATGGAGCCACGCTGGATGTACTTGGAGCGGGCGATGGTGTGGTTGTTGGTCGGCATGTCCTGGTAGTCCTTCGCCTTGATGACCTGGACATAGGTGAGGTTGCCGATAAGGATGGCGAACAGCGCCGTGAAGGCAAACACGGCACGAGTCAGACGGTTGGCAAGCGCCACGCGGCCGAGCACGCCGGACTCTGGAGTGTCGAGCAGGCGACGACGCATGCGAGAACCCGCGGAGTGGTTGCCGTGGCTGTAGGAAGGTGCGCTGGCAAAACGCGTACCGGTCGGGGCAGCGGCGGATGCGACCTGGTCATCGGTGATGGCGGCCATGGTGCCGGTGCCGGTGAGCTCGGCCTCGCGTCCGGTCGCCTCGTCACCGGCACGTAGCAGGAGTGCGACGATGATAAAGCTTGCCAGCAGCGAGGAGCCGCCCTGGCTCATAAAGGGCAGGGTGACGCCGGTCAGCGGGATCAGGCGGGTTACGCCGCCAACGATCAAGAAGGCCTGGAAGCTGATGGCTGCCGTAAGACCGGTGGCGCTAAAGGCGGCAAGGTCGGACTTTGCGCGGGCAGCTGTGGTCAGGCCACGCACGGCAAAGAGCATAAACAGGATGAGCACGGCGCCGCCGCCCAAAAGGCCCATCTCCTCGCCGATAGCCGAGAAGATAAAGTCGGACTCGACGACAGGGATGTTGTTGGCCATGCCGTTGCCGATGCCAACACCGACCAGACCGCCATCGGCAAGCGAGAAGAGCGACTGGACGATCTGGTAGCCCTGACCCTGGGCGTCCTTAAACGGATCGACCCAAACCTGGAAACGCACCTGAACGTGCGACAGGAACTTGTAGGCGCCCACGGCTCCAACGGCTAAGAGCGCAAGGCCGATAACGACATACGAAAAGCGCCCCGTGGCAACGTAGAGCATCAGCAAGAAGATGGTGTAGAACAGCACGGCCGAACCCAGGTCGCGTTCGAAGACGACGACGAGCAGGCACACACCCCACACGGCAAACAACGGCAGTAGCAGTCGCAGGCGAGGGATCTTAAAGCCCAAGATCTTGCGGTTGGAGATGGAGAGCAGCTCGCGGTTCTCGGCCAGGTACCCGGCCAGGAACAGCACGATAAAGACCTTGGCGAACTCGCCGGGCTGGATGGTAAAGCCCGCGATGCGAATCCACAGCTTGGAGCCCGAGATCGTGGTGCCGATAAAGATAGGCAGCATCAGCAGGATGATGCCGATGATGCCAAAGGTGTACTTGTAGCGCATGACCACGTCGAGGTTTTTGACTAGTGCAAGCGTTCCCACCATGAGCGCCACCGAGACAAACAGGATGATGAGCTGTGAGATGGCGAGAGCGGGGGCGAGACGCGTCACGAACGTGATGCCGATGCCCGAAAGTATAAATACGATGGGCAGGATGGCGGGGTCGGCACCGGGCGCCAAGATGCGCACGGCAATGTGGGCCGCGGCAAAGGCGGCAAAGAGGCCGATCGGTACGGCGAGCGTCTCAAAGGAGATAGCGGCGCCCGCAGTGAGCACGTACATCGCATACAGCAGGATGACGGGGAACGCCGAGGCGATGAGCAAGAGCAGCTCGGTGTTGCGGCGACTCATAAGCGGCACTCCCTTTCTAGTTCTTATCGGAGGCTTCGGCCTCGGCGGACTGTTCGGCGGTTTTCTCGGAATCTGATTCGGAGGTCGATCCCTGATTGGTGTTGTCGCGAATCGTTTGCGCGTCGATCACCTGGCGGGTCTGCTCCTCGTCGATCTGGTGGCGGTACTTGGATATCGTGTCCTGCGCATCGTCGATACTTGTTTGCGGAATGCCCGCCTTGAGGCGGTTTTGCGTGTCTTCGGGCAGGTCGGACAGCTTAATGCTGGTTTCGCTCTCGAGCCAGTGGAGCTTGAGTCCGAGCGGCTTGCCGGGCAGACCGCGCCAGACGGCGACATTGCCCTGGTAGGTACCCAGGTAGTATGAGCCGGTGACACCCGTGTAGGCCCAGATGCCAGCTGCCAGCACAAAGACGAGGGCCAGGATGGCGGCGATAGTAATGTTGCGGCGACGCACGCGTTGCGCCTCGCGCATAACGCCATCGTCAACCAGGTCAACGACTACTACGGTCACGTTGTCGTGGCCGCCGGCGGCAAGCGCCGCGTCCACTAGGTTGTCGACGCAGATTTGCGCGGTTGAGGACTGCGTGGCGATGTTCTCGATATCGCTATCGGGAATCATGCTCGAGAGGCCGTCGGAGCACAGGATCAGACGGTCGCCTTCCTCGATATGCAGAGTGAAGTGGTCGGCATACATGGCGGGGTCCGAGCCCAGTGCGCGGGTGATGACCGAACGGTTGGGGTGGACGCGAGCCTCGTCTGCCGTGATCTCGCCGGCGTCCACGAGCTCCTCCACGTAGGAGTGGTCGCGGGTCACGCGGATGAGCGTGCCCTCGTGGAGCAGATAGGCGCGAGAGTCGCCCACGTGGGCGATGGCGAGCGTGTCGTTTTCGATGTAGGCGCAGGTGGCTGTGCAGCCCATGCCGGGCTTGCCCAGGCCGTTCAGGGCCGCCTCGATTACGGCGGCGTTGGCTGCCTCGACGGCTGCGGCCAGGCGTGCTGCGTCGGCGGACTGTGGGGCCGTCTTGGCAATAGTCTCGACGGCGATGGAAGAGGCTACCTCGCCGGCAGCGTGACCACCCATGCCGTCGCATACGCAAAAGAGCGGCGACTGCACCAGGTAGGAATCCTCATTGTGCGGGCGCACGCAGCCAACGTCGGAGCGGGCGCCCCACATAAGTTGCGTGGTGGTGCCGGCATCATAGGTCGAGTCGGTCTCGATGCGCTCCTCGGTCAGGGGCTCAAAGCTCATGGTCGAGCCGGGGTCTTTGAGCTTGGCCTCAACGGCGGCAACGTCGATTTCGGCGGTGTCACCGGGAGAGACGGTGTCGGTCACGGCGTTTGATTCGGAATCACCGGTGTCCGGGGAGTCGGGCTCCTCGGACACGCGGGCGGTCGACTCGTCGTCTTGCGGGCTGACGTCTATAGGCTCGGGCGCCGGCGTAGACGCGGGCGCAACCTCGGACGCCGGGGCCATGGGAAACGCCGGCGCGGCGGGCTCGGGTGCCGCAAACACCGCAGCGCTCTCGTTGATTGCCGCGGCGACGGGCTCTGCAAAGTGAGCCGGCGCCGGGGTTGCTTCGGGCGCTGTGGGCTGTTCCGCAGCATGTGCGCCGATGGGCGCCGCTACGGCATCCTCTTCGTCCTCGTTATCGGCGAGATCCGAAATATCATGCGTTACATGCGAAAGAGGCAGGGAGAACACGGTGTCCTCGGGCTCCACGGGTGCGGAGCCCGCCGGAGCGGCGTGGGCCGGCGCAGCTGTGGTGGCGGCCGGTGCCTCGGTCATAGTTGCGGACTTGTTCTCCTCGTCGATCATCGACGGTTCACCTTCATGACCACGTCGCCAATCTGGACTTCGTCGCCCTCGCGCAGCGTTGCGGGCTCCACGAGCTGGCGGCCGTTGACGAGCGTGCCGTTAAGCGAGTTGAGGTCCTCGATGATGAGTGCCGGGCCCTGCAGCGAAAAGCGCGCATGCGAGGCCGAGACGAACGGTTCGTTGATGCAGATGTCCGAAGATGGCGAGCGACCGACGATGACGGGGCCGAGCATGTCTACGTGGATGCCGCGGATACCGCGCGGACCCTTGTCCACATCGATCGTCCAAATGGCCGAGTCGCGGCGCTGCCCGCGCACAAGTCCCACGCCGGTCTTCATGACGGCGAACAGGAAGATGTAGAGCAGGGCGACCAGGACGATGCGGCCTGCAAAAAGGACGATATCGATGTTCATAAGCGACTATCCCCTAAATTCAAAGGTGCTCAGGCCAAACGTCAGCAGGTCGCCGTTGCGCAGCGGGCAGCGCGTGATGCGGCGGTTGTTGACGAGCGTGCCGTTGGTGGAATTGAGGTCCTCGATCGACCAGTCCGAACCGGTAAAGGTGAGCTGGGCGTGACGGCGCGACACGTTGGGGTCGCGCAGGGCGATGTCCGAAACCGAGCGCTCGCGACCGATGGTCACCTGCGCGGAAGTGATGCTGTGGCTCTCGCCGCTCACGACGTCGACGAGCTGGGCGAGCGGGCGCTGCGGGGCGCGGGTGCTCGCCATGTTGGAGGCGATGCCGGCTGCGGCGCCTAGGCCCACGGCGGCACCGGTCGCGGCGGCTCCGCCCATGCCGGCAAGTGCGTCGCGCGAGACGGTCTGAGGCACCGGGATGGGTGCGGCGGCGGGGTCGGGGACGCTAGGCGCGAAGGGGTCTGCCACGGCAAGCGGGTCGGGAGCGGCGGCGCGAGGCGTCGGCTGCTGCTGGGGCATGGCGGCGGGGCGCTGCTGCTGCGGGGCAGCAAACTGCTGCTGGCCGGCGCGCGGGGCGCTGGCGGCACGGCTTGCCGCGGAGTTGTTCTGGCCCAGGCCGTTTTGATAGGCACGCTCTTCTTCGTACAGGCGGCCGAGCGTGGGGGCATCGACGTTCTCGGCAAAGACCGAGAACTTGCCGGCGCGCAGCTGCGGGTCGATCATAAAGCGAACGAGGGGTTCGCCGACAAACACATAGCGGCGCTTTTCGGCCTGTGCCTTCACAAACTCGCGGACTTCGCGCGAAAGCTCGGGGTAGAACGGAGCGAGCATGGGATCGTCGTCGGCGGCGATCAGGATGGTATAGAGTGCCGGCGCGGTGTTGACGCCGTTGATCACCAGAGTCTGATCCTCCATGTCGCGAGCGGCCTGCTTGGCAAGCTTCTTAAAGGAGAACGGGGCACGGGTGGCACCGAAGATGCCGGCCACGTGGTCCTCGAAGATGTTCAGGAAGTTCACGAAAGATCACTCTCCGTATAGGTTCTTTGGTATCCGAGCAAATATAGGCATATCCCAACGATTATAGAGGATAGGGTTCCCGCAACCGCCGCCTTGACGACGACCGCGGCCGCAAGGCTGGCAATTTCCATATGGTGTGCAAGACAGAGCGACGCCGCGGTGCCTATTCCGCAGCCGGCGATGGCAGCGATTGCAGCCAGGTTCGAGCCCTGCTCGGCACGCCTGGCATGGGCGTTGAGCAGCAGAGATGTCAGTGCAGCTGTCGCCGCGACAAGCACAACGGCAGCCCAGAAGAGCATGTCTCCCAGCGCCGCGGCAACATTGCCGAGCCCCAGCACGCCTCCGGCGGAAAGCGCAACCGTAGCCAGGCGGCCAAAAAGCGCGCCCATTCCCGTAGCGGCCGCGGCGCTTGCCGGGCCGAGCCAAAAGGCCGCGATGCCGGCGGCGACCCCGGCGGCAAGGAGGACGTCACCCGTTAGACAGCCAAGTGCTACCGCGCAGGTGAGTGCCGCGCTCGCGGCCGCCTCGGTGCGTCCCCAGGCGATCCACCAACCGGACATGGTGGCGGCAAAGAGCACCGCGACGGGCAGCATCGACAGGATGCCCTGCGCCTGCATAGTGGCGTTGGCCATGAGCACCAAAAAGCCCACGGCCGAGATGGCCGAGCCAATCTGCGGGGCCAGGCCGGCAGCCGCCCCAATCGCGATGGCCGCGGCAATAAGTCCGGGAAGCGCCGCGACGCCAGCCGTCTGCATGAGCAAAAAGCTAAAGGCACCACACGTTAGCGCCGAGATGGCGCGCATGGTGTAATCGCGCGCGTGGCTCCAGCGCGTGCCGGCCCAGCCGAGTGCGGGGTCGACCTCGATGGTGTCGTCCTTATAGGGCAGCGATTCGATATCGTCTGCCGCGCGCTCGTCATCCGACAGCTCGCCCACCATCTGCTCCAGGCTGCGACGGCCCTCGCGCACGCTGCCCAAGCCGGCGAGCAGCTGGTCGCAAAATGCCTCGATGCTGCTGGGGCGGTCTTGCGGCATGGGGGAGAGGGCGCTCATGAGCGCAGCCTCGGCTCCTGGGGGAAAGTGCGGGATGAGCTCGCTAGGGTAGGTGGCACCGCCGATGATGCGGCCGAGCGAGTCGCCGGGCGTGGCGGCCATAAAGGGAGCGCTGCCGCACAGGCCCTCGTAGATCACGCAGGCGAGGGCAAAGACATCGGCGCGCTCGTCAACCGTGCCAGTCTCGATGTCGAGCTGCTCGGGTGGCATGTAGCCGATGGTGCCGCCGCGCGAGCCGCCAAAGCCGCCGGCAGACGACAGCCGCGCCATGCCAAAGTCGGTGAGCTTTACATTGCCCGAGTGGTCGATGAGTACGTTGGCGGGCTTAATATCCAGGTGGAGCACGCCGTTGCTATGGGCGAAGGTGAGCGCCTGGCCCAGCGCGTCGGCAATTGCCGCGGCCTCGTCAAAGGTGAGCGAATGGCCGTCCACGCGATGCAAAAAGTCGGCTAGGGACATGCCGTCGACATATTCCATGACCAGGTAGGCATAGGCGGTATCGTGCGTAAAGTCGATAACCTGCACGATATTGGGATGTTGAAGCATGGCGGCGGTGTGTGCCTCGCGCAGCACGTCCATGATGTCGCTGGCGGGCATGCCGGCGCCGTTGATAAGGGGGATGCGCTTAATGGCCACGCGACGGCGCAGGTGCGTGTCGCGGCAAATCTCGATGGAGCCAAAACCGCCGGTCGCAAGCGTCTCGAGCGGCTGGAACCGCTTGAGCAGCTCGCGAGAGCTGGTGCCCTCCAAGGGAACGTCCGGAGAGAACCGGGCGGTATGTTGCGAGAAAAGCGGCATGGCCAACCCTCGTGCGTTTAAAGTTCGTTTGCGAGCGGCGGGCACGGGGCGTGGTCCGTTCCAGCGTTCGCGGTGGCATAGATGCTGCTAGTGTAGCACGCTCGGATGGATGGCGAGGATAACGGGCGGCGGGGACAACTTATCCTTCTTGGCCTCGTTTCGATCCGTCCGGAAAGCGTGCCCCAGTTTTCAGCCAAATTGTGGGATGCGCTTTCCGAATGGGGTGCGCTGCGGAAACTGCGTCCCAGAATACTGACTCAGAACGGGATGCATTTTCCGAACCGGCGCTCAAAAGGAAACCGCATCCCACTTTGATGTGGGACTGCGGGAAAAATGGACCGTGACCTGGCTCGGATTGGAGTTAACGTGAATCGTTGATGCTGGCTGGTGTGGGCGCGGAGATAAACGAGCAGCCCGAGCGATATAATGACGCGCTATGGAGGTCATATGCTCTTTTCCCGCTGTTCTGCCACATCTGCTTTCTCCATTGTGCTCGTCGTAATGGCGGTCACCCCTTATCACCGGTTTTCATCTTCAATCGGTTTGGCATCAGGTGCAATGACCTGGCTCGTTATCCTTGGCGCATGCCTTGCGGCGTTTGTTCATGGTGTTGCGCTTCGCAAGGGGAGAGAAATAAGACGGCCGGGTCGCCTTGGCGCCATTGGTGTTTTCCTTGGTGTTATTGCAACGGTTCCCGAATGGGCCGACTTGGCCTTCTATGCTCGCGGAGATTCTATTCCATTCGTGTTTGCACCGATCTGGCTGCTGCATGGCGTTTCGTGCGCCTCGTGCTTTGTTGGATCGCTGCTCCTCTCATATGTTATTTGGGGCACGGTGGGCTCTCCTTTGACGCAGGGGGCGACGTGGGCTGACGAAAGAGAAACTCGTCACCCGCAGGACGCGATTTTTACAGAAACAATAGCCATCCTGTCTTGCCTGCTGTTTTGCTGTCGAGTTTCATGGAGAGTCGTTCCCGAGCCATGGGGGATGTCCCCTGTAACGGCCGTATCAATTGGCTTAGTGCTTTTAATTCCTCTGGTCTATCTCGTGTTGGCTGTGGCCCCGCCGCTTTGCTGTCTCCGCGCCTTTGGTCGGGGACAGAGCGACGTGTTTGCCCGTTCTGTGCTCGTGGCAGTCCCTATTGGTCTTGTTCCGGCTGTCGAGGCGGCATACTTCGCAAGCGATGCCGCGATCATTGTATTGCTTGCGATGGGGTCCGCTATTGCTGTTGCCTTCGTGTGCACGTTGCTAGGGGGGGAACGGGACAACAATCCGGATATTGCCTGCGCGTCCGACCCATTCGATGCGGGAGTGTTTTCCCCTGCCCTGTCGCCTCGAGAAGAGCAGTTTGTTCGACTGCTGCTCAAAGGGAAAACGCCGGCGGAAATTGCCAGGGAGACGGGTACGAAGCCATCGACGGTGCGAACAACGCTTCACCGAGCATACGGGAAGGCGTCGGTTGCGGGCTCACGCGAGCTCGTGGCGTTGTTTGCAGGTGAGGGTGATGCTGTAGGGCCTGAGCCGCTGCAGCGGCATGCTGACGATATGTTGGCATCAGCTCGAACGCGCCGGCTGTTTCGATACCTGCTCACATCATTTTTCATCCTCCTTGCGGCGGGTCCCTTGGTAATGGCGGATAGCGATTGGGGGTCCGGTGTTTCGTGGGCTGTCGCCTTTTCTCTTGCAAGCTATGCATTGGGTCTCGGACTGTTTCTGTCGCTACGCTACACGGGTGGAAAACCGAATCGTGAAGCTGATCTGGATAGAGCGGATGGGGCGATTGGGCTTGGAAGCCCGTGCGTGTGGGCGATACTGTCTGCCGTGGAATGGGCTTTTGTTTATATCGCGGCATGGAGGTGCATACGCGATCCGTTGATGGCTGCACCGGTCCTGGTTTGCGGCATAGCGTCTATGGCTTCGCTCGCTGTTAAGCTGCGCCCGTTTAAGGTTCATGCCCATACTCGGGCTATCGCGCCATTGGTTGTGATAGGTGTGGCTGCTTTAATCTATGCAGCAACTAGGGGGCGAATTCATGGACTTGCGGTACTGACGGGGATGCTGCTCACGTATATAGTGCTGCGAAGCTGTCCGCAGCGCAAAATGCTTGGGGTATGGATGCTCTGCTTTGGGGCGATGGCTCCCGTTTGGGTTGTCTTGCTCAACATGGTGCAGGATCTGACGGTTTTCAAGCCGTTGTTCCTCGCGTCGTTGTTGGGGCATAGTTCGGCTGTCAATGTCGTCGTGGCAACGGTGATCGTCTGCTGGTCTGTGCCCATATTCGTCACGCACATCGCGCTCGCCCGCTCGGTTGAGGACGAGAAAGCCGTCTTGGAGTACCGCGCGAACGGGTCCACCGAAACAGCCCGCGTGCGCCAGCTGGCCCTGCTTATGTCTCGCTCCCTTTCTAATGTTCAGTCGCAAATCTTGCTGATGACGGCAGAGGGCGCAACGACAAAGGCTATTGCGGAGGATGTCGGTTACGCTGCATCTACGGTGCAAGCACTGCGGTCTGCATCTTACCGCCAGTTGAGGATCAAGAATAAAGCGGAACTTGTTTCATTGTTATCGCAGGCAGATAACGTGTAAACGCCTGAGCAATCAACTCAATAGCGGGTGTTTACAGACATCTTTCTCTATTCATGCAAAAGTTGCCGTGCGTCGACGCATTATTGACCGCTTTTGATTGGAGAAAGCCATGATTAAGCCAAGGAGCGCTGTTGCTCGACTCGGAGTCGGGTTGGCGATTGTTGCGGGTTTGTCGATGGGCGCACCTGCCGCATCATTTGCTCAAGATGAGTTTGACACTTCCCAGGTTTCTAGCATTTCGCAGAGCGCGGATGCCGGAATTGCCACATGCAAGAACAACGAAGATAGATATTTCGCTTTTCAATGTTCTGGCACGAGCGCAACTGGCTATCGCCAGAAAGAAGATTCATCTTCAGTTTACACTTTGATCCAAGGCTATTCAGGAAGGCCGTTACGTTTGTACGTGGACGGCGCCTATGACAATAGAGGAACGGGCACTATGAATTGCACGCAAGGCGTGTATCGCGCCAACCACGCGGGCGAATGGGAGATGTATAACCTCGTTCGCGAGAATGGGCGCAGCCATGCTCGTCTGACTGCCTGGGCCGAGTCCGGATACGGCACGGTCTATGGAAAGTGGAGCCCCGATTGCTTAGGCCATTTTAACAAACTTCCCTCCTAGCCAATCCGCAGCTTCTTGTTGTGATTAGGGCCGGGCCGAGCGCTGCTGCTCGGTCCGGCCAATGGAAGGGTGATGTCGGTTGAATAAAAATCTAATTCGGCACGAGTTGTCCAAGATATCTGGAAACCCAATATTTGCGTTGGCTCTTACTTTGGCGATTGTAATTTCGATGGCAGCTGCCGTCGAGGCGTGGTGGACGCTCGAGACTGAACGCAAACAGCTGTTATCTTTTGGCTACGGCATTGGTCTGCAGTCTCAGACATACTCCGGCCAAACGCGTGTAAGTAGCTTTGGTAACTGGATTGTTGTGAGCGCGAATGCGCCGTTGTTAGCGTCGGTGTTTTTCTATGCGCTGCCGTTGCTTGCCATGTTGGCCGGGTCGTGGTCATGCCTGTCCGAGCGTTTGAGCGGTTACGAGGCACAGATCTGCACGCGTGTTTCTAGAAATGCATACGTGAACGTGAAGATGCTGTCTGCTTTCCTCTCTGCGTTTGCGGTCACGGCTATTCCGCTACTCGTGAACTTTCTGATTGTCTCCATACTGTTTCCCGCGTATCTCCCCCGAGTCGACGAATCGACTTACGTCGGGCTCTATCTGCATAGCTATTTTTCTGGCCTGTTTTATTCCCGGCCTCTGTTATACGTGCTGGTTTATACGCTGTTCGATGCGGTGGCGCTGGGGGTTCTATCCATGGCCGTGACCGGTCTGTCGGTTGTGTTCCGCAGCAGAATCAAGGCGATGGTCGTTCCATATCTGATTATGGTTGCATGGCACTTTGTTAACGACTGGATTTTTAGCGTCCTTTCATGCGTCGGCTTTAACTGCAACATTCTTAACAGCATCAGGTCTGAATCACTAAATAACTGGCCCGACATCCGAGCGGGGGTTGCGGAAATCATCTTGCTGTTCGTCTTTTCTTTGGTTTCCGCGAGATTCTTAAAAAGACGCGAGGTGGTCTGATGCTGTTTAGGCTGGTCGCCGCGGACCTGAGGACCGTTTTGAAGAAGAACATCATTGCTTTTATTGCGGTTGCGGCAGTGACCGTTGCAAACTTGGTGTACGCCTACGGATTGTCTTCTGTGTATGGGGTCAGGACGGATACCTTGGGGTTTGCGGATAATCTTGCGCTCGTGTTTGCCGGATCTGCTCCGTTTGAGCCTAGGCCCGGGGTCATGTTTGTGCCTCCGTTAGGGTGGCTATTCCTCATTCTGCTTATTCTCTATACAACACTCGATTATCCGACCGAATCGTTGCACGGGCTTGGTTTACAAGCACTTGTTCGATGCCGGGCAAGAACCCTTTGGTGGGCCTCGCGTTTTATCTCAGTGGCGGCGGTAACGGCATTTTCACTGCTCGTGGTGGTTTGCTCTGTTGTGATTTGGAGCTTGGTGGTGAGCTCCTCGTTCAGCGAGGTCATTCATGGCGAGTCGCTTCAGCTGGCTAATTTGGCGCCGTGGTTTCTCAAAGCTGCCGAGGCAGATGCGCTGCCGTTTTTCATAGGTCTCTTATTTGCTTTCGAGGCGCTTGCGTTTGCGCAGGCAGCGGTCGGGTTTGTGCTTGGGCCGTCAGTCTCGTTTGTGGTTTTAATGAGCTACCTGATCTGCTCGGCATATGCACGACATTGGGCGCTATTGGGTAACGCCTTGATGCTGTTGCGCTGGGGCGGAATTGTCAAAGAGGGAATCGCGGCGGGCTCGAGCGTCTTGTCATCAATTGCGATTATGTCGTTATGCCTATCGCTGGGCGGACTGTGGTTTCGAAGGGCAGACCTTATAGAAAAGGGGGACAAGATATGAGCGTAATCGTTAGGGACATATCGAAGCGTATGGGTAAAAACGTTGTCCTGCGCAATGTGTCTATCGAGGTTGCCCCTGGGACCGTGGTCGGGCTTCAGGGGATAAACGGTTCGGGCAAGACCATGCTCATGCGAGCGGTCTGCGGATTGATTAAACCCACCGAAGGCGAGATCTCAATCGATGGTCAAAGGCTCGGAGTTGATTTCTCGTTCCCGCCGAGTCTGGGGATGTTGATCGAGGCGCCTTCCTTTTTGGGATATCTGTCTGGCTACGACAATCTGGAGCTCATCGCTCAGATCAAGGGCGTTGCTACCCCCGAGGACATTCGCTCTGCCCTGCGGCTCGTGGGGCTCGATGCAGACGAAAAAAAGAAGTTCCGAGCATACTCGCTTGGGATGAAGCAACGTCTGGGGATAGCTGCGGCAATTATGGAGAAGCCGAAACTGCTTGTTCTCGATGAGCCAACAAATGCCCTCGACGAAGCGGGCGTGGAAATGCTCAAGCGCGTTGTGGCGATGGCGGCCTCAACGGGTCGCGAGGTTATTCTGTCCAGCCATGACGGAGAGGTGCTCGAGGAGCTGGCCGATCGGGTTTACTGCATGCGCGACGGTGCCGTTGTGAACGTTCGGGAAAGGTCGTGAGCGCGATGAAGAAAACCCTGTGGACAAGAAGGGCGGTGCTTGCTCTTTTCGGCTGTGCTGCTACCGGCCTTGCGGGCATGAGGGTGAGCGTCGTTAACGGGAACCGGACGGTCATTCCTGAGAAATATTATGCGGAGGGCGAATGGCTCTCGATGGATGGGGCGTTTCTGGGTTCGAAGGATGTGGCGACTGACGGGTATTCGTTTTGCATAGACGGGGCAGAGCTGCTCACGCCGCGCGAGTATCTCAAGCGTGCGCATGATAATTATTCAAAATATGGCATCGTGGATACGAAAACGAAATTGAAGGACGCCGACATCACGTGTGTTATCGCCGTAAAGATGCGTGTCAGGAATAAGGACAATGTCGAAGGCGGCATCAAGACGTATGTCTGGCATTTGGTGCCGGAGTCTGCACCAAACTATGACTTTGTGGTCAATACCGATCTGATAACGCAGGCAATGCCGGCTCTGGGCGGTTCTGCTGCGTTTGCTGTACAGGTTGGGGCGGAGAACGAGTTGCTCGTCCCATTCATGATGCGAAACACCAACGACTATTTCGAAGGTTACGAGACCGTCCGTTTTGAGAAGGCTTTTCCTGGGACTTATACGATGAAGATGACCTTGATTATCAACTTCATCCGAACACCTCCCACATTCATCCGTACATGTGCGGATGAATGTGGGAACCCGATATTCTGAGGGCCGGATCGGCCGGCC
>JAGZUC010000035.1 GCA_018380195.1 Collinsella sp. | reverse complement strand
GGGCCGGCCGGTCCGGCCCTCAGGGTATCGGGTTCCCATATTCATCCGTACATGTGCGGATGAATATGGGAGGTGTTCGGATGAAGTTGATATTCAAGGAAATTTGCATAGAATTGTTTCGAAATGCGTTCTTATACACAAAAGCCTTCAAATAGCGTTAAACTATTCAATCACTGATTGATTGTCTCCGCCATCTTTTGGAGAGAGGGTTTGTATGGCTAAAAAACGCAATGGGCGCCAGGATGCCATTAGAGATATTGTGCGCAATAAGGATGTCCGCACGCAGCGCGTGCTGGTCGATGAGCTCCGCGCTATGGGCTTTGATTGCACGCAGGCGACTGTCTCTCGCGATATTGCCGATATGGGGCTGCGTAAGCTCCCTGAGGGCATCTATGTTCTGGCAGAGGACCTGCACCTGCAGCGTATGGTTTCCGAGCTCGTAACGGGCGTTCTGCGCACCGATAATCTGGTTATGATCAAGGCTCAGCCTGGCACGGCTTCCGGCATCGCCGCCGCCGTTGATGCGGCAGAGCTGCCCGATGTGCTTGGCTCGCTTGCCGGCAACGATACGATTTTGGTTATTGCCCAGACGGCCGAGGACGGCGAGCGTCTCGAGGCGCTGATCAATAAGCTGAGCAATTCTCGCAAGTAGGCGTGCGGGTCGTGCGCTCGGCCCTGCGCGCGCTGACATAGTTGCCTGTAAGGGGGTATCGACGATGGTCGGTACCCCCTTTTTGTTTGCCGGTATAAAGACCGCCTGCCAGGTCGCTTTAAACTAAAAGGCCCCCGAGCAGTTGAATAAGCTGTTCGGGGGCCTTGTTGCTTATGGCCGGATGATTTCTAGCCGACCGTATCGTCAGGCGTGGGCGAGGGGTCGGGAGTGGGCGTGGGCGTAGGCGTGCCGCCATCGCCGCCGGTCGAACCACCGGTGGAGCCGCCCGTCGAGCCACCGGTCGTACCGGTGCCGCCGGTGGTGTCGCCGCCCGTGGTCTCGGTGGTCGTGGTCGTCGTGGTAGTCGTTGTAGTGGTGGTTTCCTCTTCGTCCTCGTTCTCGTCCTTGTCCTTGTCGTCGTTCTCCGTCTTCTTGGTGTTGTTGGTGCCGTAGAACTTCCAGACGCTGTTGTTCTTATAGGTGGGCGCCGTTCCGGTCGCAAACTCCTCGCGCTCGGTACCGGTCAGAACGGTGTTCATAAACCGCTTAAAGACAGGCAGGTTGGTGCTGTCGCCCAGC
The DNA here is from genome assembly GCA_018380195.1 of Collinsella sp. Taxonomy (GTDB): domain Bacteria; phylum Actinomycetota; class Coriobacteriia; order Coriobacteriales; family Coriobacteriaceae; genus Collinsella. Next base: position 16,302 of record JAGZUC010000035.1, on the reverse strand, counting down.
AGGTCTGTGCCGTATTTTTGGATGGGGATCTCGCCCGCGGAATAGCCGGTCCACAGGGCGCACGCCAGCTGCGGGGTATAGCCGCAGAACCACAGGTTGGTGGTGTTGTCGGTGGTGCCCGTTTTGCCGGCATAGGGCTGGTTGACGCTCAGGGCACCGGCAGCACCCGTACCGCCGCCCTGCATGACGCCGGACAGAACATCGGTGACCGCGGCGGCCTCGCCCTCGGTAAGCACCTGTGAGGGATTGTCGGTGTGCTGGTACAGCACCGAACCGGTACGAGAGTCAATCTCGGTGATGGCGATCGGCTGGCGATAGTAGCCGCCGTTGGCAAACGTCGCGTAGGCGGCGGCCATCTCGAGCGGCGAGATCGAGCCGGTGCCGAGGGTCATGACGGGAACGTCCTCGATGTTGTCCTTGGCGGGATCGATGCCGAGCTTTTTGACGAGCGAGATGATCTTGCTGTTGCCGACGGCTTCCGCCACCTGGATGTAGCCGGTGTTGGAGGAGTATGCCGTCGCCTGCTTAAGCGTGATGTTGCCATAGCTATGGTTGGCGTAGTTTTGGACCTCGGTCGTGGTGCCCTTGGCCTTGAGCGGCGAGTTGCAGTTGAGGGTGACGTTGGGGTTCATGCCGTTTTGGATGGCAGTTGCCAGCGTAAAGGCCTTAAAGGTGGAGCCGACGGGACGCTTGGCCGTGGCATGGTTTACGTGGTTCTCGTCGGCGTTGTAGTCATAGCCGCCCACCATGCACTTGATGTAGCCGGTCTTGGGGTCGACGACGACCATGCCCATGTCCAGGCCGTCGAGTGAGAGCGTGTCGAGCTGCTCGCGGACGGCATTCTCTGCCACCTGCTGCATCGTGGGGTCGATGGTGGTCTTGACGGTCAGGCCGCCCTTAAAGAGCACGTCGGTCGAGAACTCCTGCTCCAGCAGCTGCTTAACATAGGCGACAAAGTAGGGCTGCGAGTATACGTCGACGCCGCTGCCCGAAATCTCGGTCACGTTGAGGGTGATGGGCTCGGCCTGTGCGGCATCGTGCTCCTCCTGGGTGATGTGGCCCAGGCGCAGCATGTTGTCGAGGACCTTGTTGCGGCGAGACAGTGCCAGGTCGGGGTTGACCGTGGGGTCGTACTGCGAAGGCGAGTTGGGAAGGCCGATGAGCAGCGCGGCTTCGCTCAGGGTGAGGTCGGCGGCGCTCTTGGACAGATAGGTCTCAGCTGCGGCCTCAATACCGTAGGCGCCGTGGCCGTAGTAGATGGTGTTGAGGTACATCATGAGGATCTCGTCTTTGGAGTACATGTCCTCCATCTTGATGGCGATGTAGGCCTCGCGCACCTTACGCTCGATGGTCGAGTCGAACTGCTCCTCCTGCAGAATGGTGTTGCGCACCAGCTGCTGGGTGATAGTCGAGGCGCCTTCGTGCCCGCCGCCGAGGGTTGCCACCGCAGCACGCGCGATACCCCACAGGTCGATACCGCCGTGCTCGTAGAAGCGCTCGTCCTCGACGTCAACGGTGCCCTGCAGCACGTAGGGGGAGACCTCGTCCTTGGTGATGGACTTGCGGTTTTGCGTGTAGAAGCTCGCGATCTTGTTGCCGTCGCAGTCGACGATCTCGGTGGGCTCGCTCACCAGATACGCGTTGGCGTCGGTGTAGTCGGGCAGATCGGACAGCCAGCGGTTGACGTTGCCGACCATGCCGATGCCAAATGCCACGCCCGCGATAAGCAAAAAGCCCAAAAACGAGAGCAGGATTATGGGCAGGGCATGCGTCTTTGAACGGCTGCGTCCCTGTCGTTGGCGAGGACCCATATATTGACCTCCAGGTATGTCGTGCCGGACGGCGGATGTGCCGTCGGGGCAGGATGGACATAAGTTATTACACGATAAACCAAACGGGGCGCGCGAGGCCTCGTGTATGCTGGAAGAAGGCATTTTTCAGAGTGAATGCATACCTTGGTAAGGAGTTTGCCGATGGCGATTCGGGCGATGGGGCCGAGCGGACAATACGAGACTAGATTGGATGCTGCCGGTGCGGCGCTGCCCGAGCTGCTGGCGCCGGCGGGCGGGCTCGACCAGATGCTTGCGGCCATCGCCGCGGGTGCCGATGCCATCTATGCGGGGTTGGGCGGCTTTAACGCCCGTGTGAGCGCTCATGGCTTTACGGATGACGAGTTTGCGCGCGGTTGTGCCGTGGCGCATGCCCATGGCGTGCGTGTGTACGTGACGCTCAACGTGTTCGTGTTTGACGATGAACTGTCCGACGCGGTGGCGCTGGGAGCTCATGCACTGGAGCTGGGCGCCGATGCTCTGATTGTGGCCGATGCCGGGTTGGCCTGCGCGCTGCGCGCGGCGATTCCCGGGGTCGAGATTCACCTGTCCACGCAGGCGGGCGCTCATAGCGAGGGTGCCGTGCGGCTTGCCGCCGACGAGCTGGGGGTCGAGCGCGTGACGACGGCACGCGAGCTGACGGTCGACGAGATTGCGGCGCTATGTGCCACGGGCGTGCCCATCGAGGTATTCTGCCACGGTGCGATTTGCATCGGCTATTCGGGGGCGTGCGAGTTCTCGGCCCTGCGGCGTGGGCGCTCGGCGATGCGCGGCGACTGCACACAGCCGTGCCGTCTGGCGTACGACCTAGTGGACGAGGCGGGGCAGAGCGTTGTCGCCGTCGAGGGAGATCGCCTGCTGTGTCCGCGCGACTATCTGGGTATTGCGCATCTGCCCGAGCTTGTAGATGCCGGCGTGGCGTCGCTCAAGATCGAGGGGCGCATGAAGAACCCCGATTACGTATTCAACGTGGTGCGGGTGTGGCGCCGGGCACTCGATATGCTGTGCGACGGCGCGTGGGACCCCGGTGCCGTGGAAGAGCTTGAGCGCGAGCTGGGAAGGTCGTTTAACCGTGGGTTTACCGATGCGTACCTGCGAGGGCGTTCGGGTGCCGAGCTGATGAGCTTTGAGCGCGCAATTAACCAGGGCGTGCGCGTGGGGCGCTTGGTCGCTGTGGGCCACGAAGAGGTGACCGTTGAGCTCGACGCCGCCGTGGCGGCGGGTGACACGCTCGAGATTCGGTTCTATCCGGGTGTCGACGCGCGTCCCGATGTGCCCAAGCGCTGGCCGCAGGTGCCCTGCCCGGTGGATGCCGCAGCGGGGAAGCGCGTCGTCGTGCATTGCAAGCGTAAGGTGGACACGGGCTGCGAGGTGTACCTGATTCGCAGCGCCGGTGTGTTGGATCAGACGGCGGCGGTGTTGGAGCGCATGCGGGCCGAGGCGGATGCGATTGCGCCCGTTGCGCGTGCCGTTGAGGTGCTGCCCTTTGAGGGCGTTGCGGTGGATGGCGGTGCGTCGACGGAGTTGGTGGAGTGCGCGGTTCCCACTCGCATGGTTTTTGCTTGGCAGCTGATGGATGCCGACCCGCGCGGAGAACTCGATTTGTCCGACGCCGTTGTGGTGCTTGACGAGGTGTGCCGCACGGGTGACGCTGACCGGACCCGCTCACTGATGCAGCGTGACGGGCGCGTCGTCTGCCGCAACCTGGGACAGGTGGTGATCGCTCGCGAGCTGGGCGTGACGTTTGACGTGGCGGCGCCGGTGTTCTGCGCGAATCGGGCCACGCTTGCCTGGCTGCGCGAACTCGGTGCGGGGCGGGTGTACTTGCCGGCCGAGTTGCTCGGCAATGATGCGGAGCGTATTGCCGAACTGGCTGCTGAACCCGGCGTCTTGGGTCCGGTCGACGCCGACCGTCCCGAGCTTATGGTGTGCGAGCACTGCCTGCTGACCGCCGAGGGCGTCTGCGCCACCGATGCGACGGGACAGGTCCGTTGCCGCGACTGCTTGCGTCGTCGGCAGGTACGCTATCTGGTCGAGCGTGACGGTACACGTCTGCCAGTTGCCATTGACGCATGCGGCAGGACGAGGATTTTCCTGTCGTAGGTGCCGCGTCGCGTCAGTTTGTTATCATATGAGAGTTTATGGACTTCCAGCACCGCCGTTTTCGGCGAGGGTGCTATAGCAAAAGGAGGATACCCAATGCTGTCTGTTGACGAGCAAATGCGTATCATCACCTCGGGCGCCGCGCAGATCGTTCCCGAGGCCGACCTTCGCAAGAAGCTTGAGAAGGGCGAGCCCCTCAACATCAAGCTCGGCGTCGACCCCACCAGCCCCGACCTGCACCTGGGCCACGCCGTGCCGCTGCGCAAGATGCGTCAGTTCCAGGACCTGGGCCACAACGTCACCCTCATCATCGGCAACGGTACCGCGTTGATTGGCGACCCTTCGGGCAAGAATTCCACCCGTCCGCAGCTTTCGCAGGAGCAGATCGAGGCCAATGCCGAGACCTACGTGAGCCAGGCCATGAAGATCCTGGATCCCGAGAAGACCACCATCGTGCACAACGGTGACTGGATCCTTTCGATGGATCTGTCCGGTCTGCTGCAGGTGTGCTCCAAGTTCACCGTCGCCCGCATCCTCGAGCGCGACGACTTTACCAAGCGCTACCAGTCTCAGACGCCGATCGCCCTGCATGAGTTCCTGTATCCCGTGATGCAGGCTTTCGACTCTGTGCAGATCAAGGCCGACGTGGAGATGGGCGGCACCGACCAGCTCTTCAACCTGCTCGCTGGTCGCGAGCTCATGGAGAAGATGGGTATGGAGCCGCAGATCGCGCTTACCATGCCGCTGCTCGAGGGCACCGATGGCGTGCGCAAGATGTCCAAGTCCTACGGCAACTACATCGGCCTGACCGATGCTCCCAAGGATATGTTCGGCAAGACCATGTCCATTCCCGACGAGATGATCGGCAAGTACTATCGTCTGGCCAGCTCGCTCACCCCGGCCGAGGTCGACAAGATCGACGCTGCTCTGGCCGATGGTTCCGCCGATCCCTATGAGCTCAAGCGCGCACTGGGCCGCGACCTGTGCGACACCTACCACGGCGCTGGCGCCGGCGACGAGGCTCAGGCCGAGTTCGATCGCGTGTTCAAGGAGGGCCAGCTTGCCGACTTCCCCGAGAAGCACGTTGAGCTGACCGTCAACGACGAGGGCCAGATTTACCTCGCCGGCCTGCTCAAGGACCTGGGTCTTTCTGCCAGCGCCGGCCAGGCCCGTCGCGATATCGACGGCGGCGGCGTCAAGATCAACGGCAAGGCCGTGGCTCCCAAGAGCTACAACATCGATCCCAGCGCCCTCAAGCTGGGCGACACCCTCTCCGTAGGCAAGCGCAAGGGCTTTAAGTTGGTCTAACGAGCGAGTTGACCTCACAAGTGCAATAAGGCCGCAGCCGGGAATCCCGACTGCGGCCTTTTTTGGTTACGACGATCCCTTGGGGACGGAGGGATCATTTGGCGGTGCCGTTAAGCGGAAGGGGTGTTAGCGGGGCTTCCTTTTGGGCATACAATGGCTATTGGTTTGCTGCGGTGAAGGTTTGTCCGCTCCGCAGCTTTTTTCTACGGTTAAAGGAGTATGTATGTCCGTTGAGGTCATGAGGTCTGTGATCGAGGCCGCCGAGGGCCGCGTGCCCGTCGACACGCTGTTTACCAATGCGCAGATCGTCGACGTGTATGGCCAGCGTGTGGCGCCCGGTAGCGTTGCCGTCAAGGACGGTGTGATCGTCGGCGTGCTCTACGATGGTCGTGACGATGCCGCTGGCACCTACGAGGCAACTGAGGTCATCGACTGCCAGGGTCGCTATCTCGCTCCCGGTTTTATTGACGGGCATCTGCATATCGAGTCTTCGAACATCCGTCCCGCCGAGTATGCTCGCATGGCCGCGACGCGCGGTACTACCACCGCCATTGCCGACAGCCACGAGATTGCCAATGTTGCCGGTCTCGACGGCTTGCGCTTTATGATCGAGGATGGCCGCCGCGCACCCATCTCCATCAAGTACATGATGCCTTCGTGCGTGCCCGCGCTGCCCGACGAGCAGGCCGGTGCCGTTATTTCGGCTGCCGATATGCAGGCGTTTTTTGCCGAGCATCCAGGCGATGTCTTTGGTCTGGGCGAAATGATGAACCTGCCGGGCGTCTTTATGGCCGACCCCGAGACCTGTGCTCGCATCGATGCTGCCAACCAGACGCCGTCCAAGCAGGTTGACGGCCACGCGCCGCTCGTTGCTGGTAAGGACCTCAACGCCTATGCCGCAGCAGGTATTATCGCCGACCACGAGTCGACGATTCCCGAGGAGGCGCTCGACAAGCTGTCTCGCGGTATGTACGTGATGCTGCGCGAAGGCACGTGCAGCCATGACCTGACCAACCTGTCTCCGATGCTGCTGGAGAATCCTGCCCGTGCCCGCCGCTGCTGCTTTGCGACCGACGACCGCGCTCCCTCCGACGCGCTTTCGACCGGTATGATTGACAATGCCTGCCGCGTGGCTGTCGAGGCCGGTATCGACCCCGTGGTTGCCATCTCTATGGCGTCCCTGTCCACGGCCGAGGCGTTTGGCCTGGACCACGGTTGCCGCGACCCGCACGAACTGCGTGGCGCCATCGCCCCGGGCAAGCGTGCCGACCTGCTGGTACTCAACGACCTGACGTTTGCCACGGCTCCGCATCGCGTATATGCCTCCGGTGCTCTGGTGGCGCAGGACGGCACCTTTGTGGGCGAGATTGCACCCGAGATGGCCGAGGTTGCGGCCCTTGCCGATGAGCTGCGCGCTTCCGTTAAACTGCCGAAGCTATCGCTCGACGTGTTCGACTATGCCTTTAAGCCGGGCGAGGCCGTGATCGACGTGGTGCCGGGTAAGGCCATCACGGGTATGGCTCGCCCCGAGAGTGCCGAGGGCCTGCGCCGCATTATGCTGATCGAGCGCCACGGCCGCGGCGTGTCGCTGCAGGCCGAGGGCGCCGATGGCGACGGCCCCGCTGGCCTGGGCCTGGTCGGCAAGCATATCGGTCGCGGCTGGGTGCGCGGCTTTACCATCACGGGCGGTGCCATCGCCTCGACGATCGGCCACGACTCGCACAACGTGTGCGTGGTGGGCGACAGCGCGGCCGATATGATGGCGGCTGTTGAAGCCGTGGGGCAGGGCGGCCACGTGCTGGTACGCGATGGTGAGGTCGTAGCGCGCATCCCGCTGGCGCTCGGTGGCCTGATGAGCGAGGGCACGGCCGAGGACGTGGCGGCGCAGCACGACGACTTTATGGTCAAGGCACGTGCCATGGGCATCGAGCCGCCGCTCGACCCCATCATGGGCATCATCTTCCTGCCCCTGCCGGTGATCCCGACGCTCCGCATCCGTCCCGAGGGCATGTTCGACGTCACCACCTTCACCTACGCCGACTAGTCATCGGGGACGTTCTTAAACGACTAGTCGTCGGGGACACTCTTTGACGTGCCGCCTGACGCCGCGACCGTGGGACCTTTGGCACGCGTGAGCTATTTACTAGGTCCATGTAACGTTTATGACCGCGGAGTCTTATTTGAGCTCCCTTTGGGTACGTTGGAATCGGATACACGTTCGATTCCAACAACCCCGAAGGGAGCTTTTCTATGTTTAAACTGATTGCATCCGATATGGACGGCACACTGCTTGACGAAAATGGCCAGGTGCCGCCTGAGACCTACGAATTGATCCTGACACTACGCGAGCATGGTGTACATTTTGCCGCATCGTCAGGCCGTCGTTACGACCGCCTGTGCGAGTTCTTTGCACCCGTTCGCGACAAGATGGACTTTGTTGCAGCCAACGGCGCCCAGGTCTACGCCGACGGCAAAATGGTAGACCGCGAGGTGTATTCGCACCTGGCGATTCGAAAGCTCGCCCAGGCCGTCGCGACGTTTCCCAATCTGCATCTTGCGCTCTTTGACCGAACCAAGTCCTTTTTGCTCGATGACGAGAGCAAGTTCGTGCGCGAGGTCGATAAGGACCTCCCCAATGCCGAGCGCATTTGGGAGCTGCCCGATCCCAGCGTAAATATCATCAAAGCGAGTATCTTTTGCGACGACGGTGCCGTTATGGACAGTGCGTACGTGCTACAGCGCGAACTCGGTCAGCTCTTTACTTTTGCGCCTTCGGGCAACGCGTGGATCGATGCCATGCAGCCCGGTGTGTCGAAGGCTTCGGGCATCGCACAGCTCGCGGAGCATTACGGCATTGGGCGCGATGAGGTTATGGCGTTTGGCGACTCGATGAACGACTACGAGATCATTCGCTTTGTCGGCACGGGTTGCGCGATGGAAAACGCGCGCCCCGCGCTTAAGGCGGTGGCCGATCGCGTGGTGGGTTGTAACCGCGACCACGCCGTCCAGCAGGAGCTTCGTCGCGCGCTGAAGAGCCTCTCCTAATCCGGCAGATGGGGACGTTCCTTTTCTGCCGACAGTGGGGGACGGTCCTTGCAGCTTTTTGCGAAGAGTGTCCCCAGTGACTAGTCGTTTAAGAACGTCCCCAATGACTGACCAATGACTAGGCGAGGGCGGCCATGATGGTGCGGGCGACGCCGTCGTGGTCGTTGTCGTATCCGGTGACGGCGTCGGCGGCCTCGCGGTCTTCGGGCTCGGCGTTGATCATGGCCATGCCGTGGCCCGCTGCCTGCAGCATGGGGATGTCGTTGATGTTGTCGCCGAACGCCCAGGCGTCGGCGAGACGCTCGCCCAGGTGCTCGCATAGCCACGTGAGGGCCGTTCCCTTGGTGGCGCCCTTACCCATGACCTCGATATTCATGGCGTAAGAACGCGTGACCTCAATGCCTCCGAGCGTGTCGAGCTCCGCCGCGATGGCGTCGCGGTCGGCCGGGTCGTGCCAGTACATGGCGATGCGTTCGAGCGTCTCGACCTCGTCGATCTTGCTGTCGATATCCATGTCGATCGGTGTTCGTGTGCGCTTGAGCGAAGCTGCGATGTGGGGGTCGCCGCCGCAGAACTCATCCAGGCGCGTGTAGAGCGAGCGGGGGAGGAAGCACTGCCCGTCCGCGAAGATATCGAAGGTCACATCGTGGCCGGCGGCGATGCGGCGGATGCGATGGGCAATGCCGCAATCGAGCGGTCGGCTCAAAATGCGCGTAGCACGTGAGGTGTCGGTGGGCGTACCGTCGTCGAGCTGCCAGACGCTGGCACCATTGGCGCAGACCGCGTAGTGTACGGCGGGGTGGGCGAGGATGGGCTCAAAGATGCCCGACAGCGGGCGTCCCGTGCAGGGCACAAACTCAATACCGCGGCGCGCAAGCTCGTCGAGCATCGCCCAGGTGGCGTCGCTCATCTGCTTATCACTCGTCAGCAGCGTTCCATCCATATCGGAAAACACAATCATTTGATGAAGCCCTTTCTACTGGCATAAAAAGCGTGGCCGAGGGCGATGATGCCCTGGCCACGCTCGGGTTCTATAACGGTCCGCGTCCTAGCGATCGGCGAGCGGCTTGTACTCCAGCGGCTCGATAACCGGGCGATACGCGGGGCGAATAATACGGTGCGCGCAGAAGAGCTCTTCCATGCGGTGTGCCGACCAGCCGGCCATGCGGGCGACGGCGAATAGCGGCGTAAAAAGCGTCTCGGGCACGCCGAGCATCTTGTAGATAAAGCCTGTGTACAGGTCGATGTTGGCGCAGATGGGCTTGGTCATGCCGTGGTCGCGCATCACCTGCGGGGCCAGGCGCTCGATGCGCTCGATGAGCGCGAACTCCTCGCCCAAGTCCTTCTTGGCGGCAAGCGAGCGCGCGTAACGGCGGCAGACCTCGGCGCGCGGGTCGCTCAGCGTATAGACGGCGTGGCCCATGCCGTAGATGAGGCCGGTGCCGTCGAAGGCCTGCTTGTCGAGGATCTTGCCCAGGTAGGCCGCGACCTCGTCCTCGTCCTCCCAATTGGAGACATGCGCACGGATGTCCTCGTGCATGGACACGACCTTGGCGTTGGCGCCGCCGTGGCGCGGGCCCTTGAGCGAGCCGATGGCCGCGGCGTAGGCGGAATACGGGTCGGTGGCCGAGGAGGACAGCACGCGGCAGGCAAACGTGGAGTTGTTGCCGCCGCCGTGCTCTGCATGCAGCATGAGCATCACGTCGAGCAGCATGGCCTCATCGCGGGTGAACGCCATACCGCCGCGGAGCACCTGTAGGATGGTCTCGGCGGTGGAGAGGCCGGGCGTGGGGTGCGGCACGTGAACCTCGGAGCCGCGAAGCTTGGCGATCGAGGCCATGTGTGCGAAGGCGGCGATGCGCGGGAGACGTGCGAGCATGGAAATAGCCACGTCGATCTCATGCTCGGGCGTGATCACGTCTGGTTCGGCATCGAAGGCGTAGAGCAGCAGCACGGCGCGCTGAAGCACATTCATGATGCTCGACGACACCGTGGTCATGGGGAACTCGCGGACGTATTCGTCGCTCAGGTGCCTAAAAGCACCCAGACGTTCGCAAAAACCGTCAAGCTCTTCCTTGGTGGGCAGAGAGCCCGTAATGAGCAGATAAGCGACCTCTTCGTAGCCGTAGCGATTCTCGGCCTGGGCGTTGTTGACCAGATCCTCGATGCTGTAGCCACGAAGCGTGAGTTTGCCCTGATCGGGCACGACCTTACCGTCGACCTTGTTGTAGCCATGCACATCCGAGATGCGAGTGAGGCCCGCGACCACGCCCGAACCGTCTGCATTGCGCAGGCCGCGCTTGACATTGTGCTCGACAAACAGGTCCTCGTCATAAGGGTCGGTCGGCAGGCCGTGGTAGAGGTTTTCGCTTTCGGGCGAAATCTGACGGCTCGCCTCGTAATCCAGAACCAGGCGGCTCAAGTGGTCATCGAAGCGGTAATAGATTTTCTTGGCGTCGTAGGCCATGCGCGCTCCTCTCCGGGCCGCATCGGGGTGACTTGCATGGGCATGCGCGCGTCAGGCTATCCCCAGCGGCTTGCTCGCTACAGGCGGTACATAAAGTTGAAGACGTCCTCGCGCTGGATGGACACGTTGACGCCCGAAAGCTCGCCGGCCTCGGCCAGCGCCTTCTGCAGCTCGGCGAAGTCGAGCTTGGACTCGGCGGTATCGGCCAGCATGGTCATGGTGAAGATGTCCTCGATAATGGACTGCGTGATGTCGCGGATGTCGACGTTGGCCTCGCCTAGGACACGGGTGACGCCGGCGACGATGCCGGGGCGGTTCTTGCCAAGGACGGTGATGACGATACGGGAGGACGAGATCTCGGCCATGGGAAACCCTTTCGCGTGATTGCGGCGCGCGCGGGGCGCTCCGCTACGGTACAGTGTTCATCATTGTACCTGTCTGGCGCAAAAAAGGCGCGCTCGCTGCGGCGTTACATGCCTGCAACATGAGCGTAAGGGGGAAGGCCGTACGGGGAAGAGCCGTCTGGCGCGTGTCCGGCTCGTGTTGGGTTGATTTCCGATCTCAGCCGAACACATTGAGCGGACAGGCCGTTCCCGCAGTCAGCCGAACGCCTCCGACGGCTGATTCCGAACTGGAAGCGGAGGGCATCCCCGCCCTTCGGTAGGGGATACCGCCCCGCGGCGCATGCCGCGGGCGGCGCCCCTATCGGACCACCGTGACCTCAGTTGGGATGGGCCCAGCACTGCCGCGTACTCGGTGAGCTAGAGCCAACTGTTCGTCTTCACGTCGCGTATGGCGATATTTCGGTCGTCCGGCTCGGTGATGCCGTAGCCGAACGCCTGGAGCGTCTCGATGGACTCCTGGATCCTCTGTTGGAACATGGGACCCGGATCGACCCTCGGCCCGAGGTGCCCGCGCCAAAGGCACGGCGTGGCGTGCAGCATGTTATGGATTTTGGAGATGGGCTCGATGTCGGCGTAGACGTTGAGCGTCGCCATGGCGTCTTTGTGGCCGAGGATCGATTGGAGCGCCTTGATATCGCCGCCTTGGCGGATCCACTGCGTTGCGAACGTGTGGCGAAGGCCGTGGAACGTGATCAGCTCGTCGTTGGTGCCCATGAGGCCGTTGGTCTCCGAGAACGTCTTGAACGCCCTGCGGATATAGCTTGTCGTCGCGAAGGTCGCGCCCGGCTCCGACAGGATGTAGCAGTCCCCGATCTCGACCGCCCCGGTAAGGCCGCGCAAGCGCAGCTTTCCGCAGTCGATCTCGTGGGTCTCCTTCAGGAAGGGGAGTAGGCCGACCGGGTCGATGGGGATACCCCTGGCGTCATGGGTCTTGGTGTCCTTGATGAACGAACCCATTCCCTTCGCGTACGCCACCGAGTGTCTGATCGAGATCAGGCCCGTCTCGAAATCCACATCGCACCACCGAAGGCCGCAGACCTCGCCGATTCGCATCCCCGTGTGCAGGGCGAGTACGACCGCCCTCTAATCCTCGGCGGACCAATCGAGTCCGAACTCCTTTCGGGCATCCTCTTCGCTCATGACTTCGAGAAGGTCTCCGGGTTGGCAACGAAGGGCGAGGCATAGCTGCTCGAGTGTGTTGAAGCGAATGCCGCGAATATGCCCTTTTTTAATACGGGACAGGTTCACGGGCGTGGTTCCAATCCTTTCGGCAAGTTCGTTCGAGGAAATCTTTCGCTCGGCCATGATCTTGTCGAGGCGAACAATTACGGGCATGGCGTTTCCTTACGCAATCTCGTCGGAGTCGAGGTACAGCTCTCGGGCGTACAAGAAGAGCTGGGAAAGCATGAACAGGACGATGCCGAGAACCAGAGAGGTCCAATCGAATGATGAAGCGATCTCTTGGGCGCCGACGGCCCCCTCGCCGCCAAACATCGAAACGGAGGTTTTGAGTGAGCCGGCGTAGAGGCTGGTGGCAGCTTGAACAACGAAGAGAATGCCGAGCACCTTCAAGCATGTCGCAGACCCTTTCTTGAAGGGGTCTCCGCTCTTGATCGTCCACACGAGAACGGCGCTGAGGATGGTCGTAGCGATACCGATGACGGCAGGGACCAATGTCGAGATCGCAAGGGCTGGATACGCGGGGGAGTCTGCAATTACAGGGTTGTCGAGCACTTCGATTGCTGGCTTTAAGGAGAACGCCACTTGTGCGATGGCGGTGGCGCAAAGGGTCGCAGAGGCTATCGCACATGCGATGCGGAAGGAATGAAGCCGGGGAGTGCGATTGTCGGAACTCATAATAACCTCCGAAGAATTTAAAAAACTCAGGTTACTTTTTAACAGTTTATGTTAAATTGACTTTGCCGGCAAGTAATAAGGGCCGAGCATTTTGTTCGGCCCCTCTGTTCCGACTGGATGAGGTTAAGGTTGGCGATGAATATGCTCAAAATCTCGAAGGCGATCTTTAGGTCGCTTCTCTCCTCCAGGTCGCTCTGTGTTGTCGTTGTTGCGTTGATGGTTCTTTGTGCTCTGCCCGTCTTCAGGAGCGCGGCTGGCATCGACGGACGGGTCGAATACCTCGAGTCGGGAATAACCCGTGTTGAGCAGGAATTGTCAGCATCCTATGCGGATGCGCTTGTGAATGCGGGGGAGGACGGTGTCTATACCTCTTCATCAAGTATGCCCGCGCTTCTGTACCCTCTTGCCGCGGGACGTCTTATCTTGGCACCGCTCTCTCCCCTACTTCCGTTTCTGCAGATATCGGATGGAGAGTACACCTATTATGACGGATCGAAGGAGTACTTGCTATGGGTCGCAACGGCCGTTGCCGTCGTTGCCGTCTCGTTCCTTGCCGCGCGTCTTAACAAACGTGAAAAGCTCATCATCCAGGCACCGATGGGCGAGCTGGGTAGACTTGTCGCATCGAGCGTATGGGCGAGTGTTTTTGCAATGCTTGCCGTCCTCGCCATCAATCTTCCAGGGATAATCGCCGCGCTTGTGAAGAATGGCCCGGGCTCGCCGTTCTATCCGATAGGCTACATTCAATATGCGACTCCGGTTATCAAACCGGCTTGGCTGGTGTTCGCGCAGACGGCCATCTTGCAATTCTTGGTGGCAGCGTTCATCTCGCTTGTCGTTCACCTTGCCGTGAAGATTGCCAATAACCCTACGCTTGGAATCGTGTTCGTATGTGCCCTGATGGGGGTGACGATGGTTCCCGGGTATTACGGAAGATCCATCGCTTTACGTGAGTTCGCCCTGTTGAATCCCCTTACGTATGCGAACACTGAGTTGACCGTCGGCGCCTATAGCCCGTACCCGACAACGCAGATAGTGAATCTGCCTGGACTTTGCTTCGAGCGTGGCGCGATTGCCCTCGTATGCGCAATCGGGATCGAGGTGCTGGCAATTAGCCTGCTTTGCGTTGCTGGAAAGAGCGGCTGCGCGTGCCCGATGTTCCCGACTGGTCTTGACAGGGGTGCCTTCATCGCCTCGCAAACGACAACTCGTTCGGGCCCTTATACCGCCGCCGTTGCATACGTAAGAGCGATGGGAAAGCTGCTCCTGCATTCTCCCGTCCTCGCCGTATGCGCGGTTGCAATGTCGACGGCGATGCTGGTCCCGGCTCTGGTTGAGGTGTTTCCTGACGCTGATGACGTTTCCGCTGTTCGGTATAGGGATGGGGAGCTCCGTTCAATAGATCGGTATCTAGAGCAGGACGCTGCGAATATGGATGTCGAGGGCAAAACGGCCTTGGAAGACATGCGAGATGCTCTTTCGGGTTTTGTGTACGCGCCTACGCCTGCGGAGGGGTTTCGAAGCCTTGCGACGTACGAGCGCGCTCGAGGCGAACTGGGCGCGGCAGATGCGACCCTCCTGCAATCGATCGGAATCGAGCCGGAGACTCCTTCTCGTGCGGAGGCGCGCGCCCTTCTGCTCGAGTCGATCGCGAGCTTGCCGGACCCCAAGGTTTACGAGTTAAGTACGAAGATGCCCCCATTAATCCTCCTTTCGTATTTCCAGGCAGCGCTTCCTTCCTTGTTTTGGCTGTTGCCCGTGGTTGTCACATCGCTTGCGTGCACCCACCTGCAGTGCCGTTCCCTTCTGGTTTTCCAAGTCCCCGCAACAGCGCATGTGCGTTTTCTGACGGCTGTTGCGTTGTCTCTCCTGCTTGACTTGACGCTGCTTTTGGTGTCGATGGTTCCCGCTGCAGTTGTGTCCGCGATTAAGAACGGTGCGGGTGGATCGGAGTATCCCGTCGCTCTCATTCGAGCGGGGGCTTCGACAACGTCCATGGTGGGGGAGGCGGTGTTGCGTAGCGTTCCGTTGCTGGTCATGGCATACGGCGTGATTTCCGTCGTCGCTGCGTTGACAGCAGCGATTAGCCGCAGCCCCGTTGTCACCGGAGTGGTTTGCGCGGTTCTCTTGGTGTTGGGTTCGTTGAGCGCTCATGTTGAAAGCGCGGGCATGGGCGCCGCGCTGCTGGCTCCATTCGCCTCGTTTGATCCCGCTTCCCAGGTGGGGACGATTGGGTTCCTTGGGCGAGGGACGAACGCGATGCCTTTTGGAGAGGTCGTCGGCGCATCGGGCGCTCTGCTGGTGGTCTTGGGCGCCGTATCTCCGTTGTTGGTGCGCCTGGGTGTTCCGAAGATCGAAAGGGGATGATCTCGATGATTGACCTTCAAACGCTGACGATCTCTTATGGAAAGAAGGTGCTCGTAGATTCGGTGAACGCTGAGTTTGCCCCGGGTACGGTCTACGGTCTCGTCGCTCCGAACGGGCATGGAAAGACGACGTTGCTGCGTGCGATGGCAGGTTTGCCGGGTCCTCGCGTGGACGGGAGCATCGTTCTGGATGAGGTGCAGGGTACGGGTGCGAGAGAGGTCCGTTCTATGATCTTCTATGCACCTGGTGAGGGAACGCTGCTGTATCCCGGATTGCGTGCGGAAGATCACCTCAAGATGGTTTGCGATATGTGGCCGCATGCTCGTGATATCGAGGAGGTAGTGGAGCAAACGCAGATAGGCGAGTTCGCGAAGATGAGGATCCGCGCTCTGAGCCAGGGTATGAAGCAGCAGCTTACCTTGGCGATTGCGTATGCGACGGGTGCGCGGTACCTCCTGTTGGATGAACCCATGAACGCGCTCGATCCCAGCAGGGTGGACTTGCATTCCGGGATTCTCAGGAAGCTGGCCGATTCTGGTACGTGCATCATCATGTCATCCCACATCTTGGATTCGGTCGATAGACTGTGCGATGAGATTCTGTTTTTGAAGGATGGGAGGCTCATTAGAAGCATTCCGCAAGATGATGCTGCGCCGAAGTCTCCCGGATCCCATTTCGCAAGGCCTGCCGGACGCGCCGAGGGTGCGCTAAGCGCGTATCGGCGGCTCTACGGAGAGGGCGGGTAGAAATGCAAGTTAATAATCTATGTGGTCAATATAATACCGTTGAACCAGCGTATCGATACCGCTCAGCCATTCGCCTTGCCCCCATCGCACGCATCTTCATTCGGTCTGTCATTATTAATCTAACGATGCTTTGAGAAATGTAGGTGCTTCTAAATGTACTGTCGACTTCTTCTCAA
>JAGZUC010000056.1 GCA_018380195.1 Collinsella sp. | reverse complement strand
GCATGAGCTCGTCCCAGGTGCCGCCGACGCCCATCAGGAACACGGCGTCGTAGCCCTCGTCGGCGACCTTGTCGGCGAGCGCGGTCATCTTCTTGCCGGCCTCGTAGACGTTCTTGCCGTCCTCGACGTAGCCCTCCTGGCTAAAGTGCATGATCTCGATCTTCTCGGTTTCCTTCATGGCTTTTCCTTTCTGTCCTGCACGCAACTCTATACATCGCGTTTCTTTTCGATACCAATTATAGACATACACCTAATGTGTTTTTAATACCACTTATCAATCTGCTCCAATCCTCGGTGAACGGTCGAAATTCTCTGGTGAGTGGTATTAAATTAGAATTGAATGTATAGCTAACGCCTCTGGCGCCTCCCTTGTGTGACAAAGAACAGCGTTCCTACCAGCGCAATAATGGTCGATGCCCCAAACAGCACCGCCTGAACGCCCAAAGCCTCCGCCAAAAACGGAGCCGCCAGCAGCGGCAGCACGCCGGCGCTCATCAGGCCAAAACGCACAAAGCCGGTAATGCGCCCCAGGTATTTGATGTCGGCGCGCTCCTGAATCAAGATCATCTGCAGCGGTTCCAGGAATCCCCAGGCCAGACCGTTAATCGCCTGACCGATAATCGCGACCCCCAGCATATCGGTGCCCACGTACACCATGGACCCAATGCCCACGGCCATGAGCGCGCCGAGCAGCAATCGCAGGTTGACATGGCGGGCAGAAAGCTTGGTCAGGATGAACGCGCCCACCGAGGAAGTGAGGCCCACGACCGAGGACAGCCAGCCCAGCCAGACGATATCCACGTTGAGCACATCGCGATAGAACAACGACTCCAGCGAATCGAACGCGCCAAACGCAAAGAAACCCAAAAAGCCCGAGATAAAGATGAGGCGCAGGTCGTGGTCGCGAAACGTAAGTCGCGCACCCTCGGCCATGCCGCCCAAAATACCGCCCTTCGGCTTCTCCCCTTTTGCGGGAGCAACACACTCGTGACAGCCCAAGGAGAGCACGGCCGCCACACCCATCATGCCCGCCATGAGCAGATAGACCGATTGCGTGGCAAAACAGCTCACGATGGCACCGCCGAGCAGCGGGCCAGCGGTATAGGCGATATTGCTGTAGAACACCATGAGGCCGTTCACGCGGGTACGGCCCTCGGTGGTCGACTCCAGGTATCCCGGAAACGCATGCGTGCAGGTGTTGATAAAGCCGCCCGCAAGTCCCAAGACGCACGCGGCAAACACAAGCCCGGGGACAGACAACGGCGCCAACCCCACGCCAAGCGATAGCACTGCCGTAATCACGCACGTCACAAACGACGTCCGGCGCGGTCCAAAGCGATCGATGACCGAGCCCGACACCATATTGCCCACCGACGTCATAAGATTGCGCACGAGCGTAATGGCGGCAACCAAAAAGGCCGTGCCAGCCAGATCATACGTGGCCGCACCGATAAGCCCCAAAAAGTAGACCGCGTTGTTGGCGCACCACTGCAGGGACTCAATAAGAATCAGCCTGACCTCTGCCGGCGTCAGGCGCATTGCTTCGCGATCCTTCGCGAACATACGAACTCCTTCTATACAAAAAGGGGATGGAGGGCATGGGCCTGCTCCATCCCCTTTCCAGGTTGCAACGAAAATCTATGCAGCCGGGCCCTTACGCCAGCACGCCGAAGAACGCGCCGATGATGCCCACGACCATGGTGGCCACGATCAGCACCATGGGGTTGATCTTCTTGGACAGCAGCCAGTAGTAC
>JAGZUC010000005.1 GCA_018380195.1 Collinsella sp. | reverse complement strand
GATTCTGTTCTGTGCGTTTGAGATTGTGTCACAGGTAAGGGATAGCCGGTCCTTATGAGTTGAATTACGCGCGTGCGGATATAAAGGTTGGCATGTTAAGCTGGTCGTTTTCTCGTTCTGGGACATTTGCAGTAGGATGAGTGGGACTAGGCGCGCTGCGGTGTGATGGTTGAGACTTGTATCGCTGCAAATCCGCTGATGCACATTTTGCTATTGGGCTTGAAGGTGGGACCGGCAGGCCTTTGTTTGGGTTGTTCTGGTCGTCCAACGCGTGTTGCACGGCTTTATATTGTTACCCTCGTTCGGCGCTCCGTTGGAGCATTTCCGGGTTTGTCGGCATCATGACTTGGCCAAGTGACACGCTTGCCGGGACGGTTGTAACGCCGCGCCGGTTCCGTGTGCTCCTTCGTTGTTGGCCTGTCCAGCCGGGGGCGGATTCGGCCTCATGTTGTGGCGCACGGCCTTCAGGGGCTTCCCCTGGCGAGTTATGTTCGTCCGTATGGGTAAGGGTCGGGTTGAGCTGACAATCCCGTGTCGGAAGGGGCTTGGACCATGCGCGCGATGACAGAGATTGAGTGGCTGGACGGCCGTGTGACGAAGGTGCCGGAGCTCGCCCTGGGCGATGCGTTCGGCGAGAGCGTCCAGGCGGAGCTCGATTTCGGGTTCGACGATGTGTTGGAGGGCCTTTGGGTCGAGGTGCGCCATCATGAGCCGGATGAGGACTCGGACGGCGACCCGCGCGGGAGGGGCTGCGCACTGTACGCGGACTGCCGGTACAGCCTGGTCGAACCGTCGGACCTCGACCGTGTCTTCTGCATCCTTTACGAGGGGCAGCCGAGGGTCTGCCGCGTCGCGGGGGAGCTCGTGAACCTTTTGCGGGCCTGCGCGTTGTCCTGCCTCATGCTCGGATCTCCCTACCCGCCAGGCGCCCTCGAGGCCCTGGCCGCGTGCGCTCGATACCTCTGCGGTCCGGCTTTCACATCCGACCTCGCCGCCCGTGCCCGCGCCGCGGGGGAGCTAGGGCCCCCGCGGCGGCGGTGAACGCGGCCGCTGCGTGGGAATTTGGGATGGGGGCGGGTTCCGAAACGCCTGCGGAGGGGAGAACCCCGTTGGGCGGGGACTATTCGTGATGCTTGATATCGCATTGCAGTATGGAAGCACGGATCATCTTCGCGATGGTCCGACCGGTTGATGGGCTAGGACGCGCATTCAGCAGGGAAGGGGATGGCTTTTAATGCCGCTTTTGGCTTATGCGTGCCGCGCTCCGCGTATGGCCATCCTGCGGTGCTAAAGCATTCTTGAAGTCTGTTAAGTGAATTCGTTTTAATCGCGCACGTGGCCGTTTGCCCATGTCGCATAACAGGATTCACTGTTGATTGCCCGTGTGATGACAGCGTGAGTTTCGGGGGGGGGTGGCGTGAGCGGAGTCGCCGCGTTGTATAAGTCTGGCCGGCCCGACTGATGTGTCGATCTGTCGGGCCGGCCGAGAATGGTGAAGAGATCTCGCTGTTGAATGAACGAATGTTACAAGCAGCTCTTCAAGGCGCTTTGGGCGTTGGCTGGGGCTGCGCAGTCAATCGCATGCAGTGATAGGCGAGGCGATTGCTCGATGAGCCGGCGACTAGTTCTGTGCTGCACTCGTCCCGGTGCCGTCGTTGTCTGCCGAGTACCAGAATGCGTAGGCCGCAACGACGGCATCATAGACGGCTGCGACTACGTTATCCACGACGGCTGCAAAGTTGACCACAACGGGAACGGGGCCGGTTTTGGAATCCATCTTCTCTACTTCTGGGGTCTCATACATGGGAACATCTCCTTAGAATTGTGACAGGACGCTCAGGTCGCCTAGATCATCGTCGATCAGGTCGATATAGAGGTCGCCGTCCATATTGATGTCTGCAATCAACGATGAGATCTCTTCCATCTCGTCAATCGAGTGCATACGATTGGCCAACGCGGTAACAACGGGCTTATCCCAAACGGTTGCCATTCCGGCATCGTAGTATTCCTGAAGGCTGTGTTTGCGAACGTTTCCGATGATGAGAGGTATATAGGGGGATGCGACGATATCGCCATTGGCGTGGATGGCCACTTGGTCAAATTGCATTTGCAGTTGAGGGAATCTGACCAAGTGGTCGATGGGGTCGCCCCACTCAAGCATGAAATAGCCTCGATAGTCCGGATCGTATCGAAGGTCATTGATCGTGTTGACTAGCCGACGGTATTGATTATTCGAAGGGCGAATCGTGCGGTTTCTTCGGGCTCTACCGAGGAGCATGAGCGGCTGAACTCTAAGGTCAATTCGGTCAGTTCTACCCGACGATTTCAGCTTGTCTCGAAGCATCGTGCAAACTGGTTTGAAATCGTCGACATTGAACGATGTCGGACAAAAGGCAATTGAAAGGTGCAGTGAGGTTTCGTTCAGCGTGATATCGATGGCGTCGAGCACCCGGTCGTATAATCCCGAGAGTCCTCGCATATGTTCGTGAGAATCGCGTAGGCCATCGAGGCTAAACTGTATGCCGTTTAAACCGGCGCGTTCGAGCTCATGCAAAGTATTTGAGTTTGCGAGCAGACCGTTTGACACGAGGTTGCATTTGACGCCAGATGCGCTGAGCCGCCGCAAGGATTCGATGACAAGGAATGGACTGGAGTGATGGCGATGTCGGACGTTGTGGTTCCAATGGTGGGGTCATGCCTGCTGCTGGTGTTCGGAATAATGATATATCGAGGCAAGCTCACGGGATTGCTTGCCGGAATGTCATTGCTATCGGGAGAGCGTTTAGAGGAGGCAAAGCGGACGGCCGAGTCTCTAGGCGCAAACCAAGTGGTGGGGGCGTCTGTAGTTTTCTCCGCAATATGCCTTTTTCTCTCGTCCCTTTTTCCGGACAAAAGGGCTATTCTCGGCCTGATGGTGGCTGCCGTTATAATCGCCGCGCTTGCCTATGCAAATAGGGGGCCTATTCGTATGTATATAAAGGTGAAATGGAATCCTGGGCACCGCAGCCCGAGATAGTGTCTTGAGCAAGGATTAACAACAAGGGATATATGGGAGCGATTAAGCGGCGAACATATTCAGTTTTGGATAAAAGGCCGCTTGATGGGAGCTGGCATGTTTAAGAAGACGGTTCACGAGTTGTTTCGGTGTAAAGGGTCACGGCTTTTCGTGATTCTCATGCTGGTTAATTTCGCTCTCTCGTGCATCATGCCCGCCTTAAACGGTGGGTTTGTAGACTTTCTCGTGACGAATAGGGACCCATCTCGCGTCGTATGGTTTGCGGCCTTTGTTGCGGGCATAGGGATATCGGCCTCCTTCATGTCGTATGCGATGGGCGTGAACGTATCGCGCGTCATCTTGGAGATGACGACGAGACTGATGGGGACCACGTGTGAGTCGTTTGAACGGGGGCCCCTGGAAAAGGGGGAGCAGGCGGATCCATCCTATACAACGCAGAGGGTGTATGCGGATTCGAATGCGGTGTCATCGTTTGTCGTGAACAACTTCCTGACGATCGGGCTTAACATCGTTCTGGTTGTGTTGATATGCATCATCCTGTTTTCGATTAATCCGGTGTTCCTGGTGTTAAGTGCATGTTCGCTTGTTGCGTACTTCATTTTATTCAGGGCGTTGAAAAAGCCGTTGTACAACAGTTCGCTTGCGAACAAGGAGGGTTTGAGTAAGCTTTTCGCGTCCGTGAGCGGCGAGCTGTCGCAGTTGTTTGACATTAAGTGCGATGGCGCATATAACCAGAGCGCTCGGACGCTCAAAGGGGTATTCGAGGGGTACTACCCGATTTACATGAAAGCAAGTAGGGTCTCGAATCTGGCCACATCAAGCGACGGCCTGATCTCGTCTGTGTTTCGGGGGGCACTGCTCGTGATCTCCGGGATGGAAATATTGAGCGGAAGAATGAGCTTAGGCGAGTTCACAATGGTGAACTCGTATTACTCGATGGCGTTCGGATGCTTCAAGTATTTTTTGAATTATTTCAAATCGTATCAGGACGCAAGGGCCTCGTTCGACCGATTGGGGGCTCTGACGGAGGACGCCGAGGACCGCGGCACCCTCACGGTTGGGCACGTGGAGAGCATATCGTTGTCCAACATCGCGTACCGATACGCGGGAAAGCCCTACTTATACCGCGACCTCTCCGTGGAGGTGGAGGAAGGAAAAACCTATGCCATTACCGGGCCGAACGGATGCGGAAAAAGCACGTTTCTGAAGGTGCTCCTTGGACTATATTCTGCTGGGGGACATCGGGCTTTGGGGTCGGTGCCATATGAAGAGCTCGATATGGAGACGATCCGACGGGACCTGTTTGCGGTGTGCCCGCAAAAGCTCTTTATTCCGAACGAAACGGTGGAGAATTACCTTGAGAGGACGTCGATTCGGGGATCGAGCGAAAACCTCCGAGAGCTTGTGCCGAGTTTCTATCGAACCGTCGAATCGTTAAAAGGCAAGAATTGTAGAGACCTTTCTGGTGGAGAGTATCGAAAGCTAAGGATATTCGCAGCACTTCGCAGGCAGCCGGAAGTGCTTGTGTTCGATGAACCAACGAACGATTTAGATGAAGAAAGCCGTCGGGAGTTCACGGAGTATATTCATCGAAATCCCTTCGATCAGCTAATTCTTGTTGTAAGCCATGATCAGGATTTGATTTCAGCATGCGATAGGAAGCTGGATTTGGATTTCGATCCGAAAAATGGGCAATGCTGATGGGAAACGCTTAGAGTTCGGGCTTGCGCGTCATGGAGTAATCTTTCCTCTTATCGAAAATCGTTACAATATAAGAAAAACAGTAAGCAAGAAGAAATGGCTCGGGGAAGAGCTCGCTGCTGTCAGTGATATTGGGTCTATATCCAGATAACACGGAAGGGGCCGTCCTCTACAACGGGGTATCACAGCGTCGCATCGACCGATACGCATTGCGGCGGTGCCGAGTTGGCATTACGGAGCAAGAGCCCCCTATTGTTGGGGGGACGATCCTCGATAATCTTACGCTGCTTTCTGATGATTTCGAGGCCGACAAACTGAATCGGATGCTTGCCATATTGGGGTTAGACAAAATGATTGCCGCTGCGGAGAACGGGGCGGCAGCGATGCTTGGCAGCAAGAAAGGAGGGGTGTCCGGCGGGGAGAAGCAGAACATCGCAATTGTGCGGCAGATGTTGAAATCGCCGGACGTCATGTTGTTTCTTGAGTCAACTTCAGCGCTTGATGCGAAGAGCCGGAGCGCGCTAATTAAATTGCTTCATGAGGTTAAGAGAGACCATATTGTAATTGTTGTCACTCATGACGAAGAGATGCTTGCGGCTTGCGACGAGGTCATTCCGATGCCCGGATGCTTATCGGGACGTGGCGTTGAAGGCCCAGAAGATCGAAATGGCGTGGGTGTTGGGTAAGTCCCTACGCGTACGACGTTGGGTTTCTGATCTTCATCGTCCTGCAAAGAAGGCTTTGTAACACGTTTCCCCTGGGAGGCCCCTTTTGTCCGTAGTGGCAAAGAGGGGCTTTTTCGTTTCCCTCTTGCGGCGGAGGGGGACACCATGCGCCTATACAGGACGACCTGCGCGCTTTCGTCGGATGACGGGCTATGTGTCGAGATGGGGGTCTCGGGTGGAGGCCGCGTCGCGGTCGCGGTCGGCCAGCGACCATCGGTACGGCTCAATCGTATTACCAGAACTAGTAAGGAGCCGCCCTTTCGGACGACTCAAACTGTAATGGGGCTTTTTTAGCTACCCCGGCCGTTACTCCGCCAAAGCATTCGCGCTATCTGCCGGGGTGGCTAAAATAGCCCCGTCCCAAATTAGCTACTCTGACCAAAATCCCTGGGACAAATACTTCTGATAGATTTTGTCTTTCTTGGCTATTGCGTAGTTTAAGAGATTCCATTCCAATAATTACAGCTTTTTGCTAAAGCGTTTTAGCAGTTTATACCGCTTTTGACCTGCGACTACGTTGTACTGGTATCTTCATAAGGTGACCACCTTTACCTACCGTTTACCGCCATATTTACCACGTTTACCAACCCCCGCGTCCTCTGCGCAAGCCTGCCCAAAACGCGCCGTATAGTTCCCTCACGGCCCGCATCCGGTGGGTCGATTCGTTACCACGGTCGTGCGCGTAAGTGCATGGAAGGGGAAGTATCGTGAGCGATTGCAAGAGGGTTTACCGTTTTGGAACCGACGCCCAGGGCACCTGTGTCACCGAGGGCGACAAGTCCATGAACTTCGTGCTTGGCGGTAAGGGCGCTAACCTTGCCGAGATGAGCCGTATCGGCCTGCCGGTTCCCGGTGGCTTTACCATTACCTGCCAGACTTGTGTCGAGTACTCCGGCGCCGGTAACGTGTGGCCCGAGGGCGCACTCGATGAGATCGTTGCCGCCGAGGCGGACCTCGAGGCCCGCTGTGGCAAGAAGCTCGGCGACGCCTCCGATCCGCTGCTCGTGTCGGTTCGCTCGGGCGCTCCGTTTTCCATGCCCGGCATGATGGACACGGTCCTCAACTTGGGTCTCAACGACGACTCCGTTCAGGGTCTCATTGCCCAGACGCAAAACCCGCGCTTTGCTTGGGATAGCTACCGCCGCTTTATCCAGATGTTTTCCAACGTCGTCATGGGCGTTGATGCCGACCTGTTCGAGAACGCCCTGACCCAGGCCCGCCTGGTCGCCGGCGTCCGCGTCGACTCCGAGCTTTCGGCTGAGGACCTGCAGGAACTCGTCGAGACTTTCAAGGGCATTTTCTCCGACAACGTCGATGCTGCTCTGTATCCCGAGCTCGAGGTCGCTGACGGCAAGCCCGTCTTCCCGCACGATCCGGAGCTTCAGCTGCGCCTTGCTATCCAGGCCGTCTTTGGCAGCTGGATGAACGAGCGCGCCTGCATTTACCGCAAGCAGCACGGCATCTCCGACGAGCTCGGCACCGCCGTCAACGTCCAGGCCATGGCTTTTGGCAACAAGGGCGAGACCTCTGCGACCGGCGTCGCCTTTACGCGTAACCCGGCCGACGGCACCAAGGAGTTCTACGGTGACTTTCTGGTCAACGCCCAGGGCGAGGACGTCGTCGCCGGCATCCGCAACACCGAGCCCATCGCCGACCTCAAGGCCACCCCGGGTCTTGAGTCCGCTGGCGAGGAACTCGAGCGCGTGTTCCTGACGCTCGAGGACCACTACCGCGATATGTGCGATATCGAGTTCACCATCGAGCAGGGCAAGCTCTGGATGCTCCAGACCCGTGTGGGCAAGCGTACCGCCACCGCCGCCCTGCGCATTGCCATCGAGATGGTTGAGGAGGGCCTCATCACCCGCGAGGAGGCCGTGAGCCGTATCGATCCCGCGCAGCTCGACCAACTCTTGCACCCGCAGTTCGATTCCTCCAAGAAGTACGAGGCTCTGGCTTGTGGCCTCAACGCCAGCCCCGGCGCCGCCGTGGGCGAGGTCGTGTTCTCGAGCGATGACGCCGTCGCGCGCGCAAACGAGGGTCATAAGGTTATCTTGGTCCGTTGGGAGACCAACCCCGACGACTTGAAGGGCATGGTCGCCGCCGAGGGCATCCTGACCAGCCACGGTGGCAAGACGAGCCATGCCGCTGTTATCGCCCGCGGTATGGGTACGCCCTGCGTCTGCGGCGTTGAGCGCTTCCATATCGACGCCGCCGAGAAGGTCGTGCGCATCGAGGGCAGTGACCGCGTGCTGCACGAGGGCGATGTCATCTCCATCGACGGCACCCAGGGCATCGTCGTCGACGGTGCCGTTGACCTGGTTTCGGCCGAGCTCACCGGCGATCTGGACACTATCCTGTCCTGGGCCGACGAGATTCGTCTGGATGAGACCGGTGGCCACGCCAACCACGTGCGCGTTAATGCCGATAACCCCGAGGACGCCGCGCTCGCACTCGAGTTTGGCGCCGAGGCTATTGGCCTGTGCCGCACCGAGCACATGTTCCTGGGCGATCGCAAGAACATCATCCAGAGCTTTATCCTTTCTGACGATGAGGCCGTGAAGCAGCAGGCCCTGGCCGACCTGCTCAAGGTTCAGACCGAGGACTTCCTGGCGATGTTTAAGACCATGTCCGGTCGCGATGTGGTCGTTCGCCTGCTCGATCCGCCGCTTCATGAGTTCCTGGATAATCCTCGCGAGCTTGAGGTCGCCATCACCAAGAAGGAAGCCGCTGGCGCCAGCGAGGAAGAGCTTGCCGTCCTGCGCGCCCGCCTGCGTCGTATCGACGGCATGGTCGAGTCCAACCCCATGCTCGGCCTACGGGGCGTGCGCCTGTCCGTCGTCTTTGGCGATCTGCCGCTCATGCAGGTTCGCGCCGTCGCCACGGCTGCTGCCCGCCTTATCAAGGAGGGTGTCGACCCGCGCCCCGAGATTATGGTCCCGCTCGTTTCCATTACGGCCGAGCATGTCCAGACCCGCGAGGTTATCGAGCGCGTGATCGCAGAGGTTTCCGACGAAGAGGGCGTCGAGCTCAATATTCCCGTGGGCACGATGCTCGAGCTGCCGCGCGCCTGCATGGTCGCCGACGAGATCGCCCAGCACGCCGATTTCTTCTGCTTTGGCACCAACGACCTCACGCAGACGACGTTCGGTTTCTCGCGTGACGACGCCGAGGCCAAGTTCATTCCGCTGTACATGCACAAGAAGATCTTGAAGGACAACCCCTTCGAGACCATCGACACGGCGGTGCTCGAGCTGGTGCGCATGGCAGTCGAGAAGGGCCGTGCCACCAATCCCGGTATGCACTTTGGCGTATGCGGCGAGCACGGCGGCGACCCCAAGTCCATCAAGGGCCTGTTCAACGTGGCCGACGTGGATTACGTATCCTGTTCGCCCTACCGCGTGCCGCTCGCGCGTCTTGCTGCGGCCCAGGCCAAGCTCGAGGCCAAGCGTAACGCCTAAGGTCTTGCGTTTCCGCGCGTAACGTAGCCCCCCTTCATGCCGCCCGTCTCATTCGTGAGGCGGGCGGTTATCATGTGCGGGTTTTGTCTTTTTGTCTGCGTAAAAAATAGTTCTTGCAGCGCAAACCTGCGCGTGTATACTCGAATACGTTTGTTCAACTACGTGCCGGCCAAGGTGGTACGGCACCTCTAGAAGAGTAAGGAATTGCACATGGATTACATCCGCGCAATCGAGCGTCAGCAGATCCGCGAGGACATCCCGCAGGTCCGCGTTGCCGACAACGTCAAGGTTCACTACCGCATTAAGGAAGGCGACCGCGAGCGCATCCAGGTTTTCCAGGGTGACGTCATCCGCATGGCCGGCGCCGGTGCCCGTGAGACCTTCACCGTCCGCAAGATTTCCTTCGGTGTCGGTGTTGAGCGTACCTTCCCGCTTCACAGCCCCAAGATCGCCAAGCTCGAGGTCGTCCGTCATGGTCGCGTCCGTCGCGCCAAGCTGTACTACCTCCGCGACAAGGTGGGCAAGGCTGCTCGCATCCCCGAGAAGCGCTAAGAAGATCGCAGCGTCTGTCCACTCGTTTGGACAAAAGGGTCACCTTCGGGTGGCCCTTCTTTTTATCTGATTTGCATGCAAGGAGGCCCCGATATGGCCAACATGACGAGTTCGGTTTCGGCATCGCAGGTTGCCGGCGAGCTGGCGAGCGCCACGTTTGAGGAGATCCCCGCCCTCGTGGAGCATTATCGTGAGGATCCGCGCCAGCAAGTGATCAAGGCTTGCGAGCGCGCTCTTAAGCGCCATGCCAAGGAACTTGCCGAGCGCGAGCGCGTCAACGGCATGTACGAGCTGATGCACGAGCTCGGTGGGGATGGCGTGGTCGTGGGCGTCGACGAGGTGGGTCGCGGCTCGGTGGCCGGTCCTTTGACGGTTTGCGCCGTGTGCCTTCCCATGGAGCCGCGCGTCTGGGGCATCAATGATTCCAAAAAGCTCACGCCGGCGCGCCGCGAGCTGCTCTCGGTGAAGATTGCCGAGGTCGCGACGGCGATTGGTTTTTGCCATATTGCGCCTGCGGATATCGATGATATGGGCATGGCCCGCGCCATCCGCGCTGCCGTCGCGGGCGCCGTGGCCGATACGGGGCTCGAGCCCGATTGCGTGCTTATGGACGGTAACCCCTTGGGCGCCGTTCCCAACGAGCGCGACGTGGTGAAGGGCGATGCCAAAATCGCCTGTATCGCCGCGGCGTCCATCATGGCCAAGGTCACGCGTGACGAGATGATGGTCGAGTACGACGCCGAGTATCCCGAGTATCATTTGGCCGAGTCGAAGGGCTACGCAAGCCCCGAGCACATCGAGGCCATTCGCAAACATGGACTTTGTCCGCTGCATCGTGTGAGCTTTTGCGGAAACTTTCTGCAGACTGAGCGTCTTTTCTAGGTCAATTGTGGAGACAGGGACCTCTGGCGTTTTATAAACCTGCTGGTAGCGGGCCGTGTGCAACGTGAGTGTTGCGTACGGTCCGTTTTTTGTCGGCATTTGGTCAGCTATTGGTTTGCTTCCGGTACTTACCCGCATGAAAGGTGCCCTCATCATCGGGGCAATGCAGTGTGCGGGAAAGGAGACCCCATGTGTGCCGCAAGCAAAAAGAGCAAGACGCAGCAACTCAAGGAGCGCTGGGAAGACGGCGAGCTCGACTGCGGGGCGATGACGCCCGAGTTTATCAAGGGGCTCAGTCCCCGCGAGCTCGGCATGCTGGGCGAGCTGATCACCATCGATTACTTTAACGAGCGTGGATACACCTTGTTGGAGCAGGGCTATCGTTGCATTGAGGGTGAAGCCGATCTGGTGCTGCTCGATGAGCTCGACGATGTCGTTGTGATGGCCGAGGTCAAGACGAGACACGTCGCCCTGGATTGCACCACGCGGGTCTTTCCCGAGGAGGCCGTGGACGCCCAAAAGCAGCGTCGGTATCGCCGTATCGCAAGTTGCTATCTCATGGAGCACTATCCGCTCAGGTCGATTCGCTTCGATGTCGTGGGCGTCACCATCCGCGGCGGGCATGTCGCCGAGATCGAGCATCAGTACAATGCGTTCGATTGGCAGGTGTCGTGATGGCGTTCGAGACGTTTGCCGTGCATGCGGCCTGCATCCGCGGCGTTGAGGCAATTCCCGTTACCGTCGAGGTCTCGCTTGCCGGTGGCGTTCCGGGCATCCAGATGCTCGGCATTCCGAGTATGGAGGTGATGGAGTCGCGCGGGCGTATCCGGTGCGCCATGCGCTCGGCCGGCTTCGAGATCCCTCGGTCTGGCATTACCGTCAACCTGGCACCTGGCGATATCCGCAAAACTGGCAGCGGTTTTGACCTGCCGATTGCCATCGCGGTTCTGGCGGCCGATGGGCAGATTCCCCGTGACAACCTCGATCGTTGCCTTATCGCAGGAGAGCTTGGCCTGGACGGCACGGTGCTACCCGTCAAAGGCGAGGTGGCGTTTCAGCTGTTGGCGCGCGATATGGGGCTTTCCTTTATCGCCGGTAGGTCCGATCAGCATGTCCCGCTTGCGGGCGTTGACTGCGGGTTTATCGACCACCTATCTCAGCTTGCCCATGGCATGGGGGATGCCGCACGGCATTACCTGGATTCTGAAGTGCTCGAGGCGACCTTTGAGCCCGAGCTCGATTATGCCGACGTTCTGGGGCAGGAGGTCGCCAAACGTGGCATGGCGCTTGCGGCCGCCGGCGAGCTCGGATTGCTCATGATCGGTTCGCCCGGTTCGGGCAAGACCATGCTTGCGCGGCGCATGACCGGCATCCTGCCCGAGCTTTCTCTCGAGGATCAGCAAGAGGCGCTGTGCATCCATTCGGTCTTGGGCGAGAACATCGATGGACTGCTTGCGGGGCATCGCCCCTTCCGCAGTCCGCATCACAGTATTTCGACCGCGGGACTTATCGGCGGCGGGCGTCCGGTGCATCCGGGCGAAATTAGCTTGGCTCATGGCGGCGTGCTCTTTTTGGACGAGCTCGCCGAGTTTCCCACAGGCGTGCTGCAGACGCTGCGTCAGCCCATCGAGCGCGGGTACGTGAGGATCGTGCGCGTTGACGGGGCCTTTACGTTTCCGTCGCGCTTTCAGCTGCTGGCCGCGAGCAATCCCTGCCCCTGCGGGTTTTTGGGCGATCGCGAAGTGCCGTGTCGCTGCTCGGCGGCGATGGTCGAGCGCTATCGGGGCAAGTTGCGCGGTCCCTTGGCTGATCGCATCGACATGATGATCGACGTGACCCGCCCCGATCCCCAGGTGATCATTGAGGGCGCGGAGGGTATGTCATCGGCCGAGCTGCGCGATTACGTCGTGCGTGGGCGCGCCTTTCGCGCCTGGCGTGAATCCCGTATGGACGATGCGGACACCGAGGCCGAGGAAGATGAGTCGCGGTCCATTGACGGCGTCGTTTCGACCTTTGGGCTTGATGAGGCTGCCGAGAAATGCGTGCTCGGCCTGTCGAAGCGTACGCATCTCACGGGTCGCGGCATCGTGCGCCTGGTACGCATTGCACGCACGATCGCCGATGTTGCCGAAAGCGAACGGGTGACGCAGGATCACGTGCTCGAGGCGGCGATGTATCAGGGAAGGAGGGACCAATGATGGCCGAGGGGACCTTCGAGCTGCATCCAGGTGATGCGTTGTATCCCGAGACCGTATTGGAGCTTTCTGATGTACCCCAGACGCTCTATGTGCGCGGCAACCCCGAGGTGCTTTCGACGCCCGCGCTCTCCATTATCGGCGCGCGCAAGGCATCGCCGTACGGTCTCGCCGTGGCAGAACTTGCGGCCAAGGTGGCGGTTGAGGCGGGGGTGACGGTGGTCTCGGGCGGTGCGGTCGGCTGCGACCAGGCGTCGGGTTGGGCCGCGGTCAACGCCGGGGGCAAACACATCGTGGTACTGGGGACCGGCGCCGATGTTGTCTATCCGCGCTCGAGCGCCGGCCTCATAACGCGCACACTCGATACGGGCGGCGCGGTCGTTTCGATTTCGCCGTGGGGTATGGGACCGCGTAAGTTCGCCTTTCCGCGGCGCAATCGTGTAATCGCCGCCTTGTCGCAGGCACTCTTTGTTTCCGAGGCGGGCATGCCCTCGGGTACGTTCTCCACGGCGGAGGCCGCTATGGACTTGGGGCGAGAGCTTCTTGCAGTGCCGGGGTCTATCCTTTCGCCCGAGTCGCGCGGGACTAACTATCTCATCGCTAACGGAGCCTGCTGCATCATCGATGAGGAATCAATCGAGATGGCCATCTCGCGCATCTACGGCACGCTGCGCTACTCGCGTCCCGATGCACCTGGCATTGCCGATCTGGACCCAACACAGCAGACCGTGATGCACGCGCTTATCGCCTCGCCGCTCAAGGTCGACGACATTGCCGCGCTCGTCTCGCTTGATGCTGTCGGCGTGCTCAAGCTCTTGGGCTCGCTCGAGCTCGAGGGTCTTATTGAGCGCATGATGGATGGAAGGTATGCGCCCTCAAAGTTTGCGCTTCACGCCCAGACGCCCTTCGGTCACAATGGAAAGCGTGTCAATTAGAAAGGTGTTTGCAGATGCAGTTCGATCAGGTGACGGTTATCGGTGGCGGTCTGGCGGGTTCGGAATGTGCGATCCAGCTGGCAGATCGCGGGTTTGCCGTAAAGCTGTGCGAGATGCGCCCCCAGGTGAGCTCTCCGGCCCACCATACCGACCACCTGGCCGAGCTCGTCTGCTCAAATTCGTTTAAGTCAACCCGTCCGGACTCTGCTGCGGGCTTGTTAAAGGCCGAGCTCGAGCGCATGGGTTCGGTTCTGCTCGATTGCGCCCATCGTGCGGCCGTTCCCGCTGGCGGTGCCCTGGCGGTCGACCGCGTCAAGTTTTCCGGGCTTGTTGAGGCCGAGGTTGCCTCCCGACCCAATATCGAGGTTGTGCACGGCGAGGTCACGCAGATTCCCGAGGGCCACGTGGTCATTGCCGCGGGCCCGCTGTGTTCTCCGGCATTGAGCGAAGAGGTCATGAAGCTCGTCGGTGGCGACGCCTTGGCGTTCTTTGACGCTGCCGCGCCAATCGTCGATGCCTCCACGCTCGATATGGACGTGCTGTTCTCTCAGTCGCGCTATGAGGAGCAGGGGAGCGGCGACTATCTCAACGCTCCGCTCAACAAGGAGGAGTACGAGGCCTTTATCGAGGCGCTTACCACGGCCGACCGCGTGGTGCTCAAAGACTTTGAGGGCGGCGATCTGTTCCAGGCCTGCCAGCCCGCCGAGGAGGTCGCGCGCACCGGCAAGGATGCCATCCGCTTTGGTGCCATGAAGCCCGTCGGCCTCACCGACCCGCGTACCGGACGTCGCCCCTGGGCGGCGATTCAGCTGCGTGCCGAGAACAAGGAGAAGACCGCCTATAACCTGGTGGGCTTCCAGACCAACTTGACCTTTGGCGAGCAGAAGCGCGTCTTCCATATGGTGCCGGGCCTGGAGAACGCTGAGTTCTTCCGCTACGGTGTCATGCACCGCAATACCTTTGTCGACGCCCCGCACGTGCTCGATGGCACCTTTGCCGTGCCCGGTACCGGCGTGCGCCTGGCCGGTCAGATTACCGGCACCGAGGGGTACATGGAAGCCGTGGCGACCGGTCTGCTCGCGGCGCTCAACACCTATGCCGAGGCTATCGGTGCCGCGGGCGTCGAGTTGCCGCGTGTGGGCGCCCTGGGTGCGCTCGTGGGTTATGCGACCGATCCTGCCACCGTGGGCTATCAGCCTATGCATGTCAACTTTGGCCTGGTGCCGCCACTCGAGGATGGTAAGCGCCGCAGCAAGCGCGACCGCTACCAGGCCTATGCGGACCGTGCGCTCGAGGCCCTTGATGCCTATCTGGCCACTCGCCCCGATCTGTTTGGAGGCGACCGGTCATAGCCTTTGACCTGTACGACACCGTCGACTCGTTTATCGCCTATATCTCACGTGTCGAGGGGCTTTCTCCCAACACGGTGACGGCCTATGGCTCGAGGCTGGAGCGCTTTGCTGCCTGGTGCGAGCGCGAGGATATAGATGCTTTCGCTGCCGACGTGCGCACCATTCGTCGCTATCTTGCCGAGCTTTCGCGTGGGCAGGTGGCTCCCCGAACGCTTGCGGCGCATCTGTCGGCTATCCGATCGCTCTATCGATGGATGGCTGCCGAGGGGGTCGTGGAGGGCGATGTGGTCTCGGCAATTTCCTCGCCCAAGCTCCCGCGCGATCTACCCGGTGTGCTGACGACCCAACAGGTGGAGGCGCTGCTCAAGACGCCTGATACCTCAACACCCGCGGGACTGCGCGATGCGGCGATGCTCGAGCTGCTCTATGCCTCGGGAGCCCGTATCTCTGAGCTCGCAGCACTCAATGTGGAGTCCATTGCGTGGTCCGAACGCACGCTGCGCCTGTGGGGCAAGGGGAGCAAAGAACGTATCGTCCCTCTGTATCGTCGTGCGCTCGAGGCGACGCGTCTCTATATTGAGGAGGGGAGGCCGGAGTTGCTCGCTCGGGCAAAGCGCCGTGACCCCGCTACCGGGGCGCATCCGCTGCTTATATCGGCGCGCGGCAATCGTATGAGTGCCGCCATGCTCAGGCGGCGGTTCCATACGCTGGCGACACTTGCCGGCATTCCGGCCGACATCGCCCCGCATGCGATGCGCCATACCTTTGCGACCGACTTGCTCGAGGGCGGTGCGGACCTGCGCTCGGTTCAAGAGCTGCTGGGTCATGCGAGCCTGTCCACGACGCAGATCTACACGCATCTCACGCCCGATCGGCTTAAGCGGGCCGTGGCTCAAGCCCATCCCCGCGGCGAATAGTGGCTGGTCCGTCCCGCGCCGCACTCAGGTGTGTGGTTTTGATTGCGGGTTGGCAGGAAGAAGCATTCCTGCTATCATTCATCGGGTTGCTTCACGGCAACAGGTTTTTATCACGCACGCGCGGCTACTTCATACCGTGGTGCCCGGGCTTTGGTAGCACATGTCCGGGTTGGTTTTGGAGGATGACCCCGCGCGGAGGCAAACCACAGGAGGTTTAACATGGCTACCAAGATTAATATCCGCACCCTGCTCGAGGCCGGCTGCCACTTCGGTCACCAGACCCGTCGCTGGAACCCTAAGATGAAGCCGTTCATCTTCGGTGAGCGCAACGGCATCTACATCCTCGACCTCAAGCAGACCATCCTCGACGCCGACCAGGCCTACACCTTCGTCAAGAACGTCGCCAAGGGTGGCAACGTGCTGTTCGTCGGCACCAAGAAGCAGGCTCAGGAGGCCGTCAAGAACGCTGCTGAGCGCGCCAACATGCCCTACATCAACCAGCGTTGGCTCGGCGGTATGCTGACCAACTTCGTCACCATCCGCTCCCGCATCAACCGCATGGAGGAGCTCGAGGCCATGGTCGAGGACGGCCGCATGGCTGTTCTGCCCAAGAAGGAGCAGGCTGTTCTCGGCAAGGAGCTCACCAAGCTCCAGACCAACCTCGGTGGCGCTCGCGACATGAAGGGTCTGCCCCAGGCTCTCTTCGTCATCGACACCAAGCGCGAGGAGAACGCCATCAAGGAGGCTCAGCGCCTGAACATCCCCGTTGTCGCTCTGATCGACACCAACTCCGATCCCGACGAGGTCGAGTACGGCATCCCCTGCAACGATGACGCTATCTCCGCTGTCACCCTTATGTGCGAGCTCATGGCTGACGCCTGCCTCGCTGGCTCCGGCAAGGAGCAGGTCTCCGAGGCCGAGATGGCCGCTGAGCCCAAGGCCGAGTAAATCAGTCTTAGTTAATTCTTTTTCATCTCTTTGAAAGGAACCACAATGGCCCAGATTACCGCCGCTATGGTCAAGCAGCTCCGCGAGATGACCGACTCCCCGATGATGGAGTGCAAGAAGGCTCTCGTTGAGGCTGACGGCGACATGGACGCCGCTGTCGACGTTCTGCGCAAAAATGGCCTCGCCAAGGCTGCCAAGAAGGCTGGCCGTGAGACCAACGAGGGCGCTGTCGCCGCGTTCGTCTCCGAGGATGGCAAGACCGGCGCTCTGCTCGAGCTCTCCTGCGAGACCGACTTCGTTGGCTCCAACGCCAAGTTCACCGGCTTTGCTTCCAAGGTCGCTGAGGTTGTCGCTACCACCGAGCCTGCTGACGTCGACGCTCTGCTCGAGAAGCCGATGGGCGAGGAGACTGTTTCCTCCGAGCTCACCGAGATGATTCACATCATGGGCGAGAACATGAAGATCTCCCGCTTCGCTGCCCGCAAGGCTGAGAACGGCGCGCTTGCTTCTTACATCCACATGGGTGGTAAGATCGGCGTCCTCGTCGAGTTCGCCTTCGAGAAGGCCGAGACCGCTCAGGCTGAGTCCTTCAAGGCCTTCGCTCACGACGTTGCCCTTCAGGTTGCCGCCGTCGCCCCGATCAGCGCTACCCGCGATCAGGTTCCGGCCGAGACCGTCGAGCACGAGAAGCAGATCTACATGGCTCAGGCTGCCGAGTCCGGCAAGCCCGAGGCCATTCAGGAGAAGATGGCTGTCGGCCGTCTGGAGAAGTTCTACAAGCAGTCCGTGCTCACCGAGCAGGAGTTCATCAAGGACAGCTCCCTCACTATCAAGAAGTACGCTGAGCAGGTCTCCAAGGAGCTCGGCGACACCATTACCGTCGTTGCCTTTGACCGTCTGGTCCGTGGCGAGTAAATAAGCTCTTGTAGCTGGTAATGAGCAGGCTGTGGGTTTTACTCACAGCCTGCTTTTTCATGGCTCTTATCAGAGCCTTTGATATCATATTGAAAGTCTAATTAAAGGAGGATCGCTTTGTCCGACATCCGATATAAACGCGTGCTTCTTAAGCTTTCTGGCGAAGCACTGATGGGCGACGGCCAATATGGCATCGACCCCAAGGTTACCGACCATCTTGCCAAGCAGGTCAAGGAGCTGCTCGCCGTTGGTCATGAGGTCGGCGTCGTTGTCGGCGGTGGCAATATTTTCCGCGGCATGGCCGGCGCTGCCGGTGGCATGGAGCGTGCTCAGGCCGACTACATGGGCATGCTTGCAACCGTTATGAACGCGCTCGCTCTGCAGGATGCCTTCGAGCATAACGATGTTCCCTGCCGTGTGATGAGCGCTATCCAGATGAACGAGATCTGCGAGCCCTATATTCGCCGTCGCGCCATCAACCACCTTTCCAAGGGCAACGTCGTTATTTTTGCCGCCGGTTCGGGCAATCCGTACTTTACGACCGACACCGCCGCGGCTCTTCGTGCGTGCGAGATCGGCGCCGAGATTCTGATTAAAGCCACCAAGGTTGACGGCATCTACGACAAGGATCCCGTCAAGTGCGCCGATGCCGTCCGTTTTGACAAGATTACCTATCACGAGGTTCTCGTTCGCGGCCTGCAGGTTATGGATTCCACGGCTACGGCTCTGTGCCAGGATAACCGTATGCCTATTTTGGTCCTCAACATCGATGGCGAGGACACCGTCAAGCGCGCGCTTTCGGGTGAGCCCGTCGGCACGCTCGTCTATCAGGAGGATTAAGCATGGCAGAGAACATCACCGCCCATATGGACAAGTCGCTCGAGTCCCTCAAGCATAACTTCTCCAAGGTCCGTACCGGCCGCGCCAACGCCAACATTCTGTCCGACATCACCGTTGATTATTACGGTGTCCCCACGCCGGTCACGCAGGTTGCCGCCGTCAAGACCCCCGAGGCTCACATGCTGCTCATCGAGCCGTGGGACAAGGCACTCATCAACGCTATCGTCAAGGCCATCGGCGCTTCCGATCTGGGCATTACCCCCAACTCCGATGGCACCGTCGTTCGTCTGCCGTTCCCGGCCCCCACTGAGGAGCGCCGTCGCGAGCTCGTCAAGGAGTGCCGCGAGTACGCCGAGCAGGCCAAGGTGTCTATCCGTAACATCCGTCGCGACTTTAACAACAAGCTCGAGCGCGATGAGGAGCTCACCGAGGACGATGTCCGTCGCGAGCAGGCCAAGGTCCAGAAGCACACCGATGAGTATGTCGCCAAGGTCGAGGAGCTTCTGAAGGAAAAAGAAGCCGAGGTCATGGAGATCTAAGGTGCAATACGACGAGCATAAACTGGTCGAGTACTTTGCCGACGCCCCTGTGGGCGTCGGTTTTTCCGACCTTGACCTCAATAAGATTCCGCACCATATCTCGTGCATCATGGACGGCAACGGTCGTTGGGCCACGTCGCGCGGTCTTGCACGCACCGAGGGTCATAAGGCAGGTATCGTCTCGCTGCGCGAGATCATTACCGCCTGCGTGCGCCTAGGCGTCGACGTGCTTTCTGCCTATGCGTTTTCTACCGAAAACTGGAACCGTCCGCAGCATGAGGTCAACGTCTTGATGCATCTGTTTGCCAAGACGTTTATCGACGAGCTGCCGCTTCTGAAGCGCGAAAACGTGCGTGTTGTCTTTTTGGGTGACATTTCCGCGCTGCCCAAGAAGACCCGCGACGTTTTTGAACGCGGTCTTGCCGAGTGCGCCGATCACACCGGTATGACGCTGGCGCTTGCCGTCAACTACGGCGCGCGTGCCGAGATTACCCGCGCTGTCCGTCAAATCGCACTCGACACTGCCGCCGGTAAGATCGATCCTGCCGCAATTGATGACGACATGGTGGCTTCCCACCTCTATACCGCCGGTCTTCCCGATCCTGAGCTTGTAATTCGCACCTCTGGTGAGTTGCGCCTTTCGAACTATCTGCTGTGGCAGGTGGCTTATTCCGAGTTCTACGTCACCGATACCTATTGGCCCGACTTTGATCGTTGGGGCCTTGTCGACGCCATTTTGGCCTATCAGGGCCGTGACCGTAGGTTTGGTGGACTGAGCAAGACCGAGGAGGCTTAATCGTGTCCGATCGTCCCAAGGCATCTGCTCCCAAGACGCCTGCGCGTAAAGCTGCCACTGCGGGAGCGCCTGCAGTGAAGAGCGGCACCGGTTCGTGGCTGGCGGGCTTTATTACCCGTGCCGCCGCTGGTATCGTCTACGCTGTTGTCTTTATCCTGTGCCTGGTTTTGGGTATCGTGCCCACTGCCATCTTTGTTTCTGTCATGAGCGGCCTGTGCTGCTATGAGTTTTTCCGTATGACAAGGCTCGATGGCAAGATGGCTAACGAGCGCATGGGTATCGCTGCCGCCGTACTCTTTCCGCTGTCGGCGTTGGGCGATTCGATGTTGCTGAATGCCCTGCTTTTTGCCCTGATGCTCGCTGTGGGCATTTGGTATGTCTGGTCTCCGCGCACTCGCATCTCTGACGTTGCCGTGACGCTCATGGGCCCTATCTACACTGGCTTTATGCTGTCGGCTATCGTGCTGCTGCGCGATGCCGTGCCCGGTTTTGCCGGTGCACTGCTTTCGGTGGGCGTTTGCGCGTCCCTTTGGGTTTCCGACTCGTTTGCCTATATCGTGGGCAGCCGCATTGGCAAGCATAAGATGGTTCCCAAGATTTCCCCCAAAAAGAGCTGGGAAGGCTTTGTCGGCGGCATTTTGGGCTCTGTCTTGATCTGGCTCATCCTGTGGGCAACGCACTTCTATAAGCTGAGCCTGCCCTATGCACTGCTGTGCGGCGTGGTCGTCTCCATCCTGGGCGTTATCGGCGACCTCATCGAGTCGCGTATCAAGCGCGGTGTGGGCGTTAAAGATTCCGGCAATCTCATACCGGGCCACGGCGGCATGCTCGACCGCAGCGATTCGCTCATCTTTGGCTGCATTACCGCGCAGCTGCTGCTGATGATCGGAGGCGTGCTGTAATGGCTTATCAGACCACCTACGGTCCCGATGGGCGTCTTCGTGTTGCCATTCTGGGCTGTACGGGTTCTATCGGCACTCAGGCGCTCGACGTGTGCCGTCAGCATGCCGATCGCCTGCAGGTTACGGCGCTGTCCGTTAACTCCAGCACCCCCGAGCTCGTTGCCGCTGCCCGTGAGTTCTCGGTCCCGGCGGTTGCCGTGGCGGACGCCTCCCATGGCGCCGACGCTGTACTGCAGGAACTGCCCGAGGGCACGGAGCTCGGCGTTGGCGCGCAGGCCGTGTGCGAGCTCGCATGCCGCGATGATGTCGACTGCGTGCTCGTTGCCATCGTGGGCGCTGCCGGTCTCGAGGCGAGCCATGCTGCTCTGACCTCGAACAAGCGTCTTGCCCTGGCCAACAAGGAGTCGCTCGTCGTCGGTGGCGATCTGCTTATGCCGTTGGCGCAGCCGGGCCAGCTTATCCCTGTCGACTCCGAGCATTCTGCCATCTACCAGTGCTATCTTGGCGAGAATCCGCGCGAGGCTCACTGCATTTGGCTTACCTGCTCGGGCGGCCCGTTCTTTGGCCGTACGCGTGACGAGCTCGATCGTGTGACGCGCGCCGATGCCCTGGCGCATCCTACGTGGGCTATGGGTGCCAAGATCACGATTGACTCCGCCACCCTCATGAACAAAGGTCTGGAACGTATCGAGGCCATGCATCTGTTCGGCTGCGATCTCGATTTCATTAACGTGGTCGTGCAGCGCCAGTCCAAGATTCACTCCATGGTTGAGTTTGCCGACGGCTCCGTGATGGCGCATCTCGGTGCCTCTGACATGCGCATTCCCATCCAGTTTGCCTTCTCGTATCCCGAGCGTTGGGATACGCCGGCTCCGCGTATCGACTTCCGCGAGTTGGGACAGCTTACCTTTGACGCGGCCGATATGGATACCTTCCGCTGCCTTGCGCTGGCCGAACGTGCCGGCAAGACGGGCGGCACCATGCCGTGCGTGCTCAATGCCGCCAACGAGGTCGCCGTCGATGCCTTCCTGCATGATGGCTGCAGTTTTACCGATATCGACCGCATTGTGGAATCTTGCATGGATGCTCACGATGCCCAGACGGTCGATTCGTTTGAACAGCTTCGCGACATCGATGGCTGGGCGCGTGAAAAGGCCGCGCAGGTGCTCGCCACAGCC
Organism: Collinsella sp.; assembly: GCA_018380195.1. Taxonomy (GTDB): domain Bacteria; phylum Actinomycetota; class Coriobacteriia; order Coriobacteriales; family Coriobacteriaceae; genus Collinsella. The sequence continues at coordinate 73,035 of JAGZUC010000005.1, read as the reverse complement.
CGTTCTTAACCCATAAGGATTGCTTTTTCGTTTTATGGATACTGTTCTGAGCGTTCTCTCATCGGTCTTTTGGGGCCTGCTGATGCTTTCCGTCCTCGTGTTTTTGCACGAGGGCGGCCACTTTTTGGCGGCGCGTGCCTGCGGCGTCCGTGTGACCGAGTTCTTTTTGGGCCTGCCGTGCCGCTTTGACATCCATTACACGTCGCGTCGCATTGGAACCAAGTTTGGCGTGACCCCGCTGCTGCTGGGTGGCTACGCTGCCATCTGCGGTATGGATCCGACCGATGTCTCCTGCGCCGATCGCGTGCTCGCGGCTATCTACCGTCATGGTCGCGTGACCGTGGCCGACCTTGCTGTCGAGCTCGAGCTTTCCGAGGAGGATGTGCTCGAGGCTTGTGCTCTGTTGCTGGGCTGGGGCTCCATCGCTCCCTGGTATGAGGAAGGGGAGAAACCCTCGCCGAGCTACTATCCCACCAAGTATCAGACGCTGCCGCGAGACGCGGCGGGTTACACCACCTTTGACGGCCGCCGGTTCGATCGAGAGCATGCGACTGCCGAGGGCGATGTGTGGGAGCTGCCGTGCGGCGAGGCTGATTTCTTGGCGCAAGAGCGCTCGCACACTTATCTTGGCCAGGGCTTTCTCAAGCGCGCCTTTATGCTGCTCGCGGGCATTCTCGTCAATATCCTGACGGGTTTTTTGCTGCTTATGAGCATCTACTCTATTGCGGGTGTCACCGTGCCGATGGATACCAACGTGATTGGTCAGGTTGACGAGGGGTCTATTGCCGCCAAGGCGGGTATCGAGGGCGGCGACGCGATCCTTTCGGTTGACGGAGTATCGTGCTCTACCTGGATGGACGTTTACGATGCCATCGGCAAGGCCGCCGGTAAGGACGATATCGCCATTGAGTATGAGCGCGACGGCAAGCAGCATTCGACCTCGGTTGCGCTCAAAGAGGACGAGCGCCTAGGTGTGTATGCCTCTACGCAGGTGGTCCGTTTAGACCCCATCACGTCGGCTCGCCTTTCGTTCTCCTATGTCGTGCAGACAGCGGAGGGCGTGATGCGCCTGCTCCAGCCGCAGCATACGATGGAGATTCTCGATCAGTCTTCTTCGATCGTGGGCATTAGCGTTATGTCCTCACAGGCTGCTGCTGCCGGCCCTGCCACGTTCCTTTCGTTTGCCGCCCTCATTTCGTTCTCGCTTGGCTTTATGAACCTGCTGCCCATCCCACCACTCGATGGCGGCAAGCTGGTCATCGAGATCATTCAAAAGATTGCTGGCCGCGAGCTTCCGCTCAAGGTCCAGACGATTGTGAGCTATGTGGGCATCGCGCTCTTTGCGCTGCTGTTTGTCTATATGCTTCGTTCCGACATCCTTCGATTTATTCTGTAGGGGAGTGTTTGGATTGTCTTTATCCCATCCTTTGCCTCGCGATTTGACGCGCCCCGTGCATGTGGGCGGTGTGCAGATCGGTGGCGGTGCGCCGGTGGTGGTCCAATCCATGACCTGCACCGATACCGCTGATGCCCAGGCAACACTTGCGCAAGTGTGCGCGTTGGCGCAGGCTGGCTGCGATATCGTGCGTGTGAGCGTGCCCACTGAGGCCGCGCTTGAGGGTTTCCGCACCATCTGTGCCGAGTCTCCGGTGCCAATCGTTGCCGATATCCACTTTAACCACAAGCTGGCCATTGGCGCTATGGAGGCCGGTGCCGCCAAGCTCCGCATCAATCCCGGCAACATTGGCGATTGGGCCAAGGTCGATGCCGTGATCGATGCCGCGGGCGCCGCTGGGTGCGCGATTCGCATTGGCGTGAACGCGGGCTCGCTTGAGCAGGATATCGCCGAGCGCGAAGACCTCACGCAGCCCGAAAAGCTCGTGATGTCGAGCGAGCGCTTCGTCAAGCACTTTGAGGACCGCGGCTTTACGAACATTGTGCTTTCGGCCAAGGCCCATAGCGTGCAAACGACGCTCGATACCTATCGAGCCCTGTCGCGTGAGATTCCCCACGTTCCGCTTCACCTGGGCGTAACCGAGGCGGGTACCAAGCTTCAGGGCACCATTAAGAGCTCGGTGGGCCTTGGTATTCTGCTGTCTGAGGGTATCGGTGACACCATGCGCGTCTCTCTCACGGCCGATCCGGTTGAGGAGCCGCCGGTCGCCTGGGGAATTTTGCAGTCGCTGGGCCTGCGTCGTCGTGGTCCCGAGATTGTCTCGTGCCCCACGTGCGCCCGCTGCCAGGTTAACCTCATTCCCATCGCCGAGGAGGTCACCGAGCGGCTTAAGAACTACTCCGCGCCGCTTTCGATCGCCGTTATGGGATGCGCGGTCAATGGCCCCGGCGAGGCTTCTGATGCCGACCTGGGCGTTGCTTGCGGACGTGGTCAGGCCTTGCTCTTTTCGCATGGCCAGATCATTGGTAAAGTAGCTGAGGACCAAATTGTCGACGCGCTTATGGCAGAGGTCGACAAGCTTATTGAGGAGAAATAAATGACCCGAGCAATGTATATGTCTAAGCTCTATGCGCCGACGCTTAAAGAGGATCCGGCGGACGCTGAGCTCGCCAGTCACCGCCTGCTGCTCCGTGCCGGCATGATCCGCAAGGAGGCCGCCGGCCTGTATTCCTACCTGCCGCTTGCCTGGCGCTCGATCCGTAAGATCGAGAACATCGTGCGCGACGAGATGGACGCTGCCGGCGCCCAGGAGCTTATGATGCCTATCATGGTCGACGCCGAGTTGTGGCGCGAGTCCGGCCGCATCGACGCCTATGGCAAGGAGCTTGTGCGCTTTGACGACCGTCATGGTCGCGAGTTCGTCCTGGGCCCCACGCACGAGGAGACCGTCACGGCCCTGGTGCGCAACGAGCTACGCTCCTATAAGCAGCTGCCCGTCAACCTGTATCACATTCAGGACAAGTTCCGCGACGAGTTCCGTCCCCGCTTTGGCCTGATGCGCGGCCGCGAGTTCATCATGAAGGACGCCTACAGCTTCTCCGCCACGCAGGAGAGCCTGCAGGAGGAGTACGACAAGATGAAGCAGGCGTACGCCAATATCTGCGAGCGCTGCTACATCAAGGCTCTGCCCGTCGTCGCCGATTCTGGCGAGATCGGTGGCGATACCTCCGTCGAGTACATGGCTTTGGCTGACGCCGGCGAGGCTTCGCTCGTCTACTGCGACGATTGCGGCTTCGCTGCCGATGACGAGGCTGCAAGCACCAAGGTCGTCGTGACCGAGGGTCCCGGTGACGGTACGCTCACCAAGGTTGAGACTCCGGGCATGGGCACCATTGAGGCTGTTGCTAAGTTCTTTGGGTTCCCCGAGAACGGCACGCGCAAGTCGCTGGCACTCATCGACGCCGAGGGCAAGCCGGTCGTGGCCATTGTTCCGGGCGATCACGAGCTCAACGATTGCAAGGCCGAGCACGTCTTTGGCAAGGGCTATCGCATGATGACCGACGAGGAGCTTCAGGCGAACGGTCTGCACAAGGGCTTTATCGGACCGGTTAACCTGCCCGATGGCATTCGTCTGGTCTGCGACGAGAGCCTGCGCGAGTCCAAACAGTGGGCCTGCGGTGCCAACGAGGTCGATTATCACTTTACCGGTGCCTGCCCCGAGCGCGACTTTACCGTCGATGAGTGGGCCGATCTGGTCACCGTTGTCGCCGGCGACCCCTGCCCGCACTGCGGCAAGCCGCTCTCCGCTGCCCGCGGCATCGAGGTTTCTCAGGTCTTCCAGCTGGGCACCAAGTACTCCGAGGCCATGGGTGCCACCTTTATGGATGAGGACGGCAAGGAGAAGCCGCTCATCATGGGTTGCTACGGCGTGGGCGTGTCCCGCTCGCTTGCTGCCGTCGTGGAGCAGCACAACGACGAGCACGGTATCGTCTGGCCGGTCTCCGTTGCCCCGTACGAGGTCGCGGTGATTCCGCTTGATCCCAAGAAGGAAGAGTGCGCTACCGTCTGCGAGCAGATTGTTGATGGCCTGTGTGCCGAGGGTATCGAGGTCGTCGTCGACGATCGCGATGAGCGTCCGGGCTTTAAGTTTGCCGATAACGACCTCATGGGCTTCCCGTATCAGGTGGTTCTGGGCAAGCGCGGCCTTAAGAATGGCACCGTTGAGCTCAAGGACCGTGCTACGGGCGAGCGCGAGGACGTGGCGATCGACGAGGTCGTTGCCAAGGTTGCCGAGCTTGTTAAGGCAGCCCGCCGTTAATCGACGATTTCGCTTGTAGTTCGATATGTGGGACGGCCCCGCATTTCTCCAATCGGGGAGATGCGGGGCCGTCCTATTATCTTGTAGCATCCTCGATATCTAAAAGGAAAACCCCACAGCCCATGCGAGCTGCGGGGTTTTCCATTGTGCCTCCGATGCGAAATAAATCGCTCAGATATTACTGATAATCGACGACGTCGATCCAGTTCTTCAGGAACTCATCGTTCACGTTGCGCTTACGAGCGAGCTCGGAAGCGGCGACGATGCTCGTCCACTGACGCACGACCTGCATGGGCATGTCGGCACGGTCGCAGTAGAGCTCCAGGTAGGCCTCGGCCTGGTCCTTGCTGTTGAGGGCAAAGAGCAGGTAGGTGGTGGCAACGTCGGCAGCAGGGGAGCCCTGGGTGGCGTGTGCCCAGTCGCACACATAGAGCTGGCCGTCGTCGCCGACGATGACGTTGGAGGGGTTGAAGTCGCCGTGGCAGACCTTGAACTCCTTGGTCATACCGTCCAGACGCTCCTGAAGGTTGTAGCGCGTGGTGGCATTGAGCTGATCAAGGCTGTCGATCATGCGGGCGAACTTGTCGCGCTGACGGTTGAGCAGCGGGGAGGTGTAGCCGTGGATCTCGATCTGGAGGTCGACGAACATCTCGAGGTACTCACCAAAGCGCTGGGGCTCGGCAGTCATCTTCTCGGCAAGGGTGGTGCCCGGAACCTTCTCGGTCACGAGCGCCCAGCCGTTGGCGTTCTCGAGCTGGGAAACCTCGAGAGCCTTGGGGCTGCGGATGCCGCACTCATTGATGCGGGCAAGATTCAAAGCCTCGTTGAACACGTCGGAGACAGGCTTGGTCTCGTTAAAGACCTTGACGATCTTGTCGCCCAGGTCGTAAACGACCTTGTTGCCACGGCGGACGAGCTCGGTCTTGGAATCGGGTAGCAGCATGGTTGCATCCTTTCAACGATGCGATAGAAGCGACGGCGGGGGTGTGTGAAACACCCGTGCACCCCCGCCGCAAAAAACCGTGCTAAAAACTAGCAGACGGCGTAGTCCTGGGGCTCGCGGCCGTAGTAGGCGTCCAGGTAGAGCTCCTTGATCTCGCTCATGAGCGGGTAGCGCGGGTTAGCGCCGGTGCACTGGTCGTTGAATGCCTGCTCGGTCATCTCGTCGAGGGTGTCGAGGAAGTACTGCTCGTCAACACCGTAGTCGGCGATGGTCTTCTTGACACCGATGAAGTCCTTGAGCTCCTCGAGCTTCGTGATGAAGTTCTCGAAGACCTCCTTGTCGTCCTTGCCCTCGATGCCGCAGTACTTGGCCATCTCGGCGTAGTTGTGCAGCGCGTTGGGGTAAGGATACTGGGAGAAGGTACCCATCTTGACGGGAGCCTCGGCGGCGTTGTAGCGCATGACGCGGGTCAGGATGACGGCGTTAGCGATGCCGTGGGGCAGGTGATGGAAAGCGCCGAGCTTGTGAGCCATGGAGTGGTTGAGGCCCAGGAAGGCGTTGGCGAAGGCCATACCGGCCATGCAGGAGGCGTTGTGCATCTCCTCGCGGGCGTGCGGGTCCTTGGCGCCGTTCGTGAAGCTGGAGGGCAGGTTCTCAAAGACGAGCTTGGCAGCGCGCTCGGAGAGGCCCTTGGTGTAGTCGGAAGCCATGATGGAGACGTAGGACTCGATGGCGTGGGTCATGACGTCGATGCCGGAGGCAGCGGTCAGGCCGCGCGGGGCGGTCATGCAGTTGTCGGCGTCGACGATAGCCATGTTGGGGAGCAGCGCGTAGTCGGCGAGCGGCCACTTGATGCCGGTCTCCTTGTCGGTGATGATGGCGAACGGCGTGCACTCGGAGCCGGTACCCGAAGAGGTCGGGACGGCGACGAAGTAGGCCTTCTTGCCCATCTCGGGGAAGGTGAAGATACGCTTGCGGATGTCCATGAAGTCCATGGCCATGTCCTCAAACTTGCACTCGGGGTGCTCGTACATCATCCACATGATCTTGCCGGCGTCCATAGCGGAGCCACCGCCGACGGCGATGATGACGTCCGGCTCAAAGAGAGCCATCTGCTTGGCGCCGCGACGTGCACACTGCAGCGACGGATCGGGCTCGACGTCGTAGAAGCAGTCGTGGGCGATGCCCATCTCGTCGAGCTTGGCCTCGATGGCGCGGGTGTTGCCATTCTTGAAGAGGAACTGGTCGGTGACGATGAAGGCGCGCTTCTTGCCCATGACGTTGCCCAGCTCGTCGAGGGCGACGGGCGTGGAACCCTTCTTGAAGTAGACCTTCTCGGGAGCGCGGAACCACAGCATGTTCTCACGGCGCTCGGCCACAGTCTTAACGTTGATCAAGTGCTTCACCCCAACGTTCTCGGAGACGGAGTTGCCGCCCCAGGAGCCGCAGCCCAGGGTCAGAGACGGCTTCATGCCAAAGTTGTACAGGTCACCGATGCCGCCGTGCGAGGACGGGGTGTTGATGACGATACGGCAGGCCTTCATGACGTGCTCGAACAGGCTGATCTTCTCGGCCTGGGCGGGGTGCACGTACAGAGAGGCGGTGTGGCCCGGGCCACCGGCGAGCACCAGGTGCTCGGCCTTGTCGACGGCCTCCTGGAAGTCCTTGGCGTGGTACATGGCCAGGACCGGGGACAGCTTCTCGTGGGAGAACTCCTCCTTGGCGGGGTCGGTGGAGGTGACCTCGGCGATCAGGATCTTGGTCTTGGCGGGAACCTCGATGCCGGCGAGCTCGGCGATCTTGGCGGCAGCCATGCCGGGGATGCGGTGATCGAGGGCGCCGTTCTTGAACATGGCGGCACGCAGGGCCTCCATCTCGGCACCCTGCTTGACGAAGTAGCAGCCGCGCTTCTGGAACTCGGCCTTAACCTGGTCATAGATGGTGTCGATGACGGTCACGGACTGCTCGGAAGCGCAGATCATGCCGTTGTCGAAGGTCTTGGAGTGGATGATGGAGTTGACGGCGAGCAGCACGTCGGCGGTGTCGTCGATGACGACCGGGGTGTTACCGGCGCCAACGCCCAGGGCGGGCTTGCCCGAGGAGTAAGCGGCCTTGACCATTCCCGGGCCACCGGTGGCGAGGATGATGTCGACGTCGCGCATGACCATGTTGGTCAGCTCGATGGAGGGGACATCGACCCAGCCGATGATGCCCTCGGGGGCGCCGGCCTTGACGGCGGCGTCAAGCACGAGCTTGGCGGCGGCGATGGTGCACTTGGCGGCTGCCGGGTGCGGGGAGATGATGATGGCGTTGCGGGTCTTCAGGCTGATCAGCGTCTTGAAGATCGCGGTGGAAGTGGGGTTGGTCGTCGGGATGACGGCGCCCACGATGCCGATGGGCTCGGCGATCTTGGTGATGCCGTAAGCCTCGTCGCGCTCCAGGACACCACAGGTCTTGGTGTTCTTGTAAGCGTTATAGATGTACTCTGCGGCGTAGTGGTTCTTGATGACCTTGTCCTCAAGAACGCCGCGGCCGGTCTCCTCGATGGCCATCTTCGCCAACGGGATACGAGCCTTGTTGGCGGCCATGGCGGCCTCATAGAAGATCTTGTCGACCTGCTCCTGCGTGTACGTAGCAAAAAGCGCCTGGGCCTCTCGCATCTGAGCGAGCTTAGCCTCAAGCGCCTCTACGTTGTCCACAATTGCGGGAGTAGTGTTTTCCGGTGACTTTTTCACCATTTGTGTCTCCTTGCGATCGGAGATTTACCCTACGCCTTGCATGATAGCAAGAAATTATTCGGTGAACGGTAAGATTCCCGTAAAAGGCACACTAAACCGCTTCAATAAAATGAAGCGTTTTAACTAAAACTATCTGCCTGCTCCATCTCCCCGCTCATTGGGGACAGACTTACATGAGTGCTTTCACTCATTTGGGACAGACATCGTTTTGCCATTTTGCCGTTCTGAACCTGTTTTTGCCGATCATTGGATATAAATAGGTCACAGGCTCAGCATTTCGCGTTCCTTCTCTCCTTTTAGGTGTTGCCTGTTCAGTTTTGAAAGGAGAGATTATGCCCCGATGTGCCCGCGCCGTTTCGCTCACCGGCTATTACCACGTCTTTGACCGTGGCAACTCCAAACAGATTATTTTTGAAGATGACTCTGACCGATATCGTTTCTTATCGGACATCTCGGACAGGTTTGCACGCCATAAAGTGGCAGTGTTGGCTTGGTGCCTTATGGACAACCACTTCCATTTGATGGTTGATGACCCATATGACAACCTTTCAAAGGCAATGCAGTGCGCACTGACGGCGTATGCTAAGTATTTCAATGGGAAAACGGGAAGAACGGGCCATCTGTTTGACAATCGCTATTCGCGTGTTGCGGTTGAGTCGGACACACAGGCGGTGCAGCTACTCGATTATATCCATCTCAATCCTGTGAAAGGTGCGATCGACTCTCTCGAAGCATACCGCTGGTCAAGCTTTAGGGCATACCAGCTGGGCTACGATCCCTTTGACATCTGCGATGCGGCCCCTATGCTCGATATTGTCGGGGGGTCTCGTCACTATTGTGAGCATCTTAAGGAAGTTGCCGGGCGGATCTGGTCAGTTGAGATTCTTCCACGCCGACGGATCCTCGATGAGGATGCTCTTTCCGTTGCGCGCGAAGTCCTTCCGAGCATAGATCCTGCGCTGCTCAAGGCCCTGCCACGCCCCGATCGTGATGCGTGTCTGCTGAGGCTCAGGCGGGCACATCTCACGGTCAAGCAAATTGCCCGTATCACCGGCATCGGCGCTACAAGCGTGACCAAGGCCACCGTAGGCTGGAGGGAGGCTGCGTGAGACAGGGGCCGAACCGCTGCCGGCATGCGTAATGTCTGTCCCAAATGCGTGAAAACACTCATGTAAGTCTGTCCCCAATGAGTGCAAAAAGGCGCCCTCCGTAGGGGAGGACGCCTTTGGTAAGTTCTATGTGAACGCGAGGTCTTTGACCCGGAGAGTCCGAGGTACTTGTTGGTAAGACCTTATTTAGGAGCGCGCAACCTTGCCGGACTTGAGGCAGGTGGAGCAAACGTTCATCTTGCGACGGTGACCATCGACGACGACGTAGACGCGCTGGATGTTGGGGCGGAACTTACGGTTGGTGACGCGGTGAGAGTGGCTGATGGAGCGACCGGCAACGGGGTGCTTACCGCAAACTTCGCAAACTTTGGACATAACTGACCCTCCTTGGGCGACAAACGAACATGTCGCGTTAACAAACAAGCCTGAACTATAGCACAGAAGTCACTCCCTGTGCGCAATCTACACAGAGATATTCCTCTTTTGGCGATAGTGCCCACGCTACGGCCCTGGACGTAGATCCGATTTGCGTGCAGCAGGGGGGATTATGCCAGCTCGCAACAAGGTTTTCAAGCTCGTCCTACAAATATATATAGGTTTATTGAGCGTAGGGCTCCGTTTACGGATTGCCCGGTATTTATGCTCGCAATTGAGCCCGAGGTTGGCTACACTATGCCTTGACCATTAAAGGGGTACGAGATACCCACATGGAGTCATATAGCTGCCAATCGAGCAGCCCTTCCTGTGGGTGTCTGGTCCGCTTTGAGCGGTCGGGCATCTATTTTTTTGACTGTGTCAGCAGTCAAGACATGTGAGGAAGGAGATCGATGGGCACGACTTCCCCCAAGGCGGTCATCATGGACGAGACCGCCGTCAACCGAGCGATGATCCGCATCGCGCACGAGATCCTCGAGCGCAACGAGGGCTGTGAAGACCTCGCTCTGGTCGGCATCGTCACGCGCGGCGACCTTCTGGCAAAGAAGCTCGCCGAGGCGATCAAGGAGATCGAGGGTGTCGACGTTCCGCTCGGCAGCCTGGACATCAGCTTCTATCGCGATGACTATGCGACCAATTTCGCTCCCGCGATCCACGCTACCAACATTCCCTTCAGCGTCGACGGCAAGCGCGTCGTGCTGGTGGACGACATCCTGTACACGGGTCGTACCATCCGCGCCGCTTTGGACGCCGTCATGGACCTGGGCCGTCCGAGCCGCATCGAGCTGGCAGTTCTCGTTGACCGCGGTCACCGCGAGCTCCCCATCTCACCGGACTTTGTCGGCAAGAACGTTCCCTCGTCGCACGAGGAGAACGTGCACCTATATATGAAGGAAGTCGACGGCCGCACCGCTGTCGAGATCAACGACGTCGCGCCGGGTTCCCACGTGGGCTCCGCGCCGCTGGGAGGTGAGTAGTACCGTGGCGTTCAACCATAAGCACCTGATCGACATTACCGAGTACTCCGAAGAGGACATCAAGCTCATCCTCGAGACCGCCAAGGCGTTCTCCGAGGTCAACGAGCGTGCCATCAAGAAGGTCCCCACGCTCAAGGGCAAGACCATCGTCAACATGTTCAACGAGCCCTCGACGCGCACCCGCAGCTCCTTCGAGCTCGCCGAGAAGCGCCTTTCGGCCGACAGCCTCAACTTCGGCGGCTCCTCGACCTCCACGGTCAAGGGCGAGAGCCTCGTCGATACCGTCGAGACCCTCAACGCCTACAAGATCGACTGCATCGTCGTGCGCGACAAGCACGCCGGTGCCCCCTACATCGTCACGCAGAACTCGCCCGCGAGCGTCATCTGCGCCGGTGACGGTAAGCACAACCATCCCACGCAGGCCCTGCTGGACCTGTACACCATCTGGGAGCACAAGGGTGACTTCCATGGTCTGAAGGTCGCCGTCGTCGGCGACATCGCCCACTCCCGCGTCTGCGGCTCGCTGATCCCCGCCCTTAAGATCATGGGCTGCGAGACCTACGCCGTCGCCCCCGGCACGCTGCTGCCGCCGGCACCCGAGGTCTTGGGTTGCGACCACGTGACGAGCGACCTCGATTCGGTCCTGCCCGAGCTGGACGTCGTCTACATGCTGCGCGTGCAGCAGGAGCGCCTCGAGGGTGCTCCGTTCCCGACCATTCGCGAGTATCACAAGCTCTTCGGCCTGACCAAGGACCGCGAGAAGCTCATGAAGCCCGACGCGATCATCTGCCACCCGGGCCCCATCAACCGCGGCGTCGAGTTCGACTCCTATATGGCCGACCACCCGCAACGCTCCGTCATCCTGGAGCAGGTCTACGCCGGTATCTGCGTGCGTATGGCTATCCTGTATCTGCTGCTTGGAGGTGCCGATAATGGCCTTGCTTCTTAAGAATGCCCACGTCGTCGACCCGTCCGTCGAGATTGACGGTGTCGTTGACGTCCTGATTGACGGCGACAAGATCGCCGAGGTCGGCGAGAATCTCGCCGTCGAGGGAGCCGAGGTCCGCGACCTTTCCGGCAAGTACCTCGTCCCCGGCCTGGTGGATATGCACGTTCACCTTCGCGAGCCCGGCTACGAGGTCAAAGAGGACATCGAGAGCGGCACCCGCGCAGCTGCCAAGGGCGGCTTTACCGGCGTGTGCGCCATGCCCAACACCGATCCCGTCACCGATAACGGCACCGTCGTGGAGTTCGTCAAGTCCCGCGCTGCCGAGGTCGGTCACTGCCGCGTCTATCCGTCGGGTGCCATGACCCGCGGTCTTAAGGGCGAGGCCATGTCCGAGATGGGCGATATGGTCGCCCACGGCGCCGTCGCCTTCACCGACGACGGTCGCGGCGTGCAGGGCGCGGGTATGCTCCGTCGTTGCATGGACTACGGCAAGATGTTCGGCAAGGTCTTTATGAGCCACTGCCAGGACGAGGACCTGGTCGGCCACGGCCAGATCAACGAGGGCAAGGTCTCGACCCGTCTGGCTCTCGAGGGTTGGCCGGCTGCCGGCGAGGAGCTCCAGATCGCCCGCGACATCGAGATCGCCAAGCTGACTGGTGCCAAGCTGCACATCCAGCACATCTCCACCGCCCATGGCCTGGAGATCGTGCGTGCCGGTAAGGCCGCTGGCGTTCAGGTTACCTGCGAGGCTACCCCGCACCACATGTTCCTGACCGAGAACGACCTGGACGAGACCTACAACACCTCGCTCAAGGTCAATCCGCCGCTGCGCACCGACGAGGACGCCGAGGCCATCCGTCAGGGCGTCATCGACGGCACCGTCGACGCTATCGTCACCGATCACGCTCCCCACACCCCGTGGGAGAAGGCCCGCGAGTTCGAGCTTGCGCCCTTTGGCATGATCGGCCTCGAGACCTCGCTGTCGCTCGTACTCACCGAGCTGGTCAACACGGGCAAGATGAGCATGGGCCGTATGGTCGAGCTCATGGCCATCAAGCCGCGTGAGATCCTGGGCCTCGACCAGGTTCAGGTCAAGGCGGGCTCCGTTGCCGACCTGACCGTGTTCGACCCCTCTGCCACCTGGACGGTCGGCGAGGACGGTTACGAGTCGCGCGCCGAGAACTCCGGTTTTGCCGGCCGCACGCTTACCGGTCGTGCTACCGATGTGTTTGTCGGCGGTAAGCAGACGCTCGCCGACGGCTGCATCTGCTAGCATAGCCTTATCGCTTTTGTGCGCGGTGCCCTTGCGGTGCCGCGCTTTCTGTTCGTTTTGACCATGCAACCGCATGGGGGATTGGAGCGTCTATGCCCACACCTTCCACTGCACGCATGCACGACTTCGAGGTCGTCTCGAACCAGGAGATCGCCGACGGCATCTTCTCGCTCGTCATCTCGGCCCCCAAGCTTGCAAGTGCGCTCAAGCCCGGTCAGTTTGTGAACATTGCCGTGCCCGGCGATGCGTCCTCGCTGCTTCGCGTGCCCCTGAGCTTCTATCGCGCCGACGCCCAGGCCGGCACCGTCGAGCTGTGGTACGCCGTCGTGGGCGACGATACCCGTCGTCTGTCGCAGATGGCCCCTGGCTCCACCTCTAACCTGCTGGGCCCCGGTGGCCGTGGCTGGATGGTACCCGAGGGCACCAGGAAGGCCCTGCTCGTCGCCGGTGGCATCGGTGTTCCGCCCGTGCTGTGCCTCGCCGGCATGCTTGCCGAGCAGGGCGTGGATGTCGACGTGTGCCTGGGCTTTGGCACCGTTTCCAAGGCCGTGGGTGTCGATGAGTTCCGCGCGCTGGGCGCCACGGTTAACGTGTGCACCGACGACGGTACGCTGGGTACGCACGGTTTTTGCGCCGATCCGGCAGCCGAGCTGCTCGGCGAGGGCGGCTACGATTACGTCGCCAGCTGCGGCCCCGCTGTCATGATGAAGAAAGTCGCCACCGCTGCCGCCGAGGTCGGTGCGTACTGCGAGGTGTCGCTCGAGCGCATGATGAGCTGCGGCTTTGGCGCCTGCAACACCTGCAATGTCGAGACGGTCGACGGTATGAAGGGCGCCTGCATGTGCGGCCCCGTGTTCGATGCTTCCAAGGTGGTGGTCTTCTAGTGGGTACCGTGAACATGGCCGTCGATTTCGGCGGCGTCAAGATGCAAAACCCCATCAACACCGCAGCCGGCACCTTCGGCTATGGTTGGCAGTTCCAGAATTTCTTCGATGTTTCCCAGCTGGGCGCCATTACCACCAAGGGCTGTGCCGCCGAGCCCTGGCCGGGCAACCCCGCGCCCCGCATGGCCGAGATTCCCGGCGGTATGATCAACTCCGTGGGCCTTCAGAACCCCGGCGTGGCCGCCTTTGCCCGCGAGTCCGGTCCGTGGCTCGAACAGCTGTCCAAGGACGGCTGCCAGGTCATCTGTCAGGTTGCCGGCCACTCCGTTGACGAGTTTGTCCGCGCACTAGAGATGTATGTCGAGCTGTGCCCCTGGGCTGCCGGCTACGAGATCAACGTGAGCTGCCCTAATATCGCCGCCGGCGGTGCCGCCATGGGCTCCACGCCCGAGGGCGCCTCTTCCGTTATGGCTGCCTGCCGCAAGGTGACCGATAAGCCGCTGTTCGTGAAGATGGCGCCGGTCAACGTCGCCGAGATCGCCAAGGCCCTCGAGGCTGCCGGTGCCGACGGCCTTTCAGTCATCAACTCCATCCAGGGCATGGCCATCGACGTCCATACCCGCAAGTCGCGCGTGGCCAAGCCCAAGGGCGGCCTTTCGGGCCCGCTGTGCCACCACATCGCCGTGCGCATGGTCTGGGAGGTTGCCCAGGCCGTCGATATCCCCATCAACGGTGTCGGCGGTGTCATGACCGGCGAAGATGCGGCCGAGTTTATCCTGGCCGGCGCCACCTGCGTGTCGGTCGGCATGGCCAACTTCGTCGATCCGTGCGCTTCGCTCAAGATCGCGCACGAGCTCGAGGCCTGGGCCGAGTCCCAGGGCGTGAAGGACATCAACGAACTGGTAGGTGCGTTCGAATGCTAGAGACCGATGCCCGCGACCGTGTTATCGTCGCCCTCGACTGCGACCGTGAGCGTGCGCTCGAGCTTGCCCACGAGCTTTCGGGCCATGCCGCCTGGCTCAAGGTTGGCATGACGCTCTATTACGCCGAGGGTCCTGAGATCGTCAAGACGTTCAAGGATTTGGGCTTTAAGGTCTTCCTTGACCTCAAGTTCCATGATATTCCGCATCAGGTTCGCGGTGCCGCCCGCTCGGCCTCGCTTGCCGGTGCCGATCTGCTTTCGGTCCACGGCTTGGGTTCGGGCGCCATGCTCGCCGCCTGCCGCGAGGGCGCCGAGGAGGCGCGCGAGGACCGCGCCAAGCTCGTCGCCATCACCGTGCTCACGAGCATGAACCAGGATGCCTTGAGCGAGATCGGCGTCGAGTCGCCCGTGGCCGAGGAGGCCGCCCGCCTGGCAAAGCTCGCTCAGGCCAACGGCATCGACGGTATCGTGTGCTCGCCGATGGAGGCTCACGACATGCGTGAGCTGCTGGGTCCCGATGCTCTGATCGTGACTCCGGGTGTGCGTCCGGTGGGTGCCGCCCTTGGTGACCAGTCCCGCGTGGCGACGCCTTCCCAGGCTATCGAGCGTGGCGCAAGCCACATTGTGGTGGGCCGTCCCATCACCGGCGCCGACGATCCGGTTGCCGCCTTTGACGCTATTGTCGCTGAGCTGGTCGAAAACGTCGCCTAAAAGATTCCCCTAAGTCACCACTTTTGGGTCTCATTAGCACAAAATAGCCCCTGTGCCTGCGTAAACTTTCCCATCCTTTGTGTGGAATCGCAGGTCAGGGGCTTAACTTTGGGCGCAGTATATTGCACTTTTTGCGGGTATCGTCTAACCTATGGAGCCGCGATTGGGCATTTTGTACGTTCTACGTGCTAAAATGCCAATTATTGAATCAGATATAACCCAACTTTTTGGAGGTACGAATGGCACTCCCTCAGCTTACCGATGAGCAGCGCAAGCAGGCTCTTGAGAAGGCTGCTGCTGCACGTCACGCCCGCGCTGAGCTTCGCGAGCAGATCAAGAAGGGCGAGAAGTCCCTCGAGTCCGTGCTCAACTCCGATGACCCCATCGCTTCCCGCATGAAGGTTTCCACCCTCATCGAGTCTCTCCCCGGTTATGGTAAGGCCAAGGCCGCCAAGATCATGGAGGAGCTCGGCATCTCCGCTACCCGTCGCGTTCAGGGCCTCGGCGTCCGTCAGCGCGAGCAGCTCCTCGAGCAGCTGACCAAATAAGTGAGCGCTCAGGATTCCAAGCTCTTTGTGATTTCTGGACCGTCAGGCGCGGGCAAGGGCACGCTCGTCACTCGTGTGCGCGAGCGTCGCTCTAACCTGGGCCTGACGGTTTCGGCTACCACGCGAGCCCCACGCAAAGGCGAGGTCGATGGCGTCAATTACTTTTTCCTGACGCGTGAGGAGTTCGACCGCCGCGTGGCAAACGGTGAGTTTGTTGAGTGGGCCGAGGTCCACGGTAACTGCTACGGCACGTTGGTGAGCGAGGTTCAGTCCAAGCTCGCCTCTGGTTCGTCTCTCATCTTGGAGATCGATGTCCAGGGTGCCCTGCAGGTGAAGGAGCGTTTCCCCGAGGCCGTGCTGATCTTTATCAAGCCGCCTTCGCTTGAGGTGCTTCGCGAGCGTCTAGTCGGTCGCGGTACCGAGACGCCCGAGACGATTGAGCTGCGTATGGCAAACGCCGCCGATGAGCTTGCCCTTGCCGACCGCTACGACGACGTCGTGGTTAATGACGATCTCGACCGCGCGACCGATGAGCTCGTTCGCGTTCTCGATATGCATGAAAGGATCTGAGGTCCGTGTCCGTTGTAAAGCCTTGCATTGACGATCTTCTGGAGAAGACCGATCACAACCGCTTCCTGCTCGCTTCGCTTGCCTCCAAGCGCGCCTGCGACATCAATAGCATGCTGCGTGGCCAGCACAATCGCGTGCTTGCCGTCCAGGATGTCGATGACATCACCATCGGGCTTTCCGGTGCCGATACCATCTCGATGGCTATGGACGAGATTGTCGACGGCGACATCTCTTACGACGAGGCCCGTTACGAGAAGGCGCTCGGCCACAAGGTTGCTGAAGCCTAAATGGCGGCTCGCGTCTGCCTGGTCCACTATCACGAGGTTGGACTGAAGGGCAAGAACCGCGCACATTTTGAGCATATCCTCATGGATAACATCAAGGCGGCCTTGGCCGCCTTTTCCGTGAATGCCGTGTCTCGAATTTCCGGTTATATCCTCGTGACCTTTAACGAGCATCAGGCCGATGAGGCGGCGCGTGTCATTCGCACCGTTCCCGGCGTTGCTCGTGTGTCTTTGGCGTATCACACTAACCGCGACCCGCAGGAGTACTGCGCCGCCGCCGTGAAGGCGCTGCGCGAGTTTGGTTCCTTCGATTCTTTTAAGGTGCACGCCAAGCGCTCCAATACTGACTATGAGCTTACCTCGATTGACATCAATCGTCAGGTGGGTGAGGTGCTGTGTGAGGCCTTCCCCGATAAAAAGGTCCAGATGCACGATCCTGACGCTATGGTGCACGTGCTGGTGGTCCAGGGTAGCGTCTATGTGTATGCGCGCTCTGAGCGCGGCGTGGGTGGTCTTCCGGTGGGGTCTGCCGGCAAAGTCGTGACGCTGCTTTCTTCGGGTATCGATTCTCCGGTGGCGACCTGGATGCTCGCGCGTCGCGGCGCGGTGTGCGTGCCGGTACATTTCTCCGGTCGTCCGCAGACGCCCGATACGAGCGAGTATTTGGTGCAGGACATCATCCGTGCGCTTGAGCCGGGTGTCCAGATCGGCCGACTGTACGTAGTGCCGTTTGGCGACTGCCAGCGTGAGATTTCGGTCACCTGTCCCAGCAACCTGCGCGTGATCATGTATCGCCGCATTATGTATTCGGTTGCTGAGCGCATTGCGCACATCGAGGGTGCCAAGGCCATCGTTACGGGCGAATCGCTTGGGCAGGTTGCCTCCCAAACGCTTGAGAATATCATGGCCGTCAACGAGGCCGTGAAGATCCCCGTGTTCCGCCCTCTCATCGGTTCGGACAAGCAGGAGATCATCGCGCGCGCCGAGGAGATCGGTACGTTCGATATCTCCACTGAGGTCGCTCCCGACTGCTGCACGCTGTTTATGCCGCGCCGTCCCGAGACGCACGCTAAACTCGATGCCGTGCATGAGGCCTGGGAGTTGTTCGATCACGAGGAGATGATCGAGCGCCTGCTCAAGCAGACCGAGTACATCGACTTTGAGAGCAACACGTATAAGGCCCCTAAGACCTTAAAACGCAAACATTCGGAGCTTGCTCCGCGTGAGATTTACCAAGATCACGAGTAATGTTGTGCATAGACCGACGATGCGCCTGCATCGTCGGTCTTTTGCTATCTGGGCATTTTGCGGCTAAGTGTTCATTTGCTGACGTGTGCCTGAATAAATGGACAGATTTGTGCAAGGTTTTGGTCGGTTTTTGGTTTGACCGCTAAAACCGGTTTTGGAGCGTGGCTGTTGCAGGGCTCCTTTCCTGACACGATGGTGTTGGGAGGTTTTGCTATGGCGCAGCGCGAACAACACGAACGGGTCAAACGGATGGACCGCTTGGCGGACAAGCTGCTCGGTCATAAGGCAGTGGTGATGGCGATACTGGTCGTCATTGCGATGGCGAGCGGCTTGGCGATGGCGAACCTTGGCGGCGGTGCCGGCGGTGTGTCGTTTGAGCGCACTGACGGTACGGGCTCGTTGATGGAGCCGGGATCCGGTGATGCCTCGAGCGGAAAGACATCCGAAGGTTCTTCGACTAAGGCTTCTGCCGCGGCAGAGGTCTATGTCGATGTCGATGGCGCCGTTGTGTCGCCCGGTGTATATCGCCTCAAGGACGGCGCGCGGGTGGCTCAGGCGATTGATGCCGCCGGCGGGCTGGCGCCCGAGGCAGACGTTACGGGGCTCAATCGGGCATCTAAGGTCACTGATGGACAAAAAATCCACGTTCCAACGGTAGGGGAGCAGCAGGCGTCTATTGCGGAAGCCGGTGTTGATGGTGGGACTTCCGCATCATCGGGCGTGAGCGGCGCAACAGGCCTGGTAAACATCAATACGGCAAGCGCGGCAGAGCTGCAGACGCTCTCGGGCATCGGTCCCTCCATGGCCCAGTCGATTATCGATGAGCGGACAAAGAACGGTGCTTTTGCCTCGGTTGACGACCTGATGCGTGTGTCGGGAATCGGCGAGAAGAAGCTTGCCAAAATCAAAGATTGCATCTGCGTATGAGTGCGACCGAGCGCGAGCGTGTTATGCCTCCGCGGCCCCTGCTTCCGTGGACGATGACCCTGTGTGCCGGCATGTGCATGAGCTGCGTCTTGGTGCTCAACATGGCCGCTGATGCGCTGTTGAGGGAGCGGGCGCCAGCGGTCGGGCCGCTATGGACCATTCCCGTTGCGGCGGCGGTATTTGTTATGCTGGCTCAATCATGTGCGCGGCTTGCCCCTTTGAAGCGGTGGCTGTATGCCGCGTCCGTCGGTCTCGTGGCGGGAGCGGTCGTCTCGGCCTGGTGGGCTGTGGGTGCGCTAAGCGCCTCGAAGGCGCTCGACGGTCGAGCGGCAAGCAGCCTCGAGTTTGTCGTGCAGGGCGATCCATCAATAAACGACGACGTGTATTCCTATACCTGCGAGGCACGCGCGGACGGTAAGAACTTGGCAACGGTTCGCCTATCGTGCGACCGCGAGCTCAAGGTCGGGGCGCACGTGCGTGTTATCGGTCGCGTTTCGCGTTTTGAGAACGATGCGTATGGACGATCGCGCGTGCTCCGAGGCGAGGTATGCAAGGTAAAAGCCGTTCGGATTGTGTCGGTCGATGAGGGCTCTCCGGGGCCGCTGCTTCGGCTACGAAATGGGCTGCTTGCGTCCATCGCGCCTGCGACCGACCCGGCGCGTGCACTCATAGCCGGTGTCGTCTGCGGTCGTTCGGCCGAGCTGCGCGCCCAGTCGGCGGGCGACTGGTTTTCGGTGACGGGTACGGCGCATCTTATCGCCGTCTCCGGCAGCCATTTGTCTATCGTGGGGTTTGTAATTGAGGGCGTATTGCAAAAGACTCGGTGTTCACGTGGTCTTCGGCGGGTGATATTGGCGATAACGCTTGTGGGCTACGCTGCCTTTACGGGCGCGTCTCCCTCGGCCGTGCGCGCGTGCTGCATGGTGTTCGCGACGCTTGTCGTAAACGGCGCAGGGCGTCGCCGGCACGGCGCATCGGCGCTCTTCGTAACCATGTCCATCTTTGTGCTACTGCGGCCGACGGTGCTGTTCGAGATGGGCTTTCAGCTTTCATGTGCCAGCGTCTTAGCCATTCTGTGCTTTTGCCCCTATGCGACCTACGCTTTGGGTGAGTTGGGTGTGCCGTCGGGCGTTGCCAGCATGCTTTCCGTCACGCTGTGCTCGCAGTTGGCGACGCTCCCCATTACCATTCCTGCCTTCGGTACGTTCTCGCTCATTGCTCCGCTGGCAAATGCGGTCATCGGTCCGGTGGTGAGCGTACTGCTCGCTGTGTCGATCGTACTGGTTCCCTATTCGCTCGTGGCACCATTGCGGATTTGGGCGCTCATTGTGCCCATGGTTGCCGCCCGTTGCGCGTTGTTCTTCGAGCAGCTGTTTGCCGCCGTGCCGGGTGCATCCGTGAGTGTGCCGCCCGATAGCATGTGGATTTACCTAGTGCCGTGTTTGCTGGCGGTTCTGCTGGTCTGGTGGCCGCGTCCCCGTGCACGTCCTATGGCGGTGGGGCTTACGTGCCTGGTGTTCTTGGCTGCGATTCCGTACGCCTACTGGGATCGGTTCGCTCCGCCTTCGGTGACGGTGCTCGATGTGGGCCAGGCCGATGCGATTCTTATCCGCCAGGGCGGCACAGTAGCGCTCGTCGACTGCGGGCTCGACGAGCGCGTGGTGGCGGCGTTGGTTCGCAATAACGTGCACCATATCGATGCCGTCTTTGTGACGCATTGGGATGAGGATCACTGGGGTGGTCTGCCTGCCGTGCTCGAACAGTTTTCGGTCGGAACGATTGCCGTGGCGGCAGATGCGCTGGAGGATGCTCCTGCCGAGGTATTGAACCGACCTGGCGTGGAGTATCGGCAGGTGCGCCATGGGGATACGGTCGACATCGGCTCATTTTGCGCCCGCGTGATGTGGCCATTCGAGTCCGTGGATGGCGAGGGCAATGAGGACTCGCTTGTCCTGCTGCTCTCTTATGTTCAGGAAGACAAGGGCCTGCGCATGCTCCTCACCGGTGATGCCGAGCTCGACCAGGAACGGGAATTCGTGCAGGAGGTGGGGGATATCGATGTCCTTAAACTCGGGCATCACGGCTCCAAGGTTTCGGTCGATGCCGCGCTGCTGGAGATTCTGAGACCCGAGCTTTCCCTCGCGAGCGCGGGCGAGGGGAATCGATACGGTCATCCGTCCGATGCCTGCATCGATGCCGTGAAGGAAGCGGGTGGCGTGTTCGCGTGCACCATCGAACACGGCGACATTACCGTCACGCCGACTGAGAATGGCTTTGCGATGCGATGCCAGCGACCGTGACGACGTCGTTGGCGTGTGGTGGGCCCCTGGGCTAGAATGGCACGGAACGAATACGAAGGCCTGCGGGAGGGGAGCGCAATGTCCGAAACCGGTCTGCTGCCGGCATATCTGATCGTCGGTACCGACGGAGTCAAGCGCGATCACGCCGTCTCGCGTATGAAAGCGCGTCTGGAAAAGTCGGGTATGGTCGAGTTTAACCTCGACGAGCGCGACATGACTAAGGACCCCGATATCGAGTCCATTATCGGATCGCTTAACACCTTTCCGATGGGCAGCGAGTTTCGCCTGGTAATCCTTGATGGCTGCTCAAAGCTCGCTAAGGCTGTCTCGGAGCCGCTCGTCGAGTACCTCGCAAGTCCCAGCCCCACAACGGTCTGCCTCATCATCGCCGACTCGCTTGCCAAGAACACGCGCCTGTATAAGGCGATCGCCAAGATCGACAAGAAGGCCGTGATCGATTGCTCCGGCACCAAGCGCTGGGAGCTACCGCGCCGCGTTCAGCAGATGGCGACGCAGCATGGCAAGTCGATCTCGACGGCGGCCGCCGAGGAACTCGTCTCGCGTTCGGGTGAAAACACTCGCATGCTCGATAACGATTTGGCTAAGCTTGCCCAGATGGTCGAGGCGCCCCAGATTGAGCTTGCCGACGTTGAGCGCTGGATTGTACGTACGGCCGAGGTTCAGCCCTGGGACTTTCTCAATGCGGTCTCGGCCCGTGACATGCGCCGCTCGCTCGAGCTCTTCAATCTACTGCCCGCCAAGAGCTACGTGTGGACTTACACATTGCTGTGCGGCCGTATTCGCGAGCTTATCGTTGCCAAGGCGCTCGATGCGCGCGGACAGGGTCGTGAGCTGGCCGCAACGCTTAAGCTCCAGTCCTGGCAGGTCAAGAATCACCTGACCTGGGCTCGCCGCTTTTCGATGGCAGAGCTCGTCGCAGCGCTCGAGGGAGCGGTCGATGTGGAGCTCGCGCTCAAGGGTTCGGCCGATTCTGAGACCGCGCTTTTGCTCTGGATTACGAACATCTTGAGAAAATCGTGATGATACCTGCCTATTTGGCAAATTCGTTCTATCCCTTTGAGGGGGAGCGTGCTATAGTAGGCGCTTGCATGACCTCACCGTGTCTCAGAGGTGTCATACATTTTTTGCAAGGAACTCGAAAGGAACTCCAGAAGTGGCAAACATCAAGTCTCAGAAGAAGCGTATCCGCACCAATGAGGCAGCTCGCATGCGTAACAAGGCTGTCAAGTCCGAGCTCAAGACGCTGACCAAGCACGTCCAGTCCGCCGTCGCCGAGGGCGACGCCGAGAAGGCCCAGGCTGCCCTCAAGACCGTCACCAAGCGTCTCGACATGGCTGCCGCCAAGCATGTTATCCACAAGAACCAGGCTTCCAACCGCAAGTCCGGTCTTGCCAAGCTCGTGAACAGCATCAACGCCTAAGTTGTAAATTTCACACCACACAGATTACGCGCATAAATGGAGCCTGTTTTATGGAACAGGCTCCATTTTTTGTACCGCTCGGGTAAGATAGTCCGCATGAATACTTCAATTGACATTTCCCACATCCGCAACTTCTCGATCGTTGCGCACATCGACCATGGCAAGTCCACGATCAGTGACCGCATCCTCGAGCTCACCCATACCGTCGACGAACGCGACATGGAGTCGCAGCTGCTCGACACCATGGATATCGAGCGCGAGCGCGGCATTACGATCAAGTCCAATGCCGTCCGCGTTTCCTATGACGCCGACGATGGTGAGACGTATCAGTTCAATTTGATCGATACGCCGGGCCACGTGGACTTTACCTATGAGGTCTCGCGCTCGCTGGCAGCCTGTGAGGGCGCGGTGCTCGTTGTCGACGCCACGCAGGGCGTCGAGGCGCAGACCGTCTCTAACGCGACGCTCGCCATGAACGCCAATCTGGACATTGTGCCGGCCATCAACAAGATCGACCTGCCCTCGGCCCATCCCGATGAGGTTAAGACCGAGATCGAGGATGACCTGGCGATCTCTGCCGATGATGCCGTGTGTGTCTCGGGCAAGACCGGCGAGGGCATCCACGATCTGCTGGAGTCCATTGTCTTTCTGATCTCTCCGCCCAAGGGCGATGCGAACGCGCCGCTCAAGGCACTCATTCTGGATTCATACTTCGACGAGTATCGTGGCGTCGTCGCCACGGTGCGCATCTTTGACGGCTCCATCAAAAAGGGCGATACCTTGCGCATGATGCAGGCAAAGGGCGACTTTTTGGTCGATGGCGTGGGCGTGAAGCGTCCCGCCGAGACCCCGGTTGACGCGCTGACGGTCGGCGAGGTCGGATACGTGGTCACGGGCCTGAAGGACCCCGAGGCCGTTCGCGTGGGCGATACCCTCACGTGGGCGTCGAATCCCTGCCCCGAGCCGCTTCCCGGCTACCGCGAGGCCAAGCCCATGGTCTATACGGGCCTGTTCCCGATCGATAACAAGGACTACGAGAACCTGCGTGACGCGCTCGATAAGCTGCACGTCAACGACCCGTCGTTGGTGTGGGAGCCCGAGACCTCGGTGGCGCTCGGTTTTGGCTTCCGCGTGGGCTTCCTGGGCCTGCTGCACATGGAAGTCGTCAAGGAACGCCTGGAGCGCGAGTTCAACTTGGACCTCATTGCCACGAGTCCCTCGGTCGACTATCACGTCTACAAGACCGACGGCGAGATGGTCGATGTCCGCAGCCCGCAGGACCTTCCTGAGGCCACGCGCATCGAGCGTATCGAGGAACCCTACCTCAAGGCAAAGATCATCTGCCCGCCTGAGTACACGGGCGCCGTCATGCAGCTCGCCATCGAGCACCGCGGCGTTACGACCGACATGATCCACCTGACGAGCAAATCGGTCGAGATGCGCTTCGATATGCCGCTTGCCGAGCTCATCTTGGACTTCTTTGACCAGCTTAAGAGTCGTACCAAGGGTTATGCCTCGCTCGACTACGAGTTCAACGAGTACCGTCCATCCGAGCTTGTGAAGCTCGACATCTTGCTTTCGGGCGACGAGGTGGACGCGCTGTCGTTTATCGTCCACAAGGACAAGGCCTATGGCCTGGCCCGTGGCCTGTGCGACAAGCTTAAGGAGATCATCCCGCGTCAGCTGTTCGAGGTGCCCATCCAGGGTGCTATCGGCAACAAGATCATTGCCCGCTCCACCGTCAAGGCGCGTCGCAAGGACGTGCTTGCTAAGTGCTACGGCGGCGATATCTCGCGTAAGCGCAAGCTGCTCGAGAAGCAGAAAGAGGGCAAGAAGCGCATGAAGGCCATCGGATCGGTTGAGGTCCCGCAGGAGGCCTTTATGGCGATCCTCAAGGTGGACGAGTAGGTCTATGGCGCTTTCCGAATATAGTCAGCGGCTTCTGGGCGCCTATGCCGAGCAGCCGTTCCTTATGGCTCCCATGGCGGGCGTGACCGACCCTGCCTACCGCATCATGTGCCGCCGCCGCGGTGCCAACCTTGCCTACAGCGAGATGGTGAGCGTGACAGGCCTTGCCTATGCCAGCAACAAAACGTGGCGCCTGGTGCTGCCGGCCGACGAGGAGCAGCAGATTTGCGTGCAGCTCTTTGGCTCCAAGCCCGATCAGTTTGCGAGTGCCGTCGCCGCCGTCGAGGAGCGCGTTGGCGATCGCCTGTCGCTCATCGATATCAATATGGCATGCCCCGCCCGCAAGGTTGTTACCAAGGGCGAGGGCTCGGCGCTCATGCGCACGCCCGATTTGGCCGAGAAGATCGTCGAGGCGGCGGTGGGCGCGGCGCATGTACCCGTGACCGTCAAGATTCGCAAAGGCTTTTATGCCGAGGACCGTAATGCCGCGACGTTTGCCCAGATGCTCGAAGGCGCCGGTGCCGCCGCGGTGGCGGTGCATGGCCGCTGCGCCACGCAGCTCTATACGGGCCAGGCCGATTGGTCGGTCGTCGATGAGGTGGCCGACGCTGTCGAGATTCCCGTGATTGGTTCGGGCGATGTGTTCTCGGCCGAGGACGCCGCGGAGCATCTGCGCAGCTCGGGTGCCAGCGCTGTGTTTATCGCGCGCGGCATCTACGGTAACCCCTGGGTTTTTGGTGATGCTCGCGCCCTTGCGTTCGATGGCATGCCGGTGCCGGCGCGCAGCTCTGTCGAGCGCTTGAACGCCCTGCGTGAGCACCTAACGCTGACGCATGAGCTCCTGCCGCTCATGTCGCGTGCCCGCACGTACGCAAACTGGTACTTAAAAGGCATGCCCCATGCCGCCGCTTGGCGTGCTCAGGTGGTGCGTTGCTCTACGTATGAGGAGTTTATGGCGCTGGTCGATGAGATCGAGCGCGATGTGGTGGCCTGCGAGGCCGCCCTTGCCGCTGGCAAGTCGGTGCCTGCTCATCCGCTGGAGGCCTAATAGTGGCCGTTACCGCGCTGTACGTGCACGTGCCGTTTTGCGCCCAAAAGTGCCGGTACTGCGACTTTGACTCGCGCAGTTTTGCTCCGTGCGACCTGAGCGCTGCGCTCGATTCCTATTTTGAGCAGTTGTTCGCGCGCCTCGATGCTTTTGGCAAAGCTGGGGCCTTTGACCAGATCCGCACCGTCTATGTTGGCGGCGGTACGCCGTCGCTGGCGGGGGAGCGCTTGGTGGAGCTGGCGCGGCGTATTCGTGCGTCGTGTGCCCCCGTTGAGTTTACCTGCGAGGCCAATCCCGAATCGCTGACCGCCGAGCTTGCCGCTGCGCTTGCCAAGGTTGGTGTCACACGCATCTCTCTGGGCGTGCAAACGCTCGATAACGCCGAACTTACCGCCATAAGCCGCATTCACGATGCCGATCGGGCGCTCGCTGCCATCACGACGGTTAAGGACGCTGGGCTCGATGTGTCGTGTGACCTGATGTGTGGCCTTCCCGGGCAGACCGCCGTAAGCTGGCAGCGCACGCTCGATGGCGTGCTGGCGGCGGCTCCGCATCATGTGTCGGTCTACCCGCTCACGCTCGAGGAGGGGACGCCCCTTTATCGCATGGCGTGCCGTGACGAGTCGCTCGAGCCTGATGAGGATTTTCAGGCCGCATGCATGGACGTGGCACGCGAGCTCCTGGGTGCCGCCGGCTATCACCCGTATGAGGTGGCGAGCTACGCGCTCGACGGCCATGAGTGCGCCCATAACATTGCCTACTGGACCGGACGGGGCTACCTGGGCCTGGGGCGTTCTGCCGCGGGCATGCTCGACGCCGCGGATTTCGACCGTCTTGCAGGTTTGTTCCCCGGCGTGTCTTCTCGAGGCGATGCGTACCGCGTGCGTCTGGTGCAACGTGACGATGACGCGACGGCGTTCGAGGCCGAATATCTCTCCCAGCGCGAGGCTGCGGCCGAAGACCTGATGCTTGCTTGTCGCATGACGCGCGGTATCGCGTCCGACCTGTTGGCTCGTGCAGCTTGCGTCATCCCAACGGGCGAGCTGACAGCCGCTTGCGATCGCGCGCTCGAATTGGGTCTTGCCACTTGGGTGCCCGAGACGCTCGGGGTCCATGAGGGACCCTTCACTTCGGCAGATGTCGTCGCGGGCCATGTTCGAGCTCGTCTGGCGCCGACCCACCTGGGCTGGCTCGATGGAAATGTTCTGTTCGAGCTGTTTTGGGATCTAGCTTAGGCCGCTCGGGTAGAATTACCGGAATATATACGCTGCTGTGAGCAGGAGGTTGCCGCGCATGGCGACGATGAACGAAAAAGATTACTACGAGATTCTGGGTGTCTCCAAAGACGCCACCTCGCGTGATATTCAAAAGGCCTTCCAGCAAAAGGCCCGCAAGCTCCATCCGGACGTCAACAAAGAGCCGGATGCCGAGGAAAAGTTTAAAGAGGTTTCCGAGGCCTACGCCGTGCTTTCGGATGAGCAAAAACGTGCGCGCTACGACGCCATGCGTTCTGGCAATCCCTTTGCCGGTGCTCCTACGGCTTCGCCCTATGGTGGCGGCTACGCCGGCAGCACGGGCTATGGCAATCCCTTTGAGGGCGGCTTTCCCTTTGGTGGCGCCTGGGGCCAGCAGCGTCGCGGCCAAGCTGCCTACAATCCCGAGAACGGCGCCAACGTGGTCGTCGATATCAAGCTCGACGCCAAGGAGGCCAAGGGCGGTGCCCGCAAGACCGTCCGCTACACGCGCTTCGATACCTGTGGTCACTGCGGCGGCTCGGGCTCTGTTTCGTCCGAGCATGCACATACCTGCCCGAGCTGCGGTGGCCGCGGCCACATCGACGTCGACCTGTCCTTCCTGTTTGGTGCGGGCACGTTCCAGTCGGTCTGCCCCGAGTGCGGCGGTTCCGGTAAGGTCGTGGCCGACCCCTGCCCCGATTGCGGTGGCAGCGGGCGAACCCGTGTGACCTCCGAGCAGACGATTGAGTTTCCTGCCGGCACGCACGATGGCGACGAGGTCCGCATTAGCGGCATGGGCCATGCTGGCACTAACGGTGCCGCGGGCGGCGACCTGGTCGGCCGCGCCCATGTTGAGGCCGAGCGCTTGGAAGGCAAGGCCCGTACTGGCTTTTACCTGATGGGCATTGTGGCGCCGTTTTTGGTGCTGTCGGCCATCTCGGGCGTGTTCTCGGCCTTTGCCGTGATGTGCTTTATTCCGTTTACCATGGGCCTGTTCATGGTGCTTTCGGACGGTGTGCTTCATCGCAGCCTGCTTTGGTGGAAGCGCGGTGCGATGCAGTTTGCCAACGGTTTTGCCAACGGCTTCATGTTCGCGCTCGTGTCAGTTTGGTTCGCGAGCTGCTCGCAACGGGCCATGCTTTCGCCGTACCAAATGCAATAACATCAAACCCTCTGTTTGCGGTCGGCCCAGCTTGGGTATAGGACGCACTGTGACAATAATGAAAGTCGGAAGGATTCGGTCGTGTCGGAAAATAGGGATTACTACGAGGTGCTTGGCGTCGACAGGGATGCCGACGCGCGGACGATTAAGCGTGCGTTTTTAAAGAAGGCCCGTACCGTACATCCGGATGTTTCGGACGATCCCGAGGCCGAGGCCAAGTTCAAGGAGCTCAACGAGGCCTATTCCGTTCTTTCCGATGAGCAGAAGCGTGCTAACTACGACCGTTACGGCACTGCCGACGGTCCTGGTGGTTCGGGCTATGTCGACATCAACGATATCTTTGGTGGCATGGGCATGGACGACCTGTTCTCGTCGTTCTTTGGCGGTGGTGCCGGTGGTGGCGCCCGCAGCCGTCGTGAGCGTCGTCGCGGACGTGACATGGCCATCTCGCTTTCGGTGACGCTCGAGGAGGCGGCACTCGGCTGCAAAAAGACGATCAGCTATGATCGCCTTGCTCCTTGCGAGGACTGCAACGGTACCGGTAGGGCCGAGGGTGCACAGGAAAAGCAGTGCAGTCGCTGCCACGGTACGGGCTACGTCACGACGGTTCAGCGATCGTTTTTGGGCCAGGTTCAGTCTTCCTCGCCTTGCCCCGACTGCCATGGCGAGGGCACGGTTATCGACCATCCCTGCGAGACCTGCGACGGTCAGGGCCGCACGCCTTCGCACGAAAAGATCGACATCGATATTCCCGCCGGCGTTTCGACCGGTCGCCAGCTGCGTGTGAGCGGCTTTGGCGAGGCCGGCCTTCGCGGCGAGCCTTCGGGCGACCTGATTGTCAACGTGCGCGTCGCCGACCATGAGCGCTTTAAGCGCAACGGTGACGACCTGTACCTGGTGAGCGATATCTCGATTGCGCAGGCTGCGCTCGGCTGCGAGATCGAGGTCGAGGGCATTATGCCCGACGAGGTCGTTAAGGTGACGGTTCCCGCCGGCGCCCAGTACGGCGACACCGTGAGCGTCAATAATTACGGCATGTCGCGCATTGGCGGTGGCGGTTCGCGTGGCCGCCTGATCGTGCAACTGCGCGTGGTCGTTCCCACCAATCTTTCCAATAAGCAACGCGAGCTGCTCCGTGCTTTTGCCGATGAGATGGGCGATGACGTCGCTTCCGGTAAGAAGTCGGTGACCGACCGTATCAAGAGTGCCCTCGACGATATCCTCGATTAAGGAGCCCGCGTGCTCGCACCCCATATTTCCGTCGTCAACCTCGGCTGCCGTGTCAACCGGGTTGAGTCTGACCGTATCACTGCCGATCTTATGCGCCTGGGCTTTGCTATGGTGGAGCCCCACGATGCCGATCTGATCGTCATTAACACCTGTGCCGTTACGGGCGAGGCCGAGGCCAAGACCCGTAAGGCCGTCCGTCATGCGCTGGCCCATCCAAACGAGCCCTATGTGGTCGTGACCGGATGCGTGGTCAATTTGCATCCCGAGGAGCTGTTGGAGCTTTCGGATCGCGTGATTGCCGAGCCGTCTAAGATCGATGTCGCCGAGCGTGTCTGCGATGTGCTGGGCGTTGAGTCCGATAGCGTTCCCGCCTGCAGCGATGGTGACGTGGTCGATGCACTCGGTCGTTCGCGGCTGGGCGTGAAGATCCAGGACGGCTGCAACCATCGCTGCACCTATTGCATTGTGTGGAAGGCACGCGGCCCCGAGCGCTCCGTGCCCGTCGAGTCCGTGCTCGAGCAAGTTCGCGAGGCCCAGGAGGCCGGCGTGCCCGAGGTGGTGCTGACCGGTGTGAACCTGGGTGCCTACGATGGCAAGAGCGCGACCGACGAGCATGTCGAAATCGATGAGCTGCTCGAGGCCATCATGGAGCGCACGTCTATTCCGCATGTGCGCATTTCCTCGGTCGAGCCCATGGATATCTCTGAGCGCCTGCTTAAGGTGATGGCGCGCTATCCGCAGCGTATCGCCCCGTTTTTGCACCTGCCCGTGCAGTCCGGCTGCACGGCGACCCTGCATCGCATGGGCCGTCCCTATAGCGCCGAGGCCTTTGAGGACACGGTGCGTATGATTCGCGCCAACTTGCCCCAGGCGTCTCTTTCGTGCGATGTCATCGTCGGTTTTCCTGGTGAGACGGACGAGGAGTTCGAGGAGTCGCTGGCGCTGTGCCGTCGTGTGGGTTTCTCGCGTATGCACGTGTTCCGCTATAGCAAGCGTCCCGGTACCCTTGCTGCCGATATGCCCGACCAGGTGCCGCCCGAGGTTATGGCCGAGCGCAGCCGTCGTATGCGAGCCGCGGCGCAGGAACTCGCCATTGCCGACGCTCGTCGTCGCGTGGGCACCGTCGAGCGTGCCGTCCTCGAGTACGGCGACAACCTGACGCTCGGTTCGTTCCATCATGCCCGTCTTGACGATACCTGTGGACTTACAGCCCCGTGCCTGCTCGATGTTGCTATCATCGGAGTCGATGATTCCGGCTTGGTCCATGCGCGCAGGGAGGTTCATGGAAGCCTCGAAGATTAGACTTACCGTTCCCGAGGGAATTGATCCCTCGTGCGTTTTGGGAGCCGGCGACGGCGTCCTTCGTGCGCTCGAGAGCTTGGTTCGCGCCCATGTGGTCGCCCGTGGCGATAGCATCGCCGTGAGCGGTGACCCGGATGAGGTCGAACTCGTGGCGCGTTTTTTCGAACATGCTTTTCGCGAGGCGGCTGCCGGGCGCACGCTTTCTGCCGACGATGTCTCGCGCTGTCTGGCCGTTCTGCGCGACGGTGAGCACGAGGCTACGTCGCTTCGCGATGACGTGCTGCTTTCGTATCGCGGTCGTGCCATTCGCCCCAAAACGCTCGGCCAAAAGCGCTATGTGGATGCCATTCGCTCGCATACCATCACGTTTGGCCTGGGTCCTGCCGGTACCGGTAAGACCTATCTGGCCATGGCGCTCGCCGTTGCCGCGCTCAAGCGTCACGAGGTGGGCCGTCTGATCTTGACGCGTCCGGTTGTCGAGGCGGGGGAGAATCTGGGCTTTTTGCCCGGCACCCTCGAGGAAAAGATCGATCCCTACATGCGCCCGCTCTACGACGCCCTTTTTGACATGATGGATCGCGAGCGCACCGATGAGCTTATGGAGCGCGGCGTGATCGAGATTGCCCCGCTTGCCTACATGCGCGGCCGCACGCTGAGTGATGCCTTCGTGGTGCTCGACGAGGCGCAAAATACCACGCCCGAGCAGATGAAGATGTTCCTGACACGCCTGGGCTTCAACTCCAAGTTCGTGATCACCGGCGACCTGAGCCAGCGCGACCTGGTGGGTCGTCGTGGCGGTCTTGCCGACGTTGAGCAGATTTTGGGCCGTGTCGACGATGTCGCATTTTCGTACCTCGAGCGCGCCGACGTGGTGCGCCATGCCCTGGTGGGTCGTATCGTCGAGGCATATGAAGCTTATGATGACGTGCGCGAGCAGCGCCCGCGTGACCGAAAGGAGTCCCGTTGAGTGTATTGATCAGCAACGATGCCGAACTCGATACGCTGCTCGATGCGCAGGAGGTGGAGCACATCTGCGAGGTTGTGCTTGCCGCCGAGGGCGTTGAACGTGAAGTCGAGATTTCCCTTTCGTATGTCGACGAGGACGAGATGCACGAGCTCAACCACGAGTGGCGCGGTATCGATCGCACCACCGATGTGCTCTCGTTTGAGTGCGATTCGGCCTTTGACGATGACATTCCCGCCGATGAGACGCTCGAGCTCGGCGATATTATCTTGGCCCCGCAGGTTATTGCCCGTCAGGCCCCCGGTTTTGGCAATAGCCCCGCTGACGAGTGCCGTCTGATGCTCGTTCACGGCATGCTGCACCTGCTGGGCTATGACCACATCGAGGACGACGAGGCCGAGGTCATGGAGGCCCGCGAGGACGCCATCCTGCGCGATCTGGCGCTCGAGCGCGGCGAGGACCCTAAGCTAGTCCACGTCGGCCCCATCACCAACCACGCCCACGACTAGGAGCCGTCTATGATTCCCGGATCGAACAAGGACCATCCGTCCTTCTTAAAGTCGTTTTCCTACGCCATGGAGGGCTTCGTCACCGCCGTCAAGACCGAGCGCAACATTAAGGTCATGCTCGTGGCGGGCGTGTGCACTGTCATTGCCGGCTGTATCGTGGGGCTCGACATTGCCGAGTGGGCCACGATTATCATCTGTTGTGGCCTGGTGATTCACGGCGAGCTGTGCAACACCGCTATGGAGGCTATCGTCGACCTAGCGACCCAGGAGCTCCATCCGCTGGCCAAGCGTGCGAAGGACATCGCCGCCGCCTCTGTATACGTTCTTTCCATCACCGCCGCGATTGTGGGCGTACTGGTATTTGCCCACGCGCTCGACTTTATTTAGAAAGGGATTCCCATGTCCGACAATATGCAGCCTACCGATGAGATTTTGGACGACGAGTCCCTGGACGCGGTGGATACCGAGGAGCTCGAGGATGTCGAGGAGTTCGACCCGTTTGAGGGTATGAGCGACGAGGAACTCGACGCCCTGTGCGACGAGGACGACAACCTCGCGGGCTTTGGTGACGTGGAGCCCGGTTTCCGCAGCGGCTTTGTGGCCCTGGTCGGTCGTCCCAACGCTGGCAAGTCTACGCTGCTTAATGCCTGCTATGGCAAAAAGGTCGCCATCACCTCGCCGGTGGCCCAGACGACCCGCCGCCGCATGCGCGCCGTCGTCAACCGCCCCGGCTACCAGCTGGTCTTTGTCGATACCCCGGGTATTCATAAGCCCAAGGACGGCTTGGGATCCGAGCTCAACAAGAGCGCGTTGTTCGAGCTGAACGATGTCGATGTTGTCGCGTTTTTGATTGATGCCACCAAACCGATCGGCAGGGGAGACGCCTGGGTTGCCGAGCGCGTCAAGAACGCTCGTTCCAAGAAGGTCCTGGTGCTCTCCAAGGCCGATGAGGCCGACCCCACACAGGTCATGGAGCAGCTTAAGGCAGCCCACGAACTCATGGAATATGACGACGAGATCGTGACGTCGTCGGTCAAGAACTTCAACGTCGATGCGTTTATCGAGACCGTTGCGCACTTTTTGCCTGAGGGTCCGCGTTGGTTCCCCGAGGACATGGGTACCGACGCTTCCGATGAGACGCTCGTTGCCGAGTTTGTGCGCGAGAAGGTCTTGCGCCGCACCCGTGATGAGATTCCGCACTCCGTTGGCGTGATCTGCGATGCGCTCGAGCAGACCAAGAAGGTGCTGCGCGTGCACGCCACCATTTACGTCGAGCGCGAGGGCCAAAAGGGCATCATCATCGGTAAGGGCGGCGAGATGATCAAACATATCGGTATCGACGCCCGTCGCGATCTTGAGCGCATCTTTGGCACGCAGGTCTTTTTGGAGCTGGACGTGAAGGTCAAGGCCGGCTGGCGTGACGACGAGGCCCAGATTCGCCGCTTTGGCTACAACGCCGAGGACTAAGGACGCGCGGCGCGCATGGCAGGCTCCCGGACATATCGCACCAAGGTGCTCGTCCTCGACAAGACGAAGCTCAAAGAGACCGACCTGATCTTGACGATGCTTGACGAGCGGGGACGGCAGGTTCGTGCAGTGGCAAAGGGCGCCCGCAAACCCGGCGGACGCCTGGCTGCGCGCTGCGAGCTGTTCTGTACGGTCGATATGCTGCTTGCGCATGGACGGTCGCTCGACGTGGTTTCCCAGGCCGAGCTTATGGAGGCGCCGCTCGGCGCTGCTCCCGATTACGAGATGACATGCGCCGCAAGCGCGATCGCCGAGGTCGCGCGCGTGTGCTCGTTCGAGGACGCCGAGGACCCGTTTACCTTTGCCATCACGCAGCGGGCGCTCACGCTTGTTGGCAGCGGGCTCGACTCGGCACATATGGACCTGCTCGTGGCAGCGTTTGTCTTTAAGCTGCTGTCGCACGTTGGCTACCGGCCCGATTTCTCGGCTTGCGTCTCGTGCGGCGATCCCATGCTCTCGCATTTCTCGGCCCAAGCCGGCGGGCTTTTGTGCGGGTCGTGCGCCTCGAGCGTGCCTGGCGCCGAGTTGGTATCGGTCGGCGAGGTCGCATGGCTGCGCGCCCTGATGTCCATGACGTTCGATGCTCTTTTGGCCGAGCGAATTGACCCGCATACGGCGGCGTTCTTGCTCGGGCTTTCGCATGTGTGGGCGGCGACGCATACCGACCAGCGCCTCCGTGCGATGGAATTCATGTTGGGTCGGTGATGATGCGCAGGCGCGCGTCGCTTGTGGTAACATACCGACCTGTTGGTACCTCGACCTTGGATGTTCGCTCCACCGGCGACTTCCCAGTCCGAGGCGAATAGAGTCGTCCCCGGGCGACGCGAAACGAAAGGTGAAACAATGACTGTTTCCAAAGAGCGCAAGGCGGAGCTGACCGCCCAGTTCGGTAACTCCCCGGTCGATACCGGTAACCCCAAGGTTCAGGTCGCCATCCTGTCCGAGCGCATCAAGGAGCTGACCGAGCACATGAAGTCCCACCAGAAGGACTTCCACACCCGTCGTGGCCTGCTCATGCTCGTCGGCCGTCGTCGTCGTCTTCTCTCCTACATCAAGAAGAACGACATCGTCGAGTACCGTGAGCTCATCAAGGCTCTGGGCATCCGCGACAACATCCAGTAAGGATTTGTACATGCTAAGAGCGTCCTGCGCAGCGGGGCGCTCTTTTTGTGTAAGGGCGTGAACAATCACGCTCTACAGCGTGGCGGGGGCAGGGGGCCCGCGTCACATGAGAAGCCCGCAGGCAAGGGGCCTGTGGGGTAAAGGAGAACAATGACACTCGTATCCAAGACCTTTGAGCTGTACGGCAAGACCTACACCTTCGAGTCCGGCGAGCTTGCCAAGCAGGCCACCGGCGCTTGTCTGGTCAAGCAGGGCGACACCACGATGCTCGACACCGTAGTCGTCTCCAAGGAGCGCAAGAATTACGACTTCTTCCCGCTGACCGTCGACTTCAACGAGAAGATGTACGCTGCCGGCCGTATCCCGGGTGGCTACCTCAAGCGCGAGGGCCGTCCCAGCGAGAAGGCCACGCTCACGGCTCGTATGATCGACCGCCCGATCCGCCCGAGCTTCCCGGACGGCTTCCGCAACGAGGTGCACATCGTCGCCACCTCGCTCGTCGCCGACCAGGTCAACCCCTTCGACGTCATCAACGTCATGGGTGCCTCTTTGGCTATGACGCTCGGCGGCGTGCCCTTCGAGGGTCCGCTTGCCTGCGTGCGCATCGGCCGCAACGTGGAGACCGGCGAGTTTATCGTCAACCCCACCTATGAGGAGCGCGAGAACTCCGACCTGGACCTGGAGCTGGGCGGCTCTGCCGACTTTATCTCGATGGTCGAGGCCGGCGCCGAGGAGATCTCCGAGGACGACATGCTCGCCGCTATGAAGTTTGGCCAGGAGGCCCTCGCTGCCTTCTGCCAGGCCCAAGACGAGTTCGTCGCCGAGTGGGAGCAGGTCAACGGCGCTATCGTCAAGAAGGAGTATCCGCTCGACCAGCCCGTCGAGGAGGTCCAGGAGCGCATCTTCGCCCACTACGACGAGATGGCCGCTGCCCTGCGCGACGCCGACAAGCTTTCCCGCATCGGTAAGGTCGAGGCTCTGAAGGAGTCCATCCGCGCCGAGTTCACCGACGAGGAGCAGGCCGCCTGGGAGCGCGAAATCCCCGTGGCGCTCAAGAAGCTCGAGAAGAAGGCCATGCGCACCATGGTCGTCGAGACCGGCGAGCGCGTCGACGGTCGTGCCGCCGACGAGATTCGTCCCATCATGGTGAAGGACAACTACCTGCCGCTCGTTCACGGCTCCGGCCTGTTCCAGCGTGGTCAGACCCAGGTGCTCTCCGTCCTGTCGCTCGGTATGCTCAACGAGGGCCAGCGTCTGGACACCATCGAGCCCACCGAGGGCAAGCGCTACATGCACCACTACAACTTCCCGCCGTTCTGCACCGGTGAGACCGGCCGCATGGGCAGCCCCAAGCGCCGCGAGATCGGTCACGGCAACCTGGCCGAGCGCGCTCTGCTCCCGGTGCTTCCCGACGAGAACGAGTTCCCCTACGCCATCCGCGTCGTCTCCGAGGTCATGGAGTCCAATGGTTCCTCTTCGATGGCTTCGACCTGCGGCTCCACGCTCGCCCTTATGGACGGTGGCGTGCCCATTAAGCGCCCGGTCTCCGGTATCGCCATGGGCCTGATCCAGGAGGAGGGCAAGACCGTGGTCCTGTCCGACATCCAGGGTCTCGAGGACTTCCTGGGCGACATGGACTTTAAGGTCACTGGTACCACCGAGGGCATCACCGCCCTACAGATGGACAACAAGGCCACCGGCCTCACCTTCGACATCCTGGCCCGCGCCCTGCAGCAGGCCAAGGAAGGTCGCGCCTTCATCCTGCAGAAGATGCTCGATGTGATCCCCGAGCCGCGTCATACCACGCGCAGCACCGCTCCGCGCATCGTCTCCATCCAGGTTCCGACCGATAAGATCCGCGACGTCATCGGTTCCGGCGGCAAGGTCATCCGCGGCATCCAGGACGAGACCGGCGCTTCGGTCGACATCCAGGAGGACGGCACCGTCTTTGTCGGCGGTACCGGCGAGTCTGTCGATCAGGCCGTCGAGCGCATCAAGCTCATCATCAAGGTTCCCGAGCCGGGCGAGGAGTACACCGGTCGTGTGGTCTCCATCCAGCCCTTCGGTGCCTTCGTCAACCTGCTGCCCGGCAAGGACGGCCTGCTGCACATCTCCCGCGTTGCCAAGGGTCGCGTGGAGAAGGTTGAGGACGTCCTCAACGTGGGCGACGAGGTCAAGGTCGTCGTCATCGAGGTCGACGATCGCGGCAAGATCTCGCTCGATCGTCTCGACAAGCCCGAGGCCCCGGCTCGCGCCGAGGGTGCCTCCGAGGGCGACGGCGAGCACTTCCAGCGTCGTGAGCGTCCGCGTCGCGAGCGCAGCGACCGCCCGCGCCGTCCTGGCGACAACGGAGGCCGCAAGCCCCGCCGTCACCACGACGCCGAGTAACAGCTAAACATAAGCAGCTCAACAAGGGCGACTCCGTACAGGGGTCGCCCTTTTGCTATTCCCGGCGGGGTCCGCGGATAAAGTTTCCTGCTCTACAGTCCTGCTCACGACGGAGGCCACATTAAGTGGCCTCCTGTTCGTGCGGAACTCGCGATAAACTTTATCCGCGGCCCCCGCCGGGAATAGCAAAAGGGCTGGTAGGTGTGGGTTGCGATTTTGTCAGACAGTCTATTCAGTTATCTGAATTCAGATCTTTAGATAATCGCATGTGCGCCATTGCCCCAGATAAAACTGACCAAAATAAACTTGTCCCTTTTTGTCAGGTCTGGTCTCAGCGGGCCCGGCACGGGCTAAGTTTATCGCGAGTTCCGCACGCAAAGGAAAGCACTTAATGTGCTTTCCGTCTTGCGCAGGACTGTAGAGCAGGAAACTTAGCCCGTGCCGGGGCCGCTGAGCCCTGACCGGCGGGATACACAGGTTCAGATGGGGCTTTGATGCATGGGTGGTCTGTTGTTGTGCAAATGGGTATCATACTGTGGTTATTGCATCGACTCTGTGATGCATGTTTGTACGTTCCCGGCGGTCGGTTTGCCAGAAGCGCCCCGTCGGTTGTTTCAGACCCGTTTCGAAGAAAGGAAACAACACTAACCTATGGCAGCTAAAAAATCATCTCCCTTGAAGATCATCCCGCTCGGCGGCCTTGACGGCATCGGCAAGAACATGACGGTCTTCGAATGCGGCGACGACATGGTGCTCGTTGACGCTGGCCTCATGTTCCCCGACGATTCCCAGCCCGGTATTGACCTGGTGCTTCCCGACTACACCTATGTTCTGGAGAACGAGGAGAAGCTCCGCGGTATCGTCGTCACCCACGGCCACGAGGACCACACCGGTTCGCTTCCGTACCTGCTGCAGGACCTCAACAACAAGGTGCCCATCTTCTCGAGCAAGCTGACGCTTGGCTTTATCGAGGGCAAGCTCTCTGAGTTCCGAATCCGCGCGCCCAAGTTCCGCGAGGTCAAGGGCGGAAGCC
This sequence comes from Collinsella sp., assembly GCA_018380195.1. Lineage (GTDB taxonomy): Bacteria > Actinomycetota > Coriobacteriia > Coriobacteriales > Coriobacteriaceae > Collinsella. The sequence goes on along the minus strand of JAGZUC010000005.1, from coordinate 35,134 downwards.
ATGTCAATCTCGGTGGCATCTCGCTCGACTTCTTCTCGATGACGCACTCCATCCCCGGCGCTCTGGGCGTGTTCATTCGCACTAACCAGGGTACCGTTATGCACACCGGCGACTTTAAGCTCGACCAGACGCCCATCGACGGCGTTACGCCCGACTATGCCGCTATCAGCCGCTTTGCCAAGCAGGGCATCGACCTACTGCTTTCCGACTCCACCAATGCCACGGTTCCCGGCTTTACCAAGTCAGAGGCCGAGGTTGGTCCCAACCTGCTGCACGCCATCAAGAACGCCCCGGGTCGCGTGTTCGTCGCGTCGTTCTCGAGCCACATCCATCGTTTGCAGCAGATCTGCGATGCCGCCCGCAAGTGCGGCCGTAAGGTCGTTGTGACCGGTCGCTCCATGTTCACTAACACCCGCGTGGCGCGCGAGCTTGGCTACCTCAACATCGACGACGCCGATATCATCGATGCCTTTGACATTGATAACCTGCCTGACGACAAGATTGTCGTCATGTGCACCGGTTCGCAGGGCGAGCCGCTGTCGGCCCTGTCCCGCATGGCCAATGGCGAGCACAAGACGCTCTCCATCCACGAGGGCGATACCGTTATCCTCTCGGCAACTCCTGTTCCCGGCAATGAGAAAGCCGTCCAGCAGGTCGTCAACAGCCTGGCCAAGCTCGGTTGCGACGTGTGGGATAAGAACCGCGCTCTCGTTCACGTCTCCGGTCACGGTAGCCAGGAGGAACTCAAGCTCCTGATGGCCATGGCCAAGCCCACCTACTTTATGCCGGTTCACGGCGAGGCCGTGCATCTGCGTGCCCATGCCCAGCTTGCTCGTAAGATGGGCATCAAGGATGATCACATCTTTATCCTCGATAACGGCGACACGCTCGAGATGCGCGGCGGTATCGTCAAGCGCGGTACGCCCGTCGAGTCCGGCGTCGTCTACGTCGACGGCCTGCGTATCGGCGATACCGACCCCATCGTCTTGCGCGATCGCCAGAAGCTCGCCAACGACGGTATGGTTACCGCTGTTGCCATCGTCTCGCTCAAGCACAAGAAGATCGAGGCCATCGAGTTCTCGGGCCGCGGCGTCTCGTTTGCCATCGACGACCAGTTCTCCGAGGATGCCTCCGCGTCTATTATGAAGACGATCGAGAAGGGTAAGTTTAGCTTTACCAGCAGCGGTTCCGATGCCATTCGCAAGGCCGTGCGCGACTCGCTCTCCAACTTTATCTGGAGCCGTACGCGCACTCGTCCGATGATCATCCCGGTCGTCATGGAGGTTTAGTTTGGCGCGCGGATCTGCACAAAACGCCAAAGGCAATAAGGCCAACAACCAACCGGCATCTGCTAAGGGTGTCGGTTCCCATCTGCGTGCCAATAAGGGTCACGAGTCCGAGTTCGATGATTTCGAGCCCTTGGTCGAGCCCTCGGCCAACCGCGATATCGCCGGCGTGGTCATTGCCGTCTTGGCGATTGCGTCCTTTATTGCCGTGATTTCGCCGGCGACTGCGCCCGTTACGGCTGCGGTTGCCGGTTTCTACCACTTGGGCTTTGGTCTGGGCGCCTACGTGCTGCCGATCGTCATTTTGCTGTTTGCCGCCACGCTCTTTTTAGGCGAGGACTCGCCGCTCAACGCGCGCTCTGTTGCGGGCGGCGCCGTGGTCTTTATCGCCGTCGTCTCCATTCTTTCGTTGATGGTGCCAGGTACGAGCGACTCGTGCGACCTTATGTTCACGCCGCAAAATCTGTCCGCCTCGGGTGGCTACATTGGTGCGTTTATTGCGAGTGCGCTGCAGAATGCCCTGGGTAAGCCTATCGCGATGGTGGTCCTGTTGGGCCTTGTCGTCGTGGGCCTGGTCATCATCGGCTTTTCGGTGGGCGGCGTTTTGCGCTCTGCTCGCGACCGCGCGGCTGATTTTGCCGAGCGCCGTCGTGCCGATGTTAACGCGAGTCCGTGGGGTGACGATGAGGCCCTGTCGGTGCCCGGCGTTGCCCGTCCTCACCTGAGCATTCTTCGTCAAAAGGGCTCCGATGCTGCCGTGACCACGGTCATGGGCAACGATGTGGACCCGGTTTTGGACGATGACGACGAGGACGAGGATCCGTTTGTCGACGTGTCCGATGCCGTGGAGGCCGAGCGCGCCAAGACGACGCTGCTGCCGCGCCGTCATGCCAAGAAGAGCAAGACGGCTCCCAAGCTCAATACGAGTGAACCCGACCCGTCTTGGTCCGAGAGCGAGATTGAGCTTACCGAGGGCGATGACGAGGACGACGAGGCTCCGATCGAGACTGCCAAGACGACCTTGCTGCCGCGTCGCCATGCCAGGCGCGGCCAGGTGACCGGCCAGCTTTCGATGGAGGACGATCCGGACAAGGTCGACGAGTCCGAGCCGCCGTTTGCCGTGAATCCCGTCTCGGCCGCCCCTCAAATTCCTGATTTCCTCAAGCATCCCAAGGTTGCCGATGCGTCTGTTGCGAGCGCTGCCGAGGCGTCTACTTCGAGCGATGGGGGAGCGGACAATGCCCCCGCGGATAACGAGGGCGAAGAAGAGGACGGCCTTAAGCTTCCGCCGCTCGAAATCCTGCATGCAAACCCTCAGTCCGCTTCTGCCGCGTCTTCGGACAAGGAGCTGGAACAGACTGCCGAGTCGTTGCAGTCCACGCTGCTTGAGTTTGGCCGTAGCGCTCGCGTCGTCGGCTGGATTGCCGGTCCCACGGTGACGACCTTTAAGCTGCAGCCCGGCGAGGGCGAGCGCGTGAGCAAGATTTCGAGCCTTGAGGACGACATCGCACTGTCGCTTGCTGCACAGTCCGTGCGTATCTTTGCGCCGATTCCCGGCACCTCGCTCGTGGGTATCGAGATTCCCAATCGCAAGCGTCAGAACGTCAACTTGGGCGACGTGTTGCCCTATGTTAAGGGCGGTCCGCTCGAGCTTGCTATCGGCCGCGATGCAGAGGGCACGCCGGTCGTCGCCGACCTCGCTAAGATGCCCCACCTGCTGATCGCCGGTACCACGGGTTCCGGTAAGTCGGTCATGATCAACTCCATCATCACGACTCTGCTCATGCGCGCCCTTCCCGAGGACGTTCGCTTGATCATGGTCGATCCCAAGCGCGTCGAGCTCGCAGGCTATAACGGCCTGCCGCATCTTTACGTGCCCGTAGTGACCGAGCCCAAGCAGGCCGCGAGTGCCTTGCAGTGGGCGGTGTCCGAGATGGAGCGCCGCCTGAAGGTCTTCGAGCGCCTGAACGTGCGCAAGATCTCGACCTATAACGAAAAGCAGGCCGCCGGCGAGTTTGAGCATTACGATAACCCGCCGCAAAAGATGCCCTACCTGGTCATCATCATCGACGAGCTCTCGGACCTGATGATGGTTGCCGGCAAGGATGTCGAGGCGTCGATTGTGCGTATCGCCCAGCTGGGCCGTGCCGCCGGTATCCACCTTATCGTGGCGACTCAGCGTCCGAGCTCTAACGTGGTGACGGGTCTCATCAAGGCAAACATTACCAACCGTATCGCCTTCAACGTCGCAACGGGCATCGACTCCCGCGTCATCATCGACCAGATGGGTGCCGAAAAGCTCACCGGCTTGGGTGACATGCTGTTCTCAAAGGTCGACTGGGGCAAGCCCCGTCGTATCCAGGGCTGTTTTGTTTCGGATGACGAGATCAACGAGATTGTCGAGTTCGTTAAGTCGCAAAGTGAGCCCGACTACCATGAGGAGATCCTGTCGGCTGTGGCACCTGCCTCCATGTCCATGGCAGGTGGCGGCGGCATCGTTCGTATCGGCGTTGCCGAGCCTCAGGACGACGATCCGCTTATTTGGGAAGCCGCTCATATTGTGGTGGAATCGCAGCTGGGCTCCACATCTGGCCTGCAGCGCCGCCTGAAGGTTGGCTATGCGCGCGCCGGGCGTATTATGGACATGCTGGAAGAAAAGGGTGTCGTCGGTCCGCCCGACGGTTCCAAGCCGCGCGAGGTCCTGCTGGATGAAGAAGGCCTTGCCGCGCTGGAATCCGTCGACGCCGAGATGGCACGTGAAGATCGTGAGTTTGGAGGATTCTGATGGCTGCACGCTTTGGTGACATGCTGCTCGAGCAGCGTCGCCGAATGGGCCTTTCCATTCAGCAGGTCGCCAACACCATCAAAATCAGGCCGCAGATCATCGAGTTTTTCGAGAATGGCAATTTTGCATCGATGCCTCCGCGCGGCTATGCGCAGGGCATGATTTCGAGTTATGCGCGCTTTTTGGGCCTCAATCCGCGGGAGGTCGTCAACGCTTATTTTGACGATCTGATGGCATATGAGCGCGAGACGTCGCAGCAGGGTGGTCGTTTTCAGGACGCCGCAGGCTACGTCAATTCGCGCTCCTCGGTTGACAACGGCCGCTTCCTGATGGTTCAGGGCGGGCGTTCGACGCGTTATGGCCAGCGCCCTCAGCAGGCTGGCTATATTACCGAGACGGGCTCGAGCGAGGAGATTCGTTCCCAGCGCGATCGTTTTCGCAGCACGCCGGCGCCTGAGGAGCGCGCACTCCCCGCTGCCCGCGGTGTCGCACGAGACCCTCGTGCCGGCTACGGCGATGGTGGTTATTCCGATCGCGGGTACCGTGGCGTTTCTTCCGGTCGTCCGCGCGGCGGCTATGCAGACGCCGATACTACGCAGGTGACGCCTCGCCTTCGATCCCAGTCACAACCTTATAGCCATCGCTCCTCAGAGCCTCGTTCGGGCCAGCGCAACTACCAGGGTCGCGGCGAGCTCGCCCCCCGCTCAGGTCAGCGCAATATGCAGCGTCAGGGTAGTTATCGCGGTCGTTCCGACAATAACCGCGGTCGCATGCCCCAAGGCACTGGTCGCGGTGGTTCAAATCGTGAACGCGGCGGTGGGCGTGCTCCCCAGAACAACGGTCTCGATCCTCGTATCGTTTACGCCGGCATCGGTGCCGTGGCGCTGCTGTTGATCGTGCTCATCGTGGTGCTCCTACGTGGCTGCGGCTCCTCGGCGCCCGATTCGACGCCCGAGACGCCCGTTGCCACCAAGACAACGACTAAGAAGTCTTCCAAGAAGACCGAGTCCACCGATTCGGACGCCGCCAAGACGACGGCCAAGAAGGAGGAGAACGAGGTCACAAAGGTCAAGATCTCCGTTGCCAAGGGCAAGACTGCTTGGATTGAGGTCAAGGTTGATGGCAAGTCGGTCTATGGCGCCCAGGCGACCGGACCCTTTGAGCAGGAATACACGCCCGAGTCCTCGATCGAGATCACCACGTCCAAGCCTTCCGATGTCACCGTTACCAAGAACGGCGAAAAGGTTCGCTACGACACTAAGACGTCGGGCGTGGCACGCGTGACGATCACCGTTCCCAAGAAGGAGACGACCGACTCCAAGGACGGCGAGAGCTCCGACGGCACCGATGGCACCGATGGCACCGACGGAACCGATACCCAGTCCACGGACGGCACCGATACCGCCACCGACGGGCAGACTACGCCTTATTCAGACGACTATTCGTACGACAGCTACTAAGCCGCTCGTAAGCGAAAGGATTAACCATGGCTAAAGATTCCAGCTTCGACGTCGTGTCCGAGGTCAATATGCAGGAGGTCGACAATGCCTTCCAGCAGACCACGCGCGAGATTTCCCAGCGCTATGACCTGAAGGACTCCGGCGCCACGATCGAGCTTTCGAAGGGCGACAAGCTCTTTACGATCAACGCCCCGGCCGACTTTGTCTCCAAGCAGATCGTCGATGTCCTGAGCTCCAAGCTCATCAAGCGCGGTATCGATCTTAAGGCCGTGTCCTGGGATGCGCCTCAGGCTGCATCGGGCGGTACCGTGCGCGTGCTCGGTCACATCGTCGAGGGTATCGACCAGACGACTGCCAAGAAGATCAATAAGGACATTAAGGATCAGAAGCTCAAGGTCAAGGTGACGATCGAGGCCGACAAACTGCGTGTTTCCTCTGCTTCCAAGGATGCGCTGCAGACCGTGATCCAGTTCCTGCGCGACCAGGACTACGGTCAGCCGCTGCAGTTCACCAACTACCGCTAATTCATTCGAAAGGACCGCTCTCCAACATGGATACTCCGTTGGGCTCCGCACTCTATATCACCCTCGGGTGCGCCAAGAACGAGGTCGATACCGACCGTATGCGTTCGCTGCTGACCGCCGCGGGCTACGAGGAGGCATTCGATCCGCAGGATGCCGATATCGCCATCGTCAATACGTGCTCGTTCCTTGCCTCTGCAACGTCCGAGAGCATCGAGACCACGCTCGAGCTTGCCAATGAGGTGCAGGACGGCGTTCGTTCCTGCCCGATCGTCATGTGCGGCTGTGTGCCGTCACGCTACGGCGACGACCTGCCCGACGAGCTGCCCGAAGTTGCGGCCTTTGTGAAGGCCGACGAGGAAGACGGCATCGTGGCGGTCATCGATGACGTGCTGGGTGTCGAGCGCGAGATTGCCGCCTATATTCCGCAGGTCAAGCGTACCGTCGAGGGCGCTGTCGCCTACGTCAAGATCTCCGATGGCTGCAACCGCTTCTGTAGCTTCTGCATGATCCCGTATATCCGCGGTCGTTATCACTCGCGTAATGCCGAGAGCATTATCTCCGAGGTGCGCGACCTGGTCGCCGGTGGCGTGCGCGAGATCGTTCTGATCGGTCAGGACACGGGCATCTGGGGTACCGACTTTGCCGACGAGGACCTCGCCGAGGGCGAGCCGCGCAATCTGGCGCAGCTGTTGCAGGCCGTTGCTGAGGCGGTGCGTCCTCATAACGTGTGGGTCCGCGTACTCTACCTGCAGCCCGAGGGCATGACTGACGAGCTTATCGAGACCATTCGCGATACGCCCGAGGTGCTGCCCTATATCGATATCCCCGTGCAGCACTGCGATGCGCGCATCCTTAAGGCCATGCGTCGCTCCGGTTCGCGCCAGGAGCTCGAGGATCTGTTCCGCGACCTGCGCGAGCGCATCCCCGGCATCGTGATTCGCTCCACGGCCATGGTGGGTTTCCCGACCGAGACCGACGACGAGTTCCGCGATCTTATCGACTTTATGGACACCGTGGGTTTCGACTACACGAGCGTCTTTGCCTACTCGCGTGAGGAGGGCAGCCTGGCCGCCAAGATGGAGGGGCAGGTCGATGAGGAGGTCAAGCTCGAGCGCGCCCAGGAGGCTATGGACCTGGCCGAGTCGCTCGGCTTTGCCGCGACTGCCGCGCACCTGGGCGAGCGCGCCCAGGTGATCGTCGACGGTATCGAGGAGACCGAAGACGGTGCCGAGCTCATCGGACATGCCTGGTTCCAGGCGCCCGATTCCGATGGCGCGGTGCATCTGGATGCCAGCGAGGCATCTGTGGGCGATATTCTGACGGTCGAGTTTACCGATAGCTTCTGCTACGAGCTTATCGGTCATGTTGTGGAGTAGGAGAGCGTCGTGGCTAACGAGAGTAATAAGGAACTGACGAGTGTCTGGACGCCCGCCAACATCGTGACGTGCGTGCGTATCGTCTTTATTCCGGTGTTCATGATCGTGTCGGCGCTGTCTCACACAAGCGTTGCCGGTACGGATTGGAGCACCTTCGACGGCCCGCTCGCCGCCGCCGCCTTTATTCTGTACGTCATCCTGTCGTGCACAGATAAGGTTGATGGCTACCTGGCTCGTTCGCGCAACGAGATCACCGACTTCGGTAAGTTCCTGGATCCCATCGCCGATAAGTTGCTCGTGTTCTCGGCCCTGCTGCTGTTCTTGGACTTTGGTGCCGTTACTGTGTGGTCGGTGTTCATCATCCTGTTCCGCGAGCTGCTGGTGAGCGCCCTGCGCATGGTCGCGAGTGCGGCCGGTGTGGTCGTTGCCGCCGATAAACTCGGCAAGTACAAGACGGCGACCACGATGGTCTCCATCTGCGGCTACCTGTGCGTCTTTGCGATGACCGGCCTCCAGTTGGGGCCTGCGGAGCTGTTGCTCGGTCTCTATGGCGTCTCACGCTTCCTGTACGCCGTGGCCGTTATCCTGACCGTTATCTCGGGCGCTCAGTACTTCTGGAACTGCCGCAAGATCGTCTTTTCGGTCTAGGTCCTGGTGGGCATGACGAAATCATTTGAGCAGATTGCCGCGCACAATGAAGAGCTCGCAGCCGATATCGTCGAGCGTGCAAGCGTTCGTGGTGTGACGGTATCGACGGCTGAATCTCTAGCAGCGGGCATGATCGCCTCGACGATCGCCGATATCCCCGGTGCCTCGGCGGTGCTGCGCGGCGGTGCGGTGACGTACTGCGACGAGATTAAGCATCGCGTGCTCGGCGTTAAGCAAGAGACGCTCGACCACTATACCGCGGTGTCGTATCAGACGGCGCGAGAGATGGCTGCCGGTTCGCTGGAGCTGTATCAGAGCGATATTGCCGTGAGCGCGACGGGCTATGCCGGCCCCGGTGGAGGCACCGAAGACGATCCGGCTGGCACTTTTTATATTGGTTGGGCGTATCGCTCGGCCGATGGGGGAGTGCCGGTCGTGGACTCCATTCGTTGTCACTATGAGGGCGATCGTTCGTGTGTTCGTGCCCATGCGGTCGCGGAGGCACTGGGTCGCATTGTCTGCGTGCTCGATTCTATGGAATAGACGTGTTTTAAGGGGCCTCCGGGCCCCTTAATTGTGGAGATAGGGACCTCCGGCGAATTTGATCTTTGTGCAGGTAGTAGTCGTAATCTTGCTCGTCATGCCTTGCTTGGTTCACCTGCGGTCAAGTTTTTGGTCAGTTTTTGGTCGGCGTTTGGTTGGGTTTTGGAAAGGTCGGCTGCATATGATTTATCTGAACGGTTGACCACGAACAGCCGTTCGTTTATTATCGATGCAGGTTGTTAAGAGGAGGGCTATTCATGGCCAAGAATTCAGGTCCCGTACGTACCGTTCATGCTCGCACGACGGGTAAAGAGCGCGATGAGATGATCGCCACCACCAAGGCCGAGATCGAGAAGAAATTCGGCCAGGGTTCCATCATGAGGTACGGTGACGGTGGTCCCGAGCTCGAGGTCGAGGCCATTCCCACGGGCGCCCTGGCCCTCGATGCCGCTCTGGGCATCGGCGGCGTGCCGCGCGGACGTATCGTCGAGATTTACGGCCCCGAGTCCTCCGGTAAGACAACGCTTTCGCTCGAGATTTTGGCAGAGGCCCAGGCTATGGGCGGCGTCGTGGCATTTATTGATGCCGAGCACGCGCTCGATCCCACGTATGCCGCGCGTATCGGCGTGGACATCGATGAGGTCCTCATTTCCCAGCCCGATACGGGCGAGCAGGCGCTCGAGATCGTCGACATGCTCGTTCGCTCTGGCGCCATCGACGCCATTGTCGTCGACTCTGTCGCCGCTTTGACTCCGCGTGCCGAGATCGAGGGCGAGATCGGCGACACTACGGTCGGCCTTCAAGCCCGTCTGATGAGCCAGGCGCTCCGTAAGCTCGCAGGCTCGCTCGCCAAATCTAAAACGACCTGCATCTTCATTAACCAGCTGCGCGAGAAGATCGGCGTCATGTTCGGCAACCCCGAGACTACGACGGGCGGCCGCGCCCTCAAGTTCTTCTCTTCGGTGCGCATCGATATTCGCCGCATCGACAGCATCAAGCTCAAGGACGAGGTTATCGGCAATCGCGTGCGTGCCAAGGTCGTCAAGAACAAGGTGGCCGCTCCGTTCCGCTCGGCCGAGTTTGACATCATGTACGGCACGGGCATCTCTAAGGAGGGCTCGATTCTGGACATGGCCGTCGAGTGCGGTATCTGCAAAAAGATGGGTTCTTGGTTTGCTTACGGTGAGGACAAGCTCGGTAATGGTCGCGAGGCCGCTAAGGCCTTCCTGCGCGAGCACCCCGATTGTGCTGACGAGATCGAGCATAAGGTTCGCCTCGCCTGCGGCCTTGAATTCGATGACGATGCTCCGTCCGAGGTCGAGCTGACCGATCAGCCCGAAACTGAGGAGTTCGATGAGCTTTACGCCATCGATGGCTCCGCGATGCTCGATGACGACGAGTAGCGGTTGCCCTCATGTCGTATACGGTGACCGAGGCCACGGTCGTCTTCCCCGATAAGAAGGCGACCTCCTCGTTCTCGAGTGGGTATGCATCAAAAAAGCCTTGTGCACATATCGACTGCGAGCTCGAGGGTGGTTTTGAACGATCCATCTGGATTCCTGTTCGTGTTGCGCGCCTGTTTCTTAAAAATCGCCCCGAACTTCCCTGCGATTGGGATGAGTTTCGCGAGGCGGTACAGCTCATTGAGCGTAAATGCGCGCTTACCATGGTGACTGAGATGCTGTCGCGCCGCGACCATGCCACGGGCGAAATCCGTGACAAGCTCGCTCGTTACGGATTTCGCCAACCCGCAATTGATTTCGCCGTCCAGCGTGCCACTGAGTTTCGCTTTTTAGATGAGAACCGCTTTTGTTCGTACTTTATCGAGGAGCGCAAACGACGTGGCTGGGGACAGCGCAAGATTGAGACCGAGCTCAAGCGCCGCCATGTCGTGCTCGATGATATCCCCGGCTATCCCGAGGATTATTTTGCCGTGGAGGACGACTTGGCTCGCGCATCGGCTTTACTCGCGAAGCGTCGTGTTCCCGAGACACGTGGATTCGAAAAGCTCGTCCGGTTTTTGATGGGTAAGGGCTTTTCGTACCACATCGCCGCCGATGCCGTTAAGGCGCGTCTCGATGCCGAACATGAGGAATGTGCAGTTTAGACACATGTGGTTTGCGTACCCGCCGTTCACCGCGTTTTAGTCGCCGTACCGGGTCCATTTATTTGACAGTTGTTACGGTTCAACGTACGATAAACACTGTCATTTGCTTTGTGATATGTGCTCATCTTTGATGAGTTTGTTTATATGTTTATCTGTATCCGACCCGCATAAGCTGCGCCCATATTACTCAAATGTCGCGAGCCGTTCGCAAGGACGGTTCGCTTTGTTGTGTAACGAATCCATAAAAAGGAGTGAGCATGCCTATTATCGCAGCGCTCGTTGGCATCGTTTTGGGTGCCATCGCCGCCATTACCTACATGCGCACCGCCAAGCAGGGTAGTCTTCACGAGGCCGACGAAAAGATCCAGTCGGCTCACGCACAGGCTGAGTCCCTAATCGGTGATGCAAAGCGTCAGGCCGAGACCCTCAAAAAAGAGGCTCTGCTTGAGGCAAAGGAAGAGATCATCAAGAATAAGCAGGCTGCCGAGGCCGAGGACAAGCAGCGTAAGAGCGAGATTCGTACGCTCGAGAACCGTGTGATGCAGCGCGAGGAGTCCCTCGATCGCCGCAACGATGCCCTCGACAAGCGTGAACATCAGCTGTCCAGCCAGGCTGGCCAGGTCGAGAAGCGCTCCCGTGAGCTTGAGGAGCTTTGCGCCAAGCAGACCTCGGAGCTCGAGCGCATCGCCGACCTGACCCGCGAGGATGCTCACAAGGAACTCCTCGACAAGGTTCGTGGCGAGGTTACCCACGAGGCCGCTACGATCATCCGTGAGTCCGAGCAGCAGGTTCGCGCCGAGTGCCACAAGACCGCTCAGGAGATCTTGTCCCTGGCGATTCAGCGCTGCGCCGCCGATCACACTGCTGAGGTCACCGTTACCTCCGTGCATATTCCGTCTGACGACCTGAAGGGTCGCATCATCGGCCGCGAGGGTCGCAACATCCGCACCTTCGAGCAGGTTTCCGGCGTCAACCTTGTGATCGACGACACGCCTGAGACCGTCGTGCTTTCGAGCTTCGATCCGGTCCGTCGCGAGACCGCCCGCGTCGCCCTTGAGAACCTCATCGCCGACGGCCGCATTCACCCCGCCCGCATCGAGGAGATGTATCACAAGGCCGCCGACTTGGTTCAGCAGCGCGTGCGCGAGGCTGGCGAACAGGCTGCCTTCGATACCGGTATCCACGATCTGCATCCCGAGATCGTTAAGACCCTGGGTGCTCTTCGCTACCGCACCTCGTTTGGTCAGAACGTGCTCCAGCATTCCCTTGAGGTTTCCGACCTGTGCGGCGTGATGGCTTCCGAGCTTGGCCTGGACGTTGTGACTGCAAAGCGTGCCGGCCTGCTGCACGACCTTGGCAAGGCTATCGACCATGACGTTGAGGGTCCGCATGCCGTTATCGGCGCCGAGCTCGCCCGTCGCTATGGCGAGAAGCCCGTTATCGTTCACGCTATCGAGGCTCACCACGCCGACGTCGACCCCAACACGGTGCTCGATGTTCTGGTCCAGGCTGCCGATGCCGTTTCTGCCTCTCGCCCCGGTGCCCGTCGCGAATCGGCCGAGAACTACATCAAGCGTCTTGAGAAGCTCGAGGAGATCGCCAATTCCCATGACGGCGTCGAGCGTACCTATGCCATGCAGGCTGGTCGCGAGGTCCACGTCATGGTTCAGCCGGACAAGATTTCCGATGCTCAGTCCACGGTCTTGGCTCATGACATCGCCCATCAGATCGAGGAAGAGATGGAGTATCCCGGTCAGGTGCGCGTCGTCGTGATTCGCGAGAGCCGCGCTGTCGATATCGCTAAATAACATGAACGACGCGAACGAGCTCATCTCATTTATCGCGTCGATGTCGGGGGAGGGCAACCTTCGCGTCGAGGAGAACCTTGGCGAGGGGTATGTCCGCCTCCGCGTTTCGGAAGCTGAACGGCGCCAGGCAAAGCACGACATTCAGCATGTCGAGGATATTGTCATCGAAATGCTGCGCAACGCTCGTGATGCCGGCGCCGACAAGGTCTATCTCGCTACGACCAAGGAAGATGGTGTCCGTACGCTCGTCTTTCTGGATAACGGCTCGGGTGTGCCGCAGGATATGCAGGAGCGCATCTTCGATGCCCGCGTTACTTCCAAGCTTGAGAGCATGAAGATGGACCGTTGGGGTGTTCACGGTCGAGGCATGGCATTGTTCTCGATTAAGCAGAACGCCGACGAGGCGCGCGTTGTCGCGTCTGATGTTGACCTTGGCTCGGTCTTTAAGGTGAGCGTCGCTACCGACCGCCTTGGCGAGCGCGCCGATCAGTCCAGCTGGCCTCAGGCCGTGAAGGATGAGGACGGTCACTATGTCTGCGCCCGTGGCCCTCACAACATCATTCGCGCCGCCTGTGAGTTTGCCCTCGAGGAGCTGCGCGCCTGTGATGTCTATTTGGGGTCTCCGTCCGAGATTGCCGCGACGTTGCATGCGCAGGCCTCCAGCCGTCTCGATGCTTCTCGTCTTTTGTTTATCGATGACGAAGCCGAGCTTCCCGTGGTGGATCGTCTGGGTCTTGCTTCGGATGCGGAAGACTTTATCCGTATCTGTTCGGGTTTGGGCCTTGAGATGTCCGAGCGTACGGCGCATCGTATCTTGGCGGGCCAGATTAAGCCCGTTCGCGGTGTGACCGCACGTCTGCTACGCGAGCGCGATTCGTCCTCACATGCGTCTGCTCCGGTTGATCTCGCCAAAGATCGTCGCGGGCTGCGTATCGCCAAGGACGACATGGCGCAGTTCTCGCGAGCCGTCGAGCGCGACTTTAACGATCTTGCATCGCGGTACTATCTCAACCTTTGCGGCGACCCCAAGATTCGTGTTTCGCGTGATCGTATTACCGTGACGTTCGATCTTGCCAAAGAGGAATAGCATCTTTACCGAGTCCGTTCGGTACGATACAGTTATTGCAGTTAAAACGTACTTTTAAACGCAGGAGTTTCTTCATGGATTGCCTGAAGGTATCAAGCAAATCATCGCCCGCGTCCGTTGCCGGCGCCATTGCCGGCATGGTCAAAGATGGTGTTCCCGTCAATATTCAGTGTGTCGGCGCGGGCGCCGTCAACCAGGCCATTAAGGCTGTGGCCATTGCACGCGGATTTTTGATTCCGACCGGGTTTGATATTTCCTGCGCGCCGGTGTTCTCCGACATCCTCATCAACGGGGAGTCGCGCACGGCCATCCGTCTTTCTATTTACGTTCATCAGATTAATCGAGCTGCTATGGATAACGTTGTGATGGACGACGTTAAGCCTGTGGCATAGAGTTTTTACTCTTTGCCCGCCCTCTTTGATTCCGCCTATTCCACCTCGTTAGGACTTATACACATGGACCAGGGTTCCGTACGCGATATTCTTGCCGGTAAAACCTACTTCATCCGCACCTTTGGCTGCCAGATGAATCAGCACGACTCCGAGCGCGTGAGTGGCCTGCTCGACTCGTATGGCTGCCTTATGGCGCTCGATCCGGAGCATGCTGACATTGTCGTGTTCATGACGTGCTGCGTTCGAGAGGCCGCTGACACCCGTCTGTACGGTCAGTGCAACTCTTGTAAGAGCCTCCCGCCTTCGCCCTCGGGCAAGCGCGTGGTCGCCGTGGGCGGCTGCATCGCGCAGCGCGACGGCGAGGGCCTGCTCACGAATGTCGATAACGTCAATGTCATCTTTGGTACGCATTCTATCGCGCATGTTGCCGAGCTCATTGCCGAGGCATTCTTGGACGGCAAGCGTCATATTCGCACCAACGAGCACGAGGACACGGATGCTATGAGCATGCCGTGGCATCGTGAGACCCAGTATCACGCCTGGGTCCCCATTATGACGGGCTGTAATAACTTCTGCACTTATTGCATCGTGCCGTATGTGCGCGGTCGCGAAAAGAGTCGCCCTTTCGAGGAGATTGTCGACGAGGTGACCGGTCTAGTACGCCAGGGCGTGCGTGAGATTACGCTTCTGGGTCAAAACGTCAACTCCTATGGTCGCGACCTGTTTGGCAAGCCGCGCTTTGCCGACCTGCTGCGCGCCGTGGGCGATACGGGTGTAGAGCGTATTTTCTTTACTTCCTCGCACCCCAAAGACCTGCTGCCCGAGACCATCGACGCTATGGCCGAGACGCCTGCCGTCATGCCGCAACTGCACCTGGCAGTTCAGTCGGGCTCGACGCGCATCCTTAAAGAGATGAACCGTCGCTATACGCGCGAGGATTATCTGGGGCTTGTCGATCGCATCCGCAATCGCATGCCCGATATCGCGCTTTCGACCGATATCATCGTGGGCTTCCCCGGCGAGACCGAGGAAGACTTTGAGCAGACGTTCTCGCTTGCCGAGACGGTCCGTTATGCTCAGGCCTATACGTTTATCTACTCCAAGCGCGCCGGTACTCCGGCCGCCGAGATTGACGATCCCACGCCGCATGAGGTGATTCTTGAGCGCTTCAACCGTCTGGTGGAGGTTATCGAGACCACAGCGCACGAGTATAACCAGGGTGAGCTCCACACCGTTGTGCCGGCGCTTATTGAGGGTACGAGCAAAAAGAATGACGCGATGCTGCTGGGCAAGAGTCCTAAGAATCAGACTGTTCATGCACCGATTCCCGAGGGCTACAGCATCGATCAGTTGATTGGCAAGATTGTCGATGTTGACGTCGACGTTGCCAAGACGTGGTATCTGTCCGGATCCGTTGTGGGCGAGCCGCGCTAATGATTTCCTCCGGGGCAGGTCTTTCCGCCGTTGCGATTGTCGGTCCGACTGCGGTTGGCAAAAGTGATGTCGCAGATCGTTTGGCGTCTCGCCTTTCGTCCGAAGTGCTGTCGTGTGACGCGATGCAAATATATAGAGGCATGGATATCGGCACTGCCAAGATGGCACCCGAGGAATGCACGGCGCCTCTACGCCTGGTCGATGTTGTTGAACCGGGCGTTGCATATTCTGCAGCGTTGTATCAGGCAGACGCTCGTGTACATGTTGAGCGCTTGCTGGGCGAGGGCCGCCTACCGGTGTTTTGCGGGGGCACGGGCTTGTATCTCAAGGCGGCCCTGGATGAGATGGATTTTCCCTCGGGCGAACTTGAGGACGATCGCCGCGCGGGGTATCAGGAGCTTGCCGAGCGCATTGGCGAGGAAGCGCTACACGCGCTGCTTGCTGAGCGTGACCCCGAGTCCGCTGCGGTCATCCATCCCCATAATGTTCGTCGTGTGATTCGCGCGCTCGAAATGCACGATGACGGTGTGTCCTACGCGCAGCAAAAGTCGCAGTTTAGTGTTCCGCGCGAGCATTATCACGCTCTGTGGTTTGGATTGATGCGTAATCGCGAGGCGCTTTACGAGCGTATTAACCTACGCGTCGATCTGATGTTTGAGCAGGGTCTTATTGATGAGGTTCGCGGTCTTATGGACCAGGGGCTGAGAGATGCCCTGACTTCGATGCAAGCGATTGGCTATAAAGAGATTATCGATGCCTTTGACGGCGTGATTTCCATGGATGAGGCTCGCGAACTCATCAAGATGCGTTCGCGTCGCTATGCCAAGCGTCAGCTTTCGTGGTTTAAACGCGATGACCGCATCGTGTGGTTCGACATGGACGAGTTTACGATCGATGAGGTCGTTGAGGATATCCTTCACCGTATCGAGGCGGCCTAATGGCTCGATTTCCCCTCGTTCCCACGGCGCCTGAGCCCGAACGTGCCGTTCTTGTCGGAGTTGAGTGGCGCGATAACGCCTGGCCGCTTGATCGTTCGCTTGACGAGCTTGAGCGCCTGGCCCATACGGCTGGCGCCCAGTGCGTGGCGCGTTTGTCACAGCGTCTGGTTAAGCCGTATCCAAAATCGTTTATTGGCTCCGGTAAGGTTGAGGAGCTTTGCGGGCTCGTGCATCGTATGGATGCCGATGTTGTTATCTTCGACGACGATTTAACGCCCTCGCAGCAGTCTTATCTGGAGAAAGCCGTGGGTGAACCGGTTAAGATTATCGACCGCACGGCGTTGATTCTCGATATCTTTGGCCTGCACGCTCAGACCCGTGAGGGCCGCCTGCAGGTGCAGCTAGCCCAATTGCAGTATCTGTTGCCCCGCTTGCGCGGTATGTGGAGCCATCTTGCTAAAGAGCAGACACGCGGTGGCATTGGTTCGCGCTTTGGCCAGGGCGAAAGCCAGCTCGAGGTTGACCGACGTTTGATTCGCAACAAGATTGCCGCACTTCGTCGCGAGCTTAAGCAGGTTGAACAGCGCCGCGATGTTCAGTCAAAGAGTCGTATCGAGTCGCCGGCGTTTCGCGTTGCTTTAGCCGGTTATACCAATGCCGGTAAGTCGACGTTGCTCAATCGCCTGACCGGGTCTACGGTGCTTTCACAGGACAAATTGTTTGCCACGCTCGACCCGACGACGCGTTCGTATCGCCTGCCCGGCGGTCGTGGCATGACGATTACCGATACCGTCGGCTTTATTCAAAAGCTACCGCATGGTCTCGTTGATGCCTTTAAGTCCACGCTGTCTGAGGTTCTTGGTGCCGATCTGATCCTTAAAGTTGTGGATGCCTCTGACGAGGACTATGAGCGACAGCTGGAGGCTGTCGATCGCGTTCTTGACGAGATCGGTGCTGGCGAGCGTTTGACGCTTACGGTGTTCAATAAAATCGATCTTCTCGATAGCGTTGATCGATTGAGTTTCCGTCGTCGCTATCCCGAGGCCGTGCTGTTCTCGGCCCAGACGGGCGAGGGACTCGACGATCTCGTCGACCGTATTGCTCGTGAGGCGGCTGCCACCGATGTGTTGCTCTCTGCTGATATCCCGTATCGCGAGGGCACCCTCATCACGCTGGTGCATGAACAGGGAACCCTTTTGCATGAGGAATATCTTGAGGACGGCGTTCGTATTGTGGCAAAGCTGCCGGCTCGTATTGCGCCGCGGCTCAAGCGTTATCGCACCGAGTAGACGAGCTCCAAAATGCCCAGAATGATGGGCTGATGCAGTAGATAAAAGGGGAGTGCATGACGTCCAAGGCTGGCGAGCGCCGGGATGGGATTCTCATAGGCCCATGCTGGCGCCTCGCGGCTTGATTTCCGTGCCGCATGGGCGGCAAAGAAGCCTGTGAGGTACATAAAAAAGAATGGGATGAGTGGATAGTAATCACCGGAGACAAAGTCTGGACCTGGGAACCCCAGCCAAGCTAGATAGGGGATAGGGTAGGCTGCTTTAGGAATGCTCCAGGTACAGGCAAAGAGTATCAGGCAAATCGCTATACCCCATACTGCCGGCACCCTATCGAGAGCCGGGCGCGCGAACGCAATAATGGCGGTGCACGCCGCCATGCAGAAAATGATGCCAAAGTTCACTGAGTCATCGACTGAGACAAGCGTCGTTGCAATCCATACGACCAAAGCGGCGGCAGCGTACTTGGCCGCTCGTTTAGCATTGTTGCGTGAGAGCGTGCACATCCAACCCGCGATAAACAAAAATACCCAGCTGATGCTGGCGCGCCAGATGTCTTGAAAGACAGTCTGGGTAAACCAGGGCATATCCCAACCGTACAGGTAGGCGAGATCGTAGCAGGCGTGAAAACCTGCCATTGAAATCATCGTAAACCCGCGGACGGTATCAAAGATGGTAATGCGTTTTTGCATTACGAGAACCGGCGCATCAAGCCGACGACTTTGCCCAAGATAACGGGATTCGTTGCATAGATAGGCTCCATGGTGTCATTCTCAGGCTGCAGGCGTACGCGCCCCTGCTCCTTATAGAACGTCTTGACGGTCGCTGAACCATCAATCATGGCCACGACAATTTCGCCGTTCATGGCACTCTTTTGTTCACGGACGATGATGTAATCGCCATTGAAGATGCCGACATTGATCATTGAGCTCCCATGCACCTCAAGGATAAAGGAACCCTGATCAGTGGCGATTTCGGTCGGGATAGTAAAAGTGTCTTCGATATTCTGCTCGGCCAAAATGGGAATCCCGGCCGCGACGCGACCAACGAGCGGTAGCGAGACCGTTCCGCGAGGTGCGGTGGGCTCGTCAGATTTAGAAATTGAGACAGAGGAACCGTCCTCGTTAAATAGTTCCAGGGCACGCGGTTTGGTGGCATCGCGCTTGAGTAGCCCGCGCGCCTCCAGGGCAGATAGATGGGCGTGCACGGTGCTGGGGGAGGAAAGGCCCACGGCAGAAGCCATCTCGCGCACGCTGGGCGGATAACCCTTCTCCTGCTGATATTCCTTGATGAAGTCGTAAATTTGCTGCTGACGCTTGGTAATTTTGCGAGCCATCAGGGCATCCTCTCTACCCGTGTCAAACAAATGTTCGAATTTTGCTTGACAGGAACAACTGTTCGAAGATAATAATAACCGAACATTCGTTCTCGCGCCAGATATTTTTGTCCGCGCGGCTTGATAAAACTGTTCTCAGCAAAACACGCGAGAGGAGAACATGATGAACGCAACGAATATGGTCCAGGGAAACCTCGCCCTTAAGCTCGTGACGCCTGCTGAACCCACTTTTACGGTTGTTCAGGGTGGCCGCTCCGGCTTTCAGCCTTTGACCGTAAAGCCTGCTCGCAATCAGCAGGCTGCAGTTGTGCCGGCCCGCGTTGCCCTGAAGGTTCCGACGATTGTCGCCGTTGCCGTTGCGCTTACGCTCTTCTTTGTCCTCGCTACGTCGGTCTTTAGCGCTCGTCACGCCGCGTATGCCGAGTCCGTTTCCAACGTTACCTACGAGACCATTCGCGTTCAGCCTGGTGATTCTCTTTGGTCGCTTGCCGAGGAATATCCAATCGAAGGCCTTTCCACGCAAGAGACTTCCGACATGATCCGTAACGTCAATCATCTGGAGCATGGTTCGCTCGCCGCCGGTGCGCATCTTAAGGTTCCTACTCGTTCGTAATCATTATCGCGCTGCGCATGGTACCCTTGTTATCGTTTAAGAGGAGGTACCATGCGCTGTCCCAAATGCGGCAAGGCACATACCCGTGTCGTTGATTCCCGTATGCAGGAGTCAAATAACACCATTAAGCGCCGTCGCGAATGTTGCTCGTGTAACTACCGCTTTACAACGTTCGAGCGATGTGAAGATCCAATCGAGGTTATTAAGTCAGACGGAACCAAGCAGCGGTTCGATCGCAATAAGCTGCTCGTCGGCTTGATGCGCGCCACCATCAAGCGCGATATCGACACTAAGAAGCTTAATGAGATTATCGATGACATCGAGGTCGAGCTGCGCTCTCGCACGCTGACGGCCGTTACGTCCCATGAGTTGGGTGACATGGTACTCAAGCGCTTGGCCAAGATCGACAAGGTGGCGTACATCCGCTTTGCCTCGGTCTACCGCGATTTCAAAGACGTCGATGAGTTTCTGCAAGAGCTCGACAAGCTAAGGTGATTCCATGTCCAACATTACCGTCAACATAAAGCGTCTCGACCCCACCGTCGAGCTTCCCAAATACGCCCATCCCACCGATGCCGGCTTGGATCTGCGCTCCAACGAGGACTGCGTCCTGAAGCCCTTCGAACGCCATCTGGTCTCTACTGGGTTGGCCATCGCCCTGCCCGACGGCTACGCCGGCTTTGTCCAGCCCCGCAGCGGCTTGGCCATCAAGCAGGGCCTGTCTATAGTTAACACGCCGGGCCTCATCGACGCCCACTACCGAGGAGAACTCAAGGTTATCCTCATTAACCTGGATCCTACCAACAACATCCAAATCAACAAAGGCGACCGCATAGCCCAACTCGTCATCCAAGAAGTCCCCACGGTCAACCTCATAGAAGTAGAAGAACTAGACAAAACCGACCGAGGCAACGGAGGCTTCGGCTCCAGCGGCGTCGCTTAATCATTTTCAAGATGTAGAGTTGGCCTCTCACCCGGGGCCCACACATATCATCCCGTGCTCAAACATTCTCGCTACGCTGCGAAACTGCGCGCGGGACGATATGTGTGGGCCCCGGGTGAGAGGCCACATACTTGAATATGTATTTCGACTTGCGCGGTGGGCCTCATCAATATAATTACGACTTGTTTGTTGTTCTGACTCTCTATTAGCTGGACTACATCCTTGTAAATCCTAACCGGGAATGTGTTTTAGGTTCTAGTTAGTATGCGGCAAAGGGATACCCCCTTTTGTCGCATCGGCTTACTGTATTTATATTTTCCTGTTTTACCTTTGCAGGTTCTAATGGAGGGGATACCGAAGTAGCTGCTAGTAAGTAAACGCAGCCGCTCTGTCGGAGCCGCCCTTATATCGTTCCACGCGCAGTTTCGCAGCGAAGCGAGAATGTTTGAGCATGGAATGATATAAGGGCGGCTTCGACAGAGCGGCGGACATTCGACTAGCGGATGTGCGCGGGTTTTCCGCCCCAGTAGAAGCGGCAGAAGGCTCGTTTGCGCTTTTGGGGTTTGCCTACTAGCTCCATGGTTGCGATGGCGATGTCTTCGGCTGCGTGGGGGCGGCGTAGCACTTCGCCGTTGATGAGTAGGGCTTTGAGTGATTCGGGATGGTCGTGCAAGTGACGTAGGGTTACGATGAGTTCTCGTGCGGTGGTGACATGCATGCTGGCGCCCATGCCGGTGAGCATCGTGGTGTTGGCCTTTTCCTGGCCGTATGATTTGCCCAGCAGGATCATCGGTAGATGCGCGCACAGGCACTCGGTGACGGTGAGTCCGCCCGATTTGAGGATTGCCAGGTCGCAGCCGTGCATGAGGGCCGCCATGTCGTCCACGTAGTCCAGAACCGTGACGTTTTCGAGCTTCATGGCGTCGAAGAGCGTCTTGAGGCGGGTGGCGTATTCCTCATCCTTGCCCGGCAAAAAGACAAAGTGCATGTCCTCGAAGCTGCGCAGGAAGGGGAGTGTGCGGTCCATCTCCGCGCGAAAGCGAACGTACGGTTGAGGCAAACTGGCACCGGCCATCACCAACACAACGGTCTTGTCAGCGGGGAGATTGAACTTCTCGAGTTCTTCCTCGCGATTGTAGTCCGTATCAAACCCGGCGCGAATGGGGATGCCTGTGATGCGGATTTTGGTCTCGGGAACTTTACGGGGGCGAAGTGTCTCGGCCATAAATTCGTTGGCTACGCAGAACAGGTCGGTGTCCTTGTGGGGCCAAAAGCCTTCGACTTCATAGTCTGTTGGTACGCAGATGACTGGATAATCGATACCCGTGATAACGCGGGCACCCACAGCGACGTTGGCCGCCGTGATGTGTGTTGCGACCACGGCTATGGGCCTGCGGGTGCGGACATATTCGTTGAAGGCAGGGAACATAATACGTGACCATGCCGTGCCTCCGCCCCAAAGCAAGTGTCCGGTAAGGGTATAACGCCAGGTCAAGTCATATATTGGACGCGTGGCGCCGGTAAACGAGGCAGCCGTTTTGTTGCCGTCGAATTTAATACGTCCAAAATCGAGGATATCGAGCACTTCAATCTCAACATCCTCGGGGATACCATTGGTGCCGCGGATGAGGTCGAATGCCTGTGCAATCGCATTTGCGGCGGCCTTGTGGCC
Source organism: Collinsella sp. (assembly GCA_018380195.1). GTDB lineage: Bacteria > Actinomycetota > Coriobacteriia > Coriobacteriales > Coriobacteriaceae > Collinsella. The sequence continues at coordinate 12,896 of JAGZUC010000005.1, read as the reverse complement.
CGACCCGACCGAGGCGTGCACGATGGTCACGAGGGGTTTTTGCTGAGCCAAGAGCGAGGTCTGCTCCGATTGGGGAGTGCTGTGCGTGGGCAGGGGAGCGTCGTTGCTCGTCTGCGTTTGATCCATCGATAACTCCCCTTCATCTTTGTTTCGCAATGAATCATTGTAGTGCATGAGTGTCACGTTCGCCTAAATTTGGGTATGAGCGCAAAGAACGCCAATCTTTCGACAGGAGGTCTCTTCATGACTACCCATCAGCCGATCGATGTTGCGATTATCGGTGGCGGCCCTGCGGGCTATGCTGCGGCCATTTATGCGGCGCGCTCCAACCTAACGACGACCGTGATTGAACAGGGCATGTCGGGCGGACAGATCGCCACGACCAATGAAGTCGAGAACTATCCGGGCATTCCGCTCTTGAGTGGCGCCGAACTCGGCGAGCGTTTTCAGCAGCATGCAGAGGGCCTGGGAGCGCAGGTCGCATGGAGCATGGTTACGGGTATCGATTACGATGCCGATGCAGCGCTGTTTACAGTGCATCACGACATGGGCGATACGCTGGCCTCGAGCGTTATCGCTTGCATGGGTGCCACGCCGCGTCCGGCAGGTTTCGCTGGCGAGGATACCTATCGCGGTCGTGGCGTTTCATATTGCGCAACATGTGACGGCATGTTCTTCCGCGGCAAACAGGTCTTTGTAATCGGTGGTGGCAATTCGGCATGCGAAGAGGCACTGTTCCTGTCAGACATTGCCAGCAGTGTGACCATCGTGCTGCGCCGCGACCAGTTCCGTGCGCCTGATGGTGTTGTTCAGAAAGTACTCGAAAAGGACAATATTACAGTTAGGTACCAAACTAGTATTGTGGAGCTCTCGGGCGAAGCCATGCCAACGACGATCGCCTTTAAGGACAATTCATCCGGGGAAATTCATACCGAGTCATTTGAGCCCGGCTCTTTCGGCATCTTTGTCTATACCGGGACGCAACCCCATACCGAACTTGTCGAGCATCTAGTCGATCTGGCGCCTGATGGCGGCATTCTGACTGATGAATCCATGGCGACCCGCACGCCAGGTCTATTTGCCGCTGGCGATATCCGTTCCAAGCGTTTGCGCCAGGTTGTGACCGCGGTTTCTGACGGAGCCATAGCGGCAACCAGCGCATACGCATTTCTCCGTAGATAAGTACGATAATATATCTTATGTAAGGTTGTTGTCTTTTAACAAAGTGGTTGGACGGTGTATCAATGTGCTGTCCAACTACTTTTACTTTCCGGTTATGTGGTATGTAAAACTAGATAACCTAGAATACAATATAGAAAATGAACGGAGGACCTTTATGAACCACGTTAAACACGTTATTCCGATGTCTGATTCGTCGGTCAGCATTAAGCCTGAGGATATTCAGCCTACTGTGCTGCCCGATGCATTTATTCAGTCCGATATCGTACGCAAACTCAATACGTTGAGTCTGCCGCGCTATGACCAGTTGCCCAATGTGACGCTCTACCGCGACCAGGTCATTGAATATGTCGCGCTGTGGATGGAGCCGCTGTCCCTTTGCGTTGAGCAGCCTATCATTACGCCATCGATGGTCAATAACTACGTAAAGGTTGGCCTGGTGCCTGCTCCGGTCAAAAAGCAATATGGCCGCGAGCAAATTGCCCGCCTGATCGCTATCTGCATCTTTAAGCAGGTGCTACCTATTGCTGCGGTGCAGGCACTCTTTAACATTCAGCGTTTGAGCTACGATGCCCCGACGGCCTTCGACTATGTGGTTGATCAGCTCGAGGCATCGATTCGTTCGGCGTTTTCTGTCGAGCAGACGCCGGTTCCCGATACGGCGCATCAGGTAACGCGTGAGTCGCTGCTTGTGCGCAGTGCGGTTTCCTCCTTCGTTTCGAAGGCTTACTTGATGAGCTATCTCAAGTTCAACGGGTTTAATAGCTAGCCGACGTATAAAACGGGCGGGACAAAGAGCCATCTGTCGCTTTGTCCCGCCCGTATTTTGCTTGGTTGGACTTTATTTGCCTGAAGCTACGCCCATGCCGTAGCCGATGATGAGGCCGTGCATCTCGGCGTAATAGGAATCCAGGCCGTTGCAGGGCATGATGATGGTCTTGGAGCCGGGCCAATGTTCGACTATGCGATCAGTAAGCGCCTGGGCTCCAGCTTCGTTCTCAACGTGATCGATGATGACCTCACCGCCCGTAAAGCCCTCGGCTTCCATAGTGTCGATGATCTTGTTGAGCATCTTCTTTTCGCCACGCGTGTGCCCGACGAGTTCGATTTTACCGGCCTCACTCGCCGTGCCCAAAATGCGGATATTGAGCTTGTTGGCAATGACGCCGGCTGCCTTAGGGATACGTCCGGCTTTGGCGAGGTTTTCGTAATTGCACAAACTGAAGAGGATTTTGCTGTTCTGTTCAAGGCTATCGAAGTATGCGCAAGCGTCCTCGAATGAGACATTCGGATTGCTTGCAAGATAGCGGTCGAACAGCAAGAAAATGAGGTCCATTTTGCCGCCAGCTGCGCGTGAATTGACTAGATGAATCTGTCGGTCGGGCTCCTCGGCAAGAACCATATCGCGAGCCGTGGCTGCCGCGTTGTAGCTGCCCGACACGCCCTCAGAGATCGGCATGCAGATGGTCTTGTCTGCCAATTTGAAGAGCTCGGCCCACTCCCCTACGCTGGGACAAGCGCTCGAAGAAGCGTTCGTCTCCGCCTGAACAGCGCAGTTGAGCTCATGAACATCGAGCGAAAGGTCATCGACGAATTCATGCTCCCCCACTCGAATTCTGAGGGGCGCAAATGCAAAGGTGGTATGGGGCGCGGTCGGTTGCCAATCGCGGAGGTTGCAGCTTGAATCGGAGATAAGTGCCCAGCTCATAGAGGGTCCTTTCTAATTGTTCCTCAACAATTATAGCCATCTTGCAAACTGAATGTGCAGCTATCTAGTTTTGAATACTAGATAGACGCACAATATTAGAGAAAAACGAATGGACCTCGCGACTTAAAGCCACGAGGTCCACATTCACACGCTGTGTAAGATGACTTAGTAACGCACGAAGATATAGTTATTGTTCATGCCGGCGGCAACGGAGCTGATGATGACACCCGTGTTGTAGTCGGAAGCATGAATCATCTGACCACCACCGATGTAAATGCCGGTGTGGTACGAGTTGACCACAACGTCACCGGGCTGCGGATCGGACACACGCGTCCAGCCCATAAAGGTACCCGTGGTGCCCAGGCGGCAATAGCGACCAGTGAGGCAATAGCTAACAAAACCAGAGCAGTCGAAGCTGTTCGGGCCAATTCCGCCCCAGGAATAAGCGCAACCAAGCTTACTGTACGCACGCGAGACAACAGAGCCGCCATCGACGGACTGGCTCGGAACAGAAGGCGTCGGAGCCGGAGCAGGCGTGGAGGGCTGCGGCGTCGGAGCAGGTGCCGGCGTAGGAGCCGGAGTGTTGCCGCCCTGGTTGTTGTTATTGCTGGTCTGGCCACCGTTGTTGGTGTTTTCGGTCGTACCGGCAGTCTCGTTGCTCACCGTGGCCTTCTCGGCGGTACTGGCGTTGATGCCGGCCTGCAGCGCGGCGTTGGCCTCGGCCTCTGCGGCAAGCTCGGCTTGCAGCTGCGAATCCAGGGAGTTTACGACGTTCTGGGCTTCAGCCTGCTGGGCGTTAAGCTCGTCGACCTTCTTTTGCGTGGCTGCGACGTTCTTTTCCTGCTCGGACTGCTTATCGGTGAGCTGCTGCTTAAGCTCCTTGACCTCTTGAATGGTCTGAGCTTGCTTATCGGAGACTTTGCCGTAGTAGAACAGACGGTTGAGCATATCGCTCAGGTCGTCAACGCCCGTTAGAACCTGAAGCAGGCTCAGACCGCCGGTCTTGTACTCGCCGGCGACATAGGTCGAGAGCTTGGCCTGACCGTCAGCAATCTCCTGCTGCTTTTGCGTGATCTCGCCAGCAGTCTGATCGAGCGCCTGCGTCTGCGTGGCGAGCTCATCGTAAATCTGCTGGGTTTGGGTACCGATCTGCTCGAGCTTCGTACGAGCAGCGGCAAGGTCGGATGCGGTATCGGCGTAGGCAGGAGCCGCGAGGCCCAAGCCCAAAACACAAGCGAGGGTTGCCGTAGCAGCGCAGCGTGCCATGTTTTTGTGCGTGTTTGCTGTGCGCATGTAGTTTCCTTTCCAGTAACTAAGGGTAACGGCTAGTCCACCGTCACCAGGCTAAAGAGCTCCACATCGTCGTCAGTCGACGTGAGCTTCTCGCGCGGGTTGAGAAACGCAAGCTCAAGGATACACCCGTAGCCCACAAGCTTTGCGCCCATATCTCGCACCAGTTTACCTGTTGCCTCGACGGTTCCGCCCGTCGCGACCAAGTCGTCCAGAATCAACACGGTATCTTTAGAGCTGATAGCGTCGGCATGGATCTCAATTGAATCGGTGCCGTACTCGAGCTCGTAGCTCTGGCTTACGGTCTCGCGCGGCAGCTTGCCCGGTTTACGTGCGGGAACAAAGCCGGCGCCCAGAGCGACGGCCACGGGAACGCCCACCATAAAGCCGCGAGCCTCGGGACCTACGACCTTGGTGATTCCCATGCCGGCAAAGTGCTCGGCGAGGGCATCGGTCATGGCTTTGAGCGCCTCGGAATTGCCGAAGAGCGGCGTGATGTCTTTAAAGATGACTCCGGGCTCGGGATAGTCGGGGATGTCGACGATTTGAGATTCGAAGTCGTACATTGCATGACCTTTCAATGGGTTGCCGGATAAGCGGCAGCTGTTACTTGCCCGCGGTGACGGTGCCGGATTGCGAAGGGGCGACGACCTTGAGCGGCTTTACGAGAGAATCCTCGTGTGAAGCCGGCGCGACTGTCTCTTCGTTTTTGGCCTTGGTGGACTCGGAGCGAGTGATTTCCTCATCGAGTGCATCGATGTCGGCGTCCTCGACCACGGCGTTGAGCGACTCAAAAACGCGGTTCTTGAGCAGCGCGGTGTGCACGCCCTCCGTCAGGTCGTGAAGCTTCTTAAACGCACGCTCGAGCTTGGCGTCGCGCTCGTCATCGGAGGTGTCCATGCCGAGCATGCTCACGAGCACCTGCTCAAACATCGAGGACTCGCGGTTGGCGGAAGACACGTACTGACGCAGGTTGCGGGGCTCGATATGGAAGCGCGACAGCTCAGAGCAGTAGCGGATGATCGGAAAATCGCGGCCATCGACGAGCTCACGATTCTGCGGACTCTTGATGATGCGAATGAGGTCGTTCTCGGCGAGCGAGCGGATAAACGAAATCTCGACGCCCAGCATATCGGGAATGGTCTCGATGGGATGTAGCTTTTGCTTAGTCTCCTTGGGTTCCGTCTTGAGTGGAACATCGGACAGCAAGCCCACCTCGTAGGCGAGCGTTGACAGGTCCGTGGCGTTTTCCAAGCGCTGCTTAATTACGTTGAGCGGCATGTAGCGAGTCTTCTGCAAGTGCAGAATGACCTCCAGGCGATCAACGTCCTCCTTGGAGTACTGACGGTATCCCTTAGGCGTACGATGAGGGGTAATGAGCCCCTCATCCTCTAGAAATCTAATTTTTGAGTTCGAAAGATCGGGGTATGCGCCTCGAAGTAGGTTGACGACTTGGCCGATACTCAGATAGTTGCGTTCGGCCATGCCCTACTCACCGGTTTCGATGCGCTCCGGCGTGCTCTCGTGGTAGATGAGCGTAAACGTACCGATCTGGACGGAAGAACCGTCGTGCAGCGGGGCTGCATTGACGATGGCACCGTCGACCCAGGTGCCATTGAGCGAGCCCAAGTCCTCGATGCGAGCGCCGAGGCCCTCGCGAATAATGCGTGCGTGGCTGCGCGAAACGGTCATGTCATTGAGGAAGATGCCGTTTGCAGGATCGCGGCCGATGGTGGTCACGTCGTCCTCGAGCTCAAAAGCGGCACCAGTCTGCGGACCCTTGACGATGGACAGAACGGGGGCGGTGATGCGCACGTTGGCCATGAGGTCGGGAACGGTGACGTCGCTTGAAGGCACGCGGAATACGCAGGTAGCGTCAGCAGTCTTATCATTCTGAGGCATATTGTTAACCATGTTGTCCATGACAACCCCTAACTTATCGCGGACGTGCCGCAAATAATGAACCGTACGTAATCATACCCCAACGAATCAGTCTTCGATTTCAGGGTTCAGAAAGTCGATGTCCTCGTCCTCGGGATGCGCGAGAGCCTGTTTAATGGCCGCTCCGCCCTTAATGGAATAGATGACAGCCGTGAGCATGGAGAAGATCACGCCGCCGTACACAAAGAAGATGCCGAGGGGCACCGAGCTTCCGTTGAGGCCCGGGAAGGCCGTAAGGGTTGAAGGTAAAAGATGCAGGCCGTCAACAACGGGGAACCCGAGCAGCATGAGCGAGAAGCCGGTCATGAGCAGCGCTGTGGCAATTTTTCCGGGAAAGACGACATCGATGGGGCGACGGTGATAATGACGCACGATAAGCGTGCCGATGCCCAGATAGATGTCGCGGCCAATAATGAGCACGCAGACCCAGATGGGCAGCTCTCCGCGGACCACCAGTCCCAGCACGCCGGTGAACAGCAGCGCGCGGTCGCAAATGGGATCCATGACCTTGCCGAGCCACGAGACCGTCTTAGTCATGCGGGCGATCTGCCCGTCCATCCAGTCGGTGGAGGCGGCAACGGCGTAGATAACGATGGCGATGACACGGTTGTTATCCGTCACAAACAGGTACAGGAATACCAGGGTGAGGATCAGGCGCGTAAAGGTGATGAAATTGGAGATCGTAAAGATCTTATTCGACGGGTAATCGGAAGTGCCGATAAGCTCCTTTTTGATCTTCTTTTTGATGCCCACAGGACTCCCCCGCTGGTTAACGACAAAACTTTCGATACTATACCCGTTCCGGCGATGTCTATCCAGCGTAAGCATAGAGAGTCCAGACATGTGGAGGGCGCTTTTAGGTGGCGGGGATTTCGCATTCGTGTACATCAGCCTCCAAACATGTCGAAAAATGTCGATTTTGGTGGCTGATGTACACGTTTTGATTCGGTGATTACATCGATCGGGAACGTTGTTGCTTTAAGCAAATGCGTGCGGGTCGAGATTGGCTGGCACCAAAAGAGCCCATCGGCCGTTACGGCTTCGTTAGAAACGCGCCCCACCATGGATGGTGAAGCCGAAAGGTAAGGCGCGCGGGCACGGTGGCTCGGCCCGCGCGCCCGGAAGAGAAAGGATAAACCCATGGGTTACATGCTCGAGACGCGTGGGCTCACCAAGCGCTTCGGTCGCGGCGACCAGGCGCAGGACGCCGTGGCCGACGTGAGCCTTCATATCCGCGAGGGCGAGGTGTACGGGCTGCTCGGTCCCAACGGCGCCGGCAAGTCGACAACGCTCAAGATGATCTGCGGGATGCTGCGGCCGACGGCCGGGGAGATCCTCTTTGCCGGGCACGCCTGGCGCCGCGAGGACCTCTACGCAATCGGCAGCCTCATCGAGGAGGCGCCGCTCTACCCCAACCTCACCGCGCGCGAGAACCTGCGCGTGCGCACCACGCTGCTGGGCCTTCCCGAGAGCCGCATAGATGAGGTGCTCGCCGCCGTGGACCTCGCGGACACCGGGAAGAAGCGCGCCGGGCGCTTCTCGATGGGCATGCGGCAGCGCCTGGGGCTCGCGCTGGCGCTGATCGCCCGGCCACGCCTGCTCGTGCTCGACGAGCCCACCAACGGCCTCGACCCCATCGGCATCGAGGAACTGCGCGACCAGATCCGCGGCTTCGCGGCGGCGGGCACGACGGTGATCGTCTCGAGCCACATCCTCTCCGAGGTGCAGCAGATGGCGGACACCATCGGCATCATCTGCGGGGGGCGCCTCGCCTACGAGGATGCGCTTCGTCCCGGGCAGGACCTCGAGGAACTCTTCATGAGCTTCTGCCGGGAAGGGCGACGAGCGCGCGGGGAGGTGGCGGCATGACGGGCGAGAAAGGCGGCCTGCTCGCGGCCCTGCGCGCCGAGGCCCTGAAGTCGCGCCACGCGGCACCGGTTCGCCTGGCCGTGCTCATGGCGCTGCCGATGCCGCTGCTCGGCGCGATGCCCTACCGGGGCGTGCAGATCTTCAGCGCGTGGAACTACTGGTACGCGCTCTTCCTGCCCGTGGCCCTCTCGCTCGTGGTGGCGTGCGTCGCGCGGGCGGACGCGCGCACGCGGATGCGGGGGCTTCTGGGCCTGGGCTTCCCGCTCGGGCGCGCCTGGTGGGCCAAGGCGCTCTGGTGCCTCGCGCTCTGCGCGCTCTCGAACCTCGTGGTCTTCGGCATCTACCTCGCGGGGTCGGCGTTCTCCTCGCAGGGCCTCACGGCCGCGGGCACGCTCACGATGTTCCTCTGCGCGCTCGCCAACACGGTGACCGCGGCGTGGATGATCCCCGCAGGGCTCTTCCTCACGGCGCGGCTCGGCATGCTCGCGGGCATCTTCTGCCCGCTCGCCGCGCAGCTCGTGGGCGGGTTCGCCTGGTCGCTGATGCCGCTGCCGCAGCTCTTCCCGCCGTCGGCGAGCATGGTCATCCCCACGAGCTTCATCCCCGTGCTGCCGAGCGGCGAGCCGCTCGCGGCGGACATGGCGCTCGGCGGGGCGCTCACGGCGGACGGCATGCTCACGCTGGCGGGCCTTGCGGTCTGCGCGCTCGCGTTCGCCGCGCTCACGGCGGCGGGCGCGGCCTGGTTCGCGCGCTCCGAGGAGAGGTGATGGCCATGACACGACTCTCCGACCCGACGCCGCGCATGACTCTCCCGCGGTCCCTGCTCTCCGAGGCCCTGCGCCTGGCGCGCTCCCCGCTCTCGGCGGTGCACCTCGCCTGCGGCCTGGCAGCCGGTCTTGCCTGCGGCGAGTACTTCTCCGTAACCCGATGGGACCCGGCGCTGGGCGCGGACGCCTACGCCCAGTTCCTCGGCGCCCTCATGCCGCTCATGTCCGCCATCGTCTGCGGGCTCGCCGTGGACGAGGAGCGCGCTGCCGGGCGCCTCGCCAACCTCACGGCGGTCCCCTCGCGCGGGCGCGCCGTCGCGGCGAAGCTGCTCGCCCTTGCGGCGCTCGGCGCGGGCGCGCTGGCCGTGGCGCTCGGCGTGTTCGGGGCCGTGCTCGCCGTCGCCGGGCGCCTGCCGCTCGGGCCCGCCCCGCTCGCGGCCGCCTGGGCGGGCATCATGCTGGGCAGCCTGCCCCTCTACGCGCTGGGGCTCGGCGTGGCCCTGCGCCTCGGCCGCAACGCCGCCATCGGCGGCGGCGCTGCGGGTATGCTCCTCGCGTTCTTCTCGGTGGGCGGACTTGCGCACGGCCTCATGACCGGCGAGCTCACCGGTGCCCTGGCGACGCCCCTGGGCTGGGTGCCGCTCGCCTGGCCCGCTCGCCTGGGGTCGCTCGGGGTGGAGGCCTTCATCGACGCCGCACGCGCGGCGGCCCCTCTCCTCACGACTGCGCTCGCCAGCCTCGTGCTCACCCTGGCAGCCGCCGCCGTCCTTCTCGCCTGGTTCTGCCGCTTCGAGGACGGGAGGGCAGATGCGTAGGAGGCCGCTCGCCGCCGTGCTCGCCCTCCTCTCCGCAGCGCTCGTCCTGGGCGACGCCGGCTGGGGGTCGGCGCTGCGCTCGATCGCCGACCGCGTGCTGCCCAACCCTGAGATCGCAATGTGGGCGCCCGCGCCCGAGCCCGGCAGTCACGCGAGCTCCTACGCCGACGCCACCGGGGCGGGGGCAAACTACGTCTACCTGGTGGACGCGGCGGACGACAGGGGCAATGTCCGAGAGCTCCAGCTCATCTTCTTCGGGCGGGAGTCGGACGGCGAGGGCTGGCTCGAGATCGAGGCGCGCGGCGGCTCGGGCGTGCGCTACCGCGCGTGCGACGCGGCCCAGGCACCTGCGGCTGCGCGCAGGGCTCTGGACCGCTGAGCGCGGCGCTAGTACAATTCCGACGGAAGTTTCAGGAGGTCGAACATGGCGAGGATACTGGCAGTGGATGATGAACGGGCGATCCTCGACGCGCTCGCGCGCGTCCTCGGCCGCGACGGCCATGAGGTCGTCAGGGCGGCGGACCCGACGGCGGTCCCGGGGACGGACCTCTCGCGCTTCGACCTCGTGCTCTGCGACGTCATGATGCCGGGGCTCGACGGCTTCGAGCTCGTGCGGCAGATCCGCCCGGACTTCGACGGGCCCATCATCTTCCTGACCGCGCGCGTGGCCGAGGAGGACGCCGTGGCCGGCTACGGCCTGGGCGCCGACGACTACGTCCGCAAGCCCTTCGGGGCCGCGGAGCTGCGCGCCAAGGTCGCGGCCCATCTACGCCGTGAGCGCCGGCCGCGCTCGCACGCCCTCTCCTTCGGGGAGGTGCGGATCGACCTCGGGGCGCGCGGCCTCGCCGTGGGCGGCGAGGCCGTGCCGCTCACGCCCACCGAGTACGCCATCTGCGAGTACCTCGCCCGCCACCCCGGGCAGGTCATGAGCCGCGCGCAGATCCGCGAGGCGGTGCTCGGCTGGGAGAGCGACGCCGACGACGCGGCCATATCCATGCAGGTCAGCCGCGCCCGGAGGAAACTCTCCGAGGCCGGCGCCGACCCGATCGCGACCGTCTGGGGGATGGGGTACAAGTGGCAGCTCTGAGGACCGGGGCGCGAGGTCGCGGGGGCATGCCGCTCTCCTTCGTCATCGCGCGCTACTTCGCCTACGCGTTCGCGGCGGTCGCCACGGCGTGCCTCGCCTCGTTCATGGCGCTCTCCGCGGCGATCGACGCGGGCTTCGTCTACGAGGCAAGCTGGGGGCCGGCCAATGCGCGCGAGGTCGCGGAGGGCCTGGCACGCGACGGCGTCTGCGGGCAGCAGGACGTGCCGACGGCGTACCGCTACCTCATCCTGAACAAGGACGGATACATGCTGATGACAGACCTCGAGGGCACGCGGCTCGAGGGCGCAGCGGAAATGGCCCGTGCGGCACTCGCCGCGGATCCGGGCACAGTGGAGATCGAGGGCGGGGGCTCGGGCCTCACCTACGCCGCGTTCCCGCTCAAGGGCGGCGGGGCATGCGCGCTCGCCAGCGAGTACCTGCCGCAGTGGGTCTCGCGCGATCTCGCCGGCCTGCTTCCCAACCCGCAGAACCTCATGCTCGTCGGCGCCGCGGCGGGAAGCGCGCTCGCGCTCGCGCTCGTGGCGCGCCGCGCGAGCCGCGTGATCTCGCGCAAGATGGCGCCGCTCGCGGAGGCGGCGGGGCGCGTCGGCGCGGGGGAGCTCGACTTCGCGGTCGGCAGCACCAACGTGCGCGAGGTGAACGACGTCCTCGCCGCGATGGACGCCATGCGGGCCTCCCTCGCCGAGTCGCTCGAGGCCCGCTGGGCCGCGGAGCGGGGGCAGCGCGAGCAGGTGGCGTCGCTCGCCCACGACCTCAAGACGCCGCTCACCGTGCTGCGCGCCAACGCCGACTTCGTGGCGGAGGAGCTGGAAGACGAGAAAGACGCCGACCTCGCGGCCGCCGCGCGCGACATAGCCGGCGGTGTCGAAAGGCTCGACGGCTACGTGCGCCTGCTCATCGAGGCCTCGCGCGGGTCCGGCGGGGCGGAGAGGGCCCCCATGCGGCCGGCCGAGCTCTGCGAGCAGGTCCTCGCCGAGGCCGCCCAGATCGCCCGGGCGCGAGGCGTGACGCTCGACGCAGCCACGGGCCCCGCTGTCGCGGGCGCGCCCGAGGCCCCACTCGACCGAACCGCCCTGGCGCGAGCCGCCGCGAACCTCGTGGCCAACGCCGCCGAGCACGCGCGCTCGCGCATGGCGGTCTCCTGCGACGTCGCTGGTGGATACCTCGTCATCGAGGTCGCCGATGACGGACCGGGCTTCTCTCCCGCCGCCCTCGAACGCGGCTGCGAGCGCCTCTTCACAGACGACTCCTCCCGCTCCTCGCGCGACGGAGGCCGCCACTACGGGCTCGGCCTCCACGCCGCCTCCGAGGCCGCGAGCGCCCACGGGGGCTCCGTCTCGCTCGCCAACAGCCCCTCGGGCGGCGCGGTGGCCACCATCGCGGTCCCCCTGTGCGGGGCCTGACGAATCAGGCCCTCACACTGGCATACCTCGCAACCAAACGCTTCCCGGATAATTCATGAGGCCGTACTCGTATTCGAGCCTGCCTATCTCTGCGGCAAGCGCCTCCGTCATGTAGAAGGTTTTCGTGCGGCCCGTCGACTTCGCCAGGCGGTCGTACCTGTTCGCGAGGTCCTCGGGGGTTCTCAGGGCTGCGGTGGCGGTTGCCATGATGCACCTCCCGGTTAAATGTAATACGTGTATTACTTTCTATCACATCACCCGAACCCCGCACCGGCGTACGGTCGTATCTGCTTTTTTACCTTACATTTTGTCAACCGGCCCATGCTCGGCTTGTTCAGCCGGATTAAATCAACTGTTAAATCAATCCAGGCCTGTAGGGGGCGGTGGAAATCTTTCGAGGACTGGGGGCGCCGTCCCTGGGTCGGCTCCTCGATGGCCGCGGCTGAATTCCCCTGCCATCGGCTGCGTGGGTTCCGGCACGGGGTTCTGGCGCTGCTCGAACTGGGCGCAAGACTCGACTGTTGGTCGTACCGGACGGCATACGTTTTGAGACCGGCAAGCTGATGCCGGCTCGAGGACAGCGGCCCGGTGCACCGGGCCGATCGATAGCGGTCTCAGGTTCACAGCGCAGCTTCTCAGGGCTCGCATATATAGGAAGACTTGATTGGCAATCGATTTTAATGAAGTCGGCAGCGCATGTCAGAGTTTTCAACAAATTTAACATGCCAACCTTTATATCCGCACGCGCGTAATTCAACTCATAAGGACCGGCTATCCCTTACCTGTGACACAATCTCAAACGCACAGAACAGAATC
>JAGZUC010000004.1 GCA_018380195.1 Collinsella sp. | reverse complement strand
TGAGCCTGCCGTAGGCCCTCGGGACCGCCCTCGCGGCGCCCTTCCCGCTCTTTCCGCTCTTTCCGGACATGACGTCCTCCGATCTCCCGGGGCCGGCCGATCCGGCCCTCAGGGTATCGGGTTCCCATATTCATCCGTACATGTACGGATGAATATGGGAGGTGTTCGGATGAAGTTGATATTCAAGGAGATTCGTGTCGTTCCGAAAAGACCGTGAACCTTTTGTGGGACGCGCGGCGCCGTGGTACCATAGCCGAGTTTGTTGTCTTGGTCGGAAACCAAGACGCCTTATGCGCTGATCGGTAACCAGCGCCTGACCAATAAGGAGTCCTACCATGAAGCAGGGTATCCATCCCCAGTATGTCGAGTGCACGGTGACGTGCTCCTGCGGCAACACCTTCAAGACGCACGCTACCGTGTCTGAGATGAAGGTCGAGCTTTGCAACGAGTGCCACCCGTTCTACACCGGCCAGCAGAAGTTCGTCGACACCGGTGGACGCGTCCAGCGCTTCGCCGACAAGTTCGGTGGCGCCGCTGCCGCCCAGCTCAAGAAGGCCGAGGAGGCCAAGGCTGCCAAGGCCGCCAAGGCTGCTGAGGCCGAGGCCGCTCGCAAGGCCGCCGCTGAGGCCAAGGCTGCCGAGAAGGCTAAGCGTGCTGCTAAGTTTGCCGAGGAGGCTGCCAAGCAGGCCGCCGAGGCTCCCGCAGAGGCTCCCGTCGAGGAGGCCGCTGCCGAGGCCGAGACCACCGAGGCTGCTGAGTAAATAGCTCGCCGCGGAATCGCTCGCATTCATGGCATGAGGGCCGTGCATCCATTTGGGTGCGCGGCCCTTTTTCTTTTTAAATTAGTGCAAACTAACCTGTCCCCATGGCACCACATGGCAGAGAGGCGGCGTTTGCCCAGATAGACCTGCCAAAATTAACCTGTCCCATTGTGGCAGGTTGGTCGTAGTTATTGCGTGGCGGTCGAGCTCGACCGTATAGGCCGCGCCTTGTTTGGCTAAAGTACAATCATCTGTGTTTAACTCGCCCGCAGCTGCACGGCGTGGGCGATGGCCAAAAAGGAAAACCACATGGGATTCATGTCAAAGCTGCTGTCCTTTGGATCCGATAAGGACCTTAAGCGCTACTACAAGATCGTCGACCAGATCAACGGTCTTGAGCCCCAGTTTGAGAAGATGACCGAGGAGGAGCTCCGCGGCCAGACCGATAAGTTCCGCGAGCGCTACGCCAATGGTGAGTCGCTCGACGATATGCTGCCCGAGGCCTTCGCCACCGTGCGTGAGGCCTCCAAGCGCACCATGGGCATGCGTCACTTTGACGTGCAGCTCATCGGCGCCATGGCGCTGCACGAGGGCCACATCGCCGAGATGAAGACCGGCGAAGGCAAGACCCTCGTCTCCACCTTGGCCGGCTACCTCAACGCCATCGCCGGCAAGGGCGTGCACGTTGTTACCGTCAACGATTACCTGGCCAAGCGCGACTCCGAGTGGATGGGCCGCATCTACAAGTACCTGGGCATGACCGTCGGTCTGCTCCAGAACAACATGCCGCTCGAGCTCAAGCGCCCGGCCTACCAGGCCGATGTCACCTACGGCACCAACTCCGAGTTCGGCTTCGACTACCTGCGCGACAACATGGTCACCCGTCCCGAGCAGCGTGTTCAGCGCGGACACAACTACGCTATCGTCGACGAGGTCGACTCCATCCTGATCGATGAGGCGCGCACCCCGCTCATCATCTCGGGCGCCGGCACCAAGTCGGCCAGCACCTACAAGGACTTTGCGCGTGCCGTGCGCGGCCTGGAGCGCGGCGAGGACGTGTCGCACGACATGCTCACCGCCACTGAGGACGTTGAGCCCACGGGCGACTACGTCATGGACGAGGCCAAGCACACCATCGCCGCCACCGAGCGCGGTCTTAAGAAGATCGAGCGCCGCCTGGGTATCGAGGACATCTACGCCGACCTCTCGGGCCAGCTCGTCAACCACCTGCAGCAGGCGCTGAAGGCCCAGTACATGTTCCATCGCGACAAGCAGTACGTGGTCACCAACGGCGAGGTCAAGATCGTTGACGAGTTCACCGGCCGCATCATGGAAGGTCGCCGTTACTCCGAGGGCCTGCACCAGGCCATCGAGGCAAAAGAGGGCGTGCTCGTGCGCGAGGAGAACCAGACCCTTGCCACTATCACCCTGCAGAACTACTTCCGCCTGTATGACAAGCTCTCCGGCATGACCGGTACGGCGCTTACCGAGGACGCCGAGTTCCGCGAGATCTACAAGCTGCCCGTCGAGGTCATCCCCTCCAACAAGCCCGTGCAGCGCGTGGACCACGAGGACTTGGTGTACCGCACCATCCAGGCCAAGTACAACGCCGTTGCCGACGACGTCGAGCGACGTCACGCCAAGGGCCAGCCGGTCCTGGTGGGTACCGTCTCCATCGAGAGCTCCGAGAAGCTGTCGGCCGCCCTCACCAAGCGCGGCATCGCGCACGAGGTCCTCAACGCCAAGCACCACGAGCGCGAGGCTCATATCGTCGCTCAGGCCGGACGTTACGGCGCCGTGACCATCGCCACCAACATGGCCGGTCGTGGTACCGACATCCTGCTGGGCGGCAACCCCGACGAGCTGGTGCGCGAGCGCCTGGAGTACGAGGGCCTGACCATGGAGGACGTGACGCCTGAGCAGCTCGAGCAGTTTAACGCCGAGGCCAAGGAGACCTGCAAGGCCGAGCGCGAGCGCGTGCTTGCCGCCGGCGGCCTGACCGTCATCGGCACCGAGCGCCACGAGTCCCGCCGTATCGACAACCAGCTGCGCGGCCGTTCCGGCCGTCAGGGCGATCCGGGCGAGACCCAGTTCTATCTGTCGCTCGAGGACGATCTGATGCGCCTGTTCGGTGGCGACAAGATGGACCGCGTCTCCAAGATGATGGTCACCGCCGACATGGGCGACGACATGCCCATCCAGCACAAGATCATCTCCAAGGCCGTCGAGAGCGCACAGCACAAGGTCGAGAGCATTAACTTCTCCATGCGCAAGAGCGTGCTTGAGTACGACGACGTCATGAACAAGCAGCGTCAGGTGATTTACGCCGAGCGCAACAAGATTCTGGACGGCAAGGACCTGACCGACCACATTACCGAGGTCATGCACGACACCGTGTACCGCTGCGTGCAGGAGTTCTGCACCAAGGACAGCCACGAGGGCGAGCGCGACCTGGACGGCCTGCGCAAATGGGTCGTGGAGCTGACCGGCCACATCGATACGCCGAAGTTCCCCGACGAGGATTATGAGGCCCTGGCTGCCGATGTCCTGGCTTACGTAGAGAAGTGCTACAACATGAAGGCCGAGCGCTTGGGCGAGGACCTGATGCGCGAGCTCAACACCCAGGTCATGCTGCGCGTCATCGATACCCGTTGGATGAACTACCTGCAGGAGATGGACTACCTCAAGACCGGCATCGGCCTGCGCGGCTTTGGCCAGCGCGACCCGTTGGTCGAGTACAAGACCGAGGCCTACGGCGCGTTCCAGATGCTCGTCGATACCATGTATGAGGATTACCTGCGCACGGTTCTGCGCATCGAGATCAAGGCTGCCCCGCGTGCCGTGGAGCACAAGGAGGAGCCCGCGCTCGAGGGTGCGCGCTTCTCCGGTCCTGCCGAGGTCGATGGCGACAACGGCGATTCCGTGCTTCGTAAGCAGGCACAGGTGCAGGCCCGCACGGCTGTCCAGGGTGGACCGGCTGCCGTCAACAATGGTGGCAAGGTGACCACCTATCGCAAGTCCGAGAGCGACGATCCGTACGTCAACGTGGGCCGCAACGATCCGTGCCCCTGCGGTAGCGGCAAGAAGTTTAAGTACTGCCACGGCAGGAATCGTTAATGGCTGAGGCTTTAGAGGTAACGCCCGCCGAGCTGGACGCGTTCGCGGACCGGCTCGGCGAGGTCGAGTCGTATCTCCATTTGGACGAAAAGCGCACGCGCGTGACCGAGCTCGAGGCCAAAAGTGTTGCCCCCGGCTTTTGGGATGACGCCGACGCCGCCCGTGCCACCATGGAGGAGATCGCGCGCACCAAGGAAGATATCGCTGCCGTGGACACCGCGCGCGGCGAGCTTTCCGATGCCCGCGCCGCGCTGGAGCTTGCCGAGGAGATGGGGGATGACCCCGATGCCGTCGCCCTTCGCGAGGAGGCTGCAGCCACGGCTGAGCGCCTGGCCCGTGCCATCGATGAGCTTGAGCTTTCGAGCTGGTTTACCGGTGAGTTCGATCACGGCGATGCCATTGTGACCATCAAGCCCGGACAGGGTGGCCTGGAGGCCCAGGACTGGACCTTCATGCTCTTTAAGATGTACATGAAGTACTGTCAGCGTCGCGGCTGGAAAGTCACCATCAACGACTGTCCCGCGGCCGAGGTCATCGGCATCGATCGCGCGACCTTTACCGTCGAGGGCAAGGACGCGTTCGGTATGCTGCGCGCCGAGGCCGGTGTGCATCGCCTGGTGCGCATTAGCCCCACCGACGACAAGAAGCGCCGCCAGACCACGTTTGCCGGCGTCGAGGTCATCCCCGTGCTGCCCGACGATATCGACATCGAGATCAGCCCCGACGATATCCGTGTGGACGTGTACCATGCGAGCGGCCCGGGCGGTCAGGGCGTCAACACCACCGACTCCGCCGTACGCGTGACGCATTTTCCCAGCGGCATTGTGGTCACCTGCCAAAACGAGCGCAGTCAGATTCAAAACAAGGCCGCGTGCATGCAAATCCTTAAGGCTCGCCTGTACGAGATTGAGCTCGAGAAGCGCGCTGAGGCGCTCGATGAGATTCGCGGACCCAAGACTACCATCGGTTTTGGCAACCAGATTCGCAGCTACGTGCTCTACCCGTACCAGATGGTCAAGGACCTGCGCTCGGGCGTGGAGACCAGCAACGTCGAGGCCGTTCTTGACGATGGTGACCTGGATCCGTTTGTGATCGGCTACCATCGTTGGGCAACCGGCAACGCCGATGCGGAGACCCCATCTGCATAAACCGCCCGGTTTATGTGGAAATGGATTAAAACCCTCCGAGCAGGGTGGTTTTGTATCCAAAGCAAACCCTGCGCAGGGGTGGTTTTTGTCCGGCGAATCGGTAGAATCGAATACAAGAAGAAGTTCAAAGCGCATCCGTTTGGGTGCGCTTTTTTGAGGGAGGCAGCATGGCATATCGTCTGGACATCAAGCGCATTCTTTCGATGAACTTCTTTCACGATCTGCCCCAGATCATGTTGGGGTGTGCCTTGGCCGCCATCGCGACCGACCTGTTTTTGATTCCCAACGGCCTTGCTGCCGGTGGCGTTACGGGCCTTGCCACCATTATCCAGGCGGTCGGTGCATCGCGCGGCCTATCGCTTCCCGTTGGTATTCAGACGATCGTGATGAACGCCTTGCTGCTGCTGGTCGTTATGCGCGAGGGCGGCATGTTCTACGTGGTGCAGACCGCGACGGGCTTTGTGCTGCTGGGCTTCTTTACCGATCTGTTCGCCCCGTTTGTAGCACCTCTGGCGGATGCGGACCTGATGCTTCCCGCTATGTGGGGCGGTATTATTACGGGCATCGGTTACGGCATGGTGTTGCGCGCCGGCGCCAACACCGGCGGCTCGGACACGATTGGCCAAATCATCTCGCGTAACACCTCGCTGCCGGTGGGCTCGACCGTCATGGCAATCGATGTTGCCGTATGCGCGCTGTCGGCTCCGGTCTTTTCAATCGAAAACGCACTATATGCAGGCCTTTCGATGGTCATTAGCGGCTACGTGATCGATGCCGTGGTCGATGGTGGCAACAAGCGCCGTATGGTACTCATCATTTCGGACAAGTTCCCTGATATCGCTGCCGATATCATGTATGGCCTGGGTCGTGGTTGTACCAAGTTTAAGGCGACTGGCATGTATTCGGGTGCCGAGAAGCCGGTGATTATGGTCATCGTGAGCCGTCGAGAGCTCAATACCCTCAAGACGATCGTGCGCGAGCGCGATCCTCACGCCATTGTGACGGTCGCTGACGTTACGGAAGCCTTCGGCGAGGGATTCAAGGACATTAGCGCGTAGGGTCGACCGCGTTCCATCCAAAAGACGTTCACATTGATAAACCGTTTCATCAGCGGTTCTGCCTGCTAAATTGTTCAAATAATGATAAAAACTCTGGTAAAGCCATCAGTTTCCAGCATAATGAATGACGTACGTGCATTGCGGCTGTGTTGGGATTACCTTCGGTGCCGTGCGCATTTTGTCTAATGAGGATGAAAGGAAGGCACAATGAGCGACGAAGAGCTCAAAAAGGTTGCCAACGAGGTAAGGAAGGGCATCGTCACCGGCGTGCACGCTGCCAAGTCCGGCCATCCGGGCGGTTCGCTCGGCGCTGCCGACATCATGACCTATCTGTACTTTGAGGAAATGAACGTCGACCCGGCCGATCCCCGCAAGGCCGATCGCGACCGTTTTGTGCTCTCCAAGGGCCATTGCGCTCCGGGTCTGTACGCCGTGCTCGCCGAGCGCGGGTTCTTCCCCAAAGAGGACCTCGAGACGCTGCGCCATATCGGCAGCCACCTGCAGGGCCATCCCAACATGAACGACACTCCGGGCGTCGATATGTCCACCGGCTCGCTGGGCCAGGGCATCTCCGCCGCCGTGGGCATGGCGGTTGCCGCCAAGCACTGGGGCGATACTTACCGCACGTACGCCCTGCTGGGCGATGGCGAGAGCGAGGAGGGCCAGGTCTGGGAGGCCGCCATGTTTGCCGGCAACCAGCAGCTCGACAACCTCTGCGTGATCGTCGACCATAACGGCCTGCAGATCGATGGCCCCGTCGAGGAGGTCAACGACCCCATGCCGCTCGCCGACAAGTTCCGCGCCTTCAAGTTCCATGTGGTGGAGCTCGCCGACGGTAACGACTTCGACCAGATCCGCGCCGCCTTTGCCGAGGCCCGCGCCACCAAGGGTCAGCCGACCGCCATTATCGCTGAGACCACGAAGGGTAAGGGCGTCTCCTTTATGGAGAACCAGGTGGGTTGGCACGGTAAGGCCCCCAACGATGAACAGTTTGAGCAGGCCATGGCAGAGCTCACGGCCGCCGGAGAGGAGCTCTAGGATGGCAGACGTCAAGAAAATCGCCACGCGCGTAAGCTACGGCGAGGCCCTCGTCGAGCTCGCCAACGAGCACGATGACTTTGTGGTCCTCGACGCCGACCTGGCCGCCGCCACGCAGACCGGTAAGTTTAAGGCCGCTTGCCCCGACCGCTTCTTCGATGTGGGCATCGCCGAGAGCAACCTGATGGGTGTTGCCGCCGGTATCGCGACCACCGGCCGCGTCGCCTTCGCGAGCAGCTTTGCCATGTTTGCCGCCGGCCGCGCCTTTGAGCAGGTTCGTAACTCCATCGGCTATCCGCACCTTAACGTTAAGATCGGTGCCACGCACGCCGGCATCTCGGTGGGCGAGGATGGTGCCACGCACCAGTGCTGCGAGGATATCGCCCTCATGCGCGTCATCCCCGGCATGACCGTTATCGTTCCCGCCGACGATGTGGAGGCCCGTGCCGTGACGCGCGCCGCCTACGAGTGCGATGGCCCCGTGTACATGCGCTTCGCCCGTTTGGCCTCGCCGGTTATCAACGACCCCGAGACCTACAAGTTCGAGTTGGGCAAGGGCATTGTCATGCGCGAGGGAGCCGATGTGACCATCATTGCCTGCGGCCTGATGGTCGGCGAGGCTCTCGAGGCCGCCGAGCAGCTTGCAGCCGAGGGCATCGACGCCGAGGTCATCAACATGCACACCATCAAGCCCATCGATGCCGACCTGATCGTCAAGAGCGCCACCAAGACCGGCCACGTCGTGACCGTCGAGGAGCACTCCGTGATCGGTGGCCTGGGCAGCGCCGTTGCCGACGTCCTGTGCGAGCAGTGCCCGACGCCGCTCAAGAAGATTGGCGTCAACGACACCTTCGGCGAGTCCGGCCCGGGCGCCGAGCTCCTGCACAAGTACGGCCTGGACGCCGCCAACATCGTGGCAACCACCAAGGAGTTCTTGGCCTAGGGCAAGACGAGGCAAAGTATCGCTTCAGCAACCGTATGCAATCCATAACAGGGGCGTCCTCAAAGAGGACGCCCCTGTTTTTTGTCGGCAACAAACAAATTAGGCCCGCACCAAGTAAAGGCTTTCTCCGGGAAACGGGCCCAGACCAGCAAAGTGCAATTCAGCCCCCAAGCACGGCGCTGCTGCACCCAAGTAAAACGCAGCGACCCCTTAGTTATCGCAGGCCGGACACAGGGTTACTTTCCAAATCTTTCCGCAGGACGGAGGAGCCCCCCGCCGCACGTAGTGCGCAGCGGGGGCTCCGACATGTCCGAGGACGATTTGGAAAGTAACCCTGTGTCCGGCCGGAGGGATCCAAACACGGCCATGCTTCTTATGTGCAGCAAAGCTAATGCTGCTAAAATACTAAGCGCTCATGTAGTTTAAACGCACGACGATAAGGAGCACCAGTGGGTAACCACTTCCGTACCTCCGGTGCGGGCGATGACGCCCCCAAGACGCAGCCAGGCGTCCAGGGCAGTCGTTTCGCCACTCCGGATTCAGAGGGCCAGCCTGTTGCTCAGGCCCCCGTTCAGCCGGCAGATCAGGCACAGCCGGCATCCGATCCCTTTGCCTACAATCCCACCAGCGATGTCGCGCTTTCCGGCACGGCGGGTTTTGAGCCCGTTCAGGCCGTGACCGCTCGCGTGGAGCAGCCTCAGGCTGGTGCCGCCGCGTCGCAGCCTACCATGGCCGGCATCCCCGACCCCATGACTCCTGCGACACCGGCTCCTCAGCCTGCGCAATCTGGTCTTTTTGCCGCTATTCCCGACCCCACGCAGCCCGCTGCGCCGGTGGTCGAGCGCGATCAGGCCGCCGAGGTCGCAAGTCTCGACAACGCGCTCAACAACCCCGATTTTACGTCGGTGTTCGCGCCCATCGACCCGCAGGCGAGCCGCAAGAAGATGGCCAAACAGGCCGGTGTCGAGCCCGTCATCCTTATGGAGCATGTCACCAAGATCTATCCGGCACAGCCCAACAAGCCTGCACTCGACGACATCAACATCGAGATCTATCCGGGCGAGTTCGTCTTCCTGGTCGGTCACTCCGGTTCGGGTAAGACCACGCTGCTGTCGACGCTCAACCGCGACGTCAAGCCGACGAGCGGCCGCATCCTGGTTGCCGGTCAGGACCTCATGAAGATCAAGAACCGCAAGATTCCGTTCCTGCGTCGCCAGATTGGCGCCGTGTTCCAGGACTTTAAGCTTCTGCCGCAAAAGACCGCCTACGAAAACGTGGCGTTTGCCCTGCAGTGCATCGGCAAGCCCAAGGGCGTCATTCGCAGCCAGGTGCCCGAGGTGCTGCGTCTGGTCGGCCTGGCCGATCAGATGGACTCGCTGCCCGACCAGCTTTCCGGTGGCGAGCAGCAGCGCGTTGCCGTCGCCCGCGCTATGGTCAACCGTCCGCCGCTGCTGATCTGCGACGAGCCGACGGGCAACCTCGACCCGGCGATCTCGCTGGGCATCATGAAGCTGCTCGAGCGTATTAACCGCACTGGCACCACCGTGATCGTCGCCACGCACGACCGCGAGATGGTCGATAGCATGCACCGTCGCGTGATCGCCCTTGAGGGCGGCCACGTTATCCGCGACCAGGAGAGGGGAGGTTACGGCAACTATGGCACCAACTAACGTGGGCTACTCCTTCAAAGAGGCAATCAGCCACTTCTTCCGTAACTGGACTACCTCGCTCGGCGCCGTCATCACGATCTTCCTTTCGCTGTTTATCATCGGCCTGTTCATCATGGGCTCTGCGATGCTGAACTCCGTGATCGGCACCGTCGAGGATCAGGTTGTCATCAACGCGTTCATTAGTGATGACGCCGATCAGGCCGATGTTCAGGCTTTTGAGGCCGAGCTTAAGACGTGGAATAACGTCAAGTCCGTGACCTATAAGGACAAGGACGACGCGCTGTCCGAGTATACGAGCAAGATGTCGGGCAACGCCGACGCCACCATGAGCGCGCTCGATGGCCAGAACCCGCTGCCGGCTTCCTTCGCTATTGAGATGGACGATCCGTCCAAGGTCGAGAGCACGGCAAAGAAGCTCAAGAAGGATGCCGATTTCCAGAAGATCGCGGATGACGGCGACGTCAACGCGAGCGTGCTGTACGGCCAGGAGGAAGTGAGCCGCCTGTTCCAGGTGACCAACTACATCCGCATCGCCGCCGTGGTGCTCGTTGGCCTGCTGACTTTTATCGCGTTCATCTTTATCAACAACACGATTCGCCTGTCCATTACGGCGCGTCGTCGTGAGATTGCGATTATGCGTCTGGTCGGCGCCAGCAACGGCTTCATTCGTGGCCCGTTTATCACCGAGGGCGTACTGCAGGCCATTTTGGGCTCGCTGCTTTCCATCGGCGTTCTGGAGCTGCTGCGCAATCTGATGATTCCGCGTTTGCAGGAGAGCATCGGCTGGATGTCGTTTGCCCTGCCGATGCAGTACTACCTGGTGACCTATGCTGCGCTGATTCTGGTCGGCGTGATTATCGGCCTCTTTGGTTCTGCCATCGCCATGCGTCGCTACCTGCGCGTGTAGGCATGCCTGGAATTCATCCCTTCCAACGGGTCGTCTCTTATGGGGCGGCCCGTTTTTTGATCCCTAGGGGACGGCAGGAAAGCGAATCATTTGGGTAGACTCTTTGGAGTTCGCAATCGATAGTTAGGAGGCGCCATGGGGCGCAATAACAAGCATAAGCGTGGAGCTCGCAATAAGCGCGGGCCGGTGCGCAGCGAACGCCGTCCGAGCCTGACCGGGCGCGTGCAGCTCCATGAGCACAGTGCCTATGTCATAACCGAGAATGGCGACTACAAGGTCATGGGTCGCGGCAAGCGTGAGATCATGGACGGCGATACCGTTGCCGTGAGCATTAAGAACAGCCCGCACGGTGAGCGGCGCGCCGTGATCGAGGGTGTGGTTGAGCGCGCAGCCATAAGCGTAGTGGGTACGTACCAGACCGCCGGTCCGCTCGGTGTGATTGAGCCGCTCGATTCGCGTTTGAAGGCCGACTTCTTCATTCTGCCCGAGGATACCTCGGCGGATCGTCTGGGCGTTCACCCGGGTGATGCCGTTGTCGCGCGCATTTTGACCTACCCGACGCGCCTGGAATCGGGTACCGTGACGATCGAACGCCGCATTGGCGGAGATGACGCGCCCGATTTGGGCGTTCAATATGTGATGGCGCGTTACGGCTATACCGATAGCTATCCCGAGGCCGCGCTGGACGAGGCCGAGGGGCTTTCGCTCGATGTGTCCGCGGCGCTTAAGGACCCGCTCCGCCGCGATCTGCGCGACCGCTTTGTCATCACGATCGACCCAGTCGACGCGCGCGACTTTGACGATGCCATTTCGTTGGAGCGCACGCCCGAGGGTGGCTACAAGCTGGGTGTGCATATCGCCGACGTTTCACACTATGTGGCTTGGGACGGGCATATCGATCTTGAGGCTCGTCATCGTACGACATCGGTGTATCTGGCCGATCGCGTGCTTCCCATGCTGCCCGAACGCCTGTCCAATGACCTGTGCTCGCTTCGCCCTGACGAGGACCGCCTGGCGTTTACCGTCGATATCGAGCTCGATGCGCAGGGCCGCGTGCGGCATTACGATCCGTACCCCAGCGTGATTCGCTCGCGTGTGCGTATGGACTATGACGGCGCCGAGGCGCTGCTGGTGCGTGCCGGCGCGGTTGAGTATTCGGTGCTGGAGGGTGCGGCCGAGGATGTTGCGGCTGCCGAGACCTCGCGCGAGGAAGCGCTTGAGCGCGGTCTTGCGTGCGAGGAGGTCGCCCGCGGCTACAACGTCGACCTCTGCGATTTCCTTGTCGCCGCCAACGAACTCGCCGAACTTCGCCGTCGTATCCGTCGCGCCCGCGGCTCGGTCGATTTTGACACGGCCGAGATTCGTGCTCTATTGGATGAGGACGGAGTGCCCGTGCAGATTGTGGCGCGTGAGCGTTCGTGTGCCACGTCGCTTATCGAGGAAGCCATGCTGCTCGCCAACGAGTGCGTTGCAGAGTGGCTGGCAGACCGTGATATCGAGGCCTGCTATCGCGTGCATGAGGATCCGAGCCCCGATAGCCTGCACGGTGCCGCCGTTGCGCTGGCGCAGCTAGGCATCATCGACGATCGCCGTGCTGCCGGTATTGCCCTGGGGAGCCCCGATGAGCTGCAGGCTGCAGTTGATGCTGCCGCCGGTACGGCCAACGCACCGCTCGTCAACACGCTGCTTCTGCGCAGCATGCAGCGCGCGCTGTACAAGCCGCGCAACGAGGGCCACTTTGCGCTCGCCGCGCCGTGCTACTGTCACTTTACGAGTCCCATCCGTCGCTACCCCGATCTGGTGGTGCACCGCGTGCTCAAACTGCAGTTGGCCTATGAGCAGCTCGGCGGCAAGGACGCCTTGGTCCGTACGCCGCGGCTGATCGGCAAGGGGCGCGAGTCGCTGCCGCGCATTCTGCCGCAGATCTGCCGCGCATGTAGCGATGCCGAGCGCGCGGCAGATGCCGCCAGCCATGCGACGCAAAAGATCAAGATTGCCCAGTACTATGAGGACCGTCTGGGTGAGCGCTATGCCGGAACCGTCTCGTGGGTTAGCAGCATGGGCCTCTTTGTGCGCTTGGACCTAACACAGGTCGAGGGCCTGGTTTCAATTAAGAGCCTGGGCAACGAGTGGCTCGAGTTCGACGAGGACGCGCTTACGCTGACGGGTGCCGACACGGGCACCCGTTACGAGCTGGGGCAGCGCGTGATCATCGAGGTCTCGCGCGTCAATACCACGCGTGGGCACTTGGACTTTAAGCTTATCCATTAGCTAAATCCCGACTCGTGGCGAGAGAGCGGAGGGCGGTCTTTCGGGACCGCCCTTCGCATTTGAATCGTGACTACCTTGTCGTCTGCTCGGCCGCCCGCTTACCTGCTATTTGAGAGGTAAAACCTACCAAAATAAACCTGTCCCTTTTGGCAGGTTTACAAGAAAGCGGGGATGAGATGGCGACGGTGTACGGGTATGCGCGGGTGAGTTCGCGCGATCAGAATCTGAATCGGCAGCTGGATGCGCTGGGCGCCTATGGCGTGGGCTCAGCGAATATTTATGCCGACCATGCGAGCGGCAAGGACTTCGATCGACCGCATTATCGCGAGCTGTTGCACGTCCTGGGAGACGGGGACGTGCTGGTGGTGCTTTCTATCGACCGACTTGGTCGTAATTACTCCGAGATTCTTGAGGAATGGCGACGCATTACCAAGGAGCTCGGGGTTGCCATTGTGGTGTTGGACATGCCATTGCTTGACACGCGCGCTAGGGCCAGCGGCGCGCCGGATGTGACCAACACCCTGATTGCCGATATTGTGCTGCAACTGCTGAGCTACGTGGCGCAGGTGGAGCGCGAGAATATCCATCGGCGCCAGGCGGAGGGAATTGCAGCGGCGCGGGCGCGAGGGGTTCGTTTCGGTCGACCTCGCAAGCCGTGCCCTCCTCAGTTTGAGCTGGTGCGCGATAGCTATGAGGCAGGCGATATTACCCGCAGCCAGGCAGCAAAGTGCCTGGGCGTGTGCGTGGGGACGTTCGATCGCTGGATGCGCGAGGCGGGGTAGGGGTTTGCGTCGCTTTGTCGCTTCCTGTTGCGATTCAAATTTTGATACGGTGACGATGCCATTTGGGGCTACACTCGCTGATATTCAAAAAAGGAGGTTGGCCCTTGGCGCGCGTAAAACAAATTATCGGATGGACCGCAATTGTTCTGTTCGTTGCAACGCTGGCGGGCATCTGGGTGCTGACGGAGCAAAATGCGGTGGAGACGTCGTTGCTGAGCGAGTCTACCGCGCGTGTGGAGGAGGGCCAGGCTACGGGCGTTCAGGCTGTCGATGCCACGGGTGAAGCTCAGGCGGAGAACGGAATGACCGGGGGCACCGATTCGGCTGCCTCGAATGTCCGGTCTGGCCGACTTGCTTCCATTCGCATGTGGGTGGGCACGAACGTCCGTCGCGTTGCCCATACCGTAGAGTTTTTCTTCGTCGGATTATTCGCCTCCGTGGTCGTGGTTTGCTTTTCCAGGCGTCCGTGGAGCGTATGCTCCCGTTGCGTGCCCGTATTGCTCTTTTGCGCCGCCTGCTCCGTTGGCGATCAGGTACATAAGATCTTTGTTCCCGGCAGGCATTTCGACGTTATCGATTTAGGATTCGATGCTGCGGGCTATGTCACCGCCATGCTGTTGGTATTGCTGGCAGCGGCGTTGGTGCGCCATGTGACTCGGCCGATCGGCGCCCATGCGAGGCGCTAGCCTTAAGACGAGACATCGCGACTGCCTATGCTTCGACATTGACTACAATAACGGCTGCAATCGCGAGTGGTCGTCGATGTGCAGTTTTCCAGACACCTGTTTTCTCTAAGAAAGGAAATCCCATGGCGGTATTGTTTGTTGAATATCCCAAGTGCTCGACCTGTAAGAAGGCCAAGGCATGGCTGGACGAACATGGGGTAGAGTATATCGATCGCGATATCGTTTTGGACAATCCCACGGCTGATGAGCTTGCGACCTGGATTGCTCGTTCGGGGCTGCCGGTGCGGCGCTTCTTTAATTCGTCGGGCATGAAATATCGAGAGCTGGGCCTGAAGGCGCGTCTGGATGCGGGCATGACGGATCAGGAGTGCTACGAGCTGCTGGCGACCGACGGCATGCTGGTCAAGCGTCCGCTGCTGGTGGGCGACGACTTTGCGATTCCTGGGTTTAAGGAAGCGGCCTGGACCGAGGTGCTGCTGTAGTGGCTGCGGAAAGTGCGTCCCGGAATTCGCTTCCAGAATGGGATGCACTTTCCCAAAGTGGCCGGTTGCGGAAAGCACGTCCCATTCTGAGCTTCGATTGTGGGACACGGTTTCCGGTTGAGGGCTCGACGGGAAAGTGGGGACCAGTTTGAGCTTGAAATCTGGGACGCACTTTCCGCCGGCGGGCCTGCCCCAGTCAGTCCGCCAGCCGCGCCCATTCGTGCGGATCGTAGACCTTTACGTGTTTGTTGGGCTTGCCGCTCCAGTACTCCTCGTCCATAAAGGGCAGATATGCCTGAACGCCGGGGCAGATAAAGGGAATCCGCTGCTGTTGCAGTCGCTCGCGCTGGCGCTGCTCCAGGTGCGCCTCGGATATGACGGTCGGCATACCGGACAACTCGACGAGGCTTGCCTGGATTCGCTTAAGGTCGGGGAGTCCCGCGTGCCATGACATCCGCATGATCAAAAAGGATGCACGGCGGTATTTTGCCTGCACCACAGTAATGGCGGGGCGCAGTGTGGGATGGATTTTGTCCCGTTCGGGCCAAAGGTCGGCAGTGATCTCAAGGCCCAGGGTCTCCCATAGGTAATCAAGCTCTTCGTCCATGGCGCCTCGATATCTACGCGATCATTGATACTTCGATTGTGTTGCCTGGTGCTATCGTTTTCGCGGTAGAATCTGCCAACGGTTGACGGCTACCGCTCGCGGCGTTTTGCCCTTCGTGTACAGCGGTCGGCTTCACAGGTCCTTCACGGGTTGGACTAAATTAGGCCAATTTGACTGAATTTCAAAAAAGTCAAAATTGGGGCTTGCGTCACGGCGAGACTTCCCGTATATTTCTTTCTTGCGCAAAGGCACAGCCGAGCGCAGCGATGCAGTCATTGGGATGTCGTCTAATGGCAGGACAGCGGATTCTGGTTCCGTCAATGGGGGTTCGACTCCCTCCATCCCAGCCATTGCATTTGCTACATATGGCCCGTTCGTCTAGCGGTTTAGGACGCCGCCCTCTCAAGGCGGAGATCACCAGTTCGAATCTGGTACGGGCTACCAAAATTGAACGCCCGGGCCTCGCAAGAGACCCGGGTTTTGTGTATTGACCGATGTTTAAGGCGCGTTGAGTCTGCCGCCTGGACCGAGGAGTTGTCATGGACCTGCCCATCAGCTTGCAAGACATCACGTATGCCGAGAACTATCTGGCGCAGGGCGACCTGGCTACGGCGACGCCGCTACTGGAGCGCCTGGTGGAGCTCGCCGAGGAGTATATCGACGCCGAGTGCAAGACGGAGGAGAAGCGCCAATACTTTAGCTTTGATAGCAAGTTTGAGCGCTTGGCCTATCGCCGCGTGGAGAAGGATCCGCGCGAGCTCGTGCAGGTCGAGGTGCCGTTTGACCGCCTGTACTCTGATATGGCGTTTGCCTACATTCGCCAGCAGGATTATGTGAGCGCTCGCAATGCCCTGATGCAGGCTGTGCGTTGGGACCCCATGAACTGCAACTATCGCTTGGATTTGGCCGAGCTGTTCCGCGCACTCGAAGACAAGCAGGAATGGGCATCGCTCTCGTTCTCGGTGCTGGAGCGTGCAAGCGATGGCAAGTGCGCCGCCCGCGCTTACGCCAATCTGGGTCAGTACTTCTTGGAGCCCGAGACCGAGAACGTTTCGGCTGCCGTGGGCTGCGCGCGTCTGGCGCTGCGCCTGGCGCCCAACGATGCGCATACGACGCGCCTGCTCAACAAGATCCATACCACCTATCCGGATGCCGCCGATGAGAGCGACGAGCACGTGATGGGTGAACTGGCCCTGCAAGGCGTTCCGACCTCGCCTTCGGCCGAGATTGCCATCTGCCTGATTATGTGCGCGACCGATGCTGCAAGCGACGGCGACAAGCAGGAGGCGACGCGCCTGACGGTACGTGCTCGCGACTTGGTGGGCGAGGAGGCCTGCGCGGCGATTATCAAACTGGTGCGTGAGAGCGATGCCGAGCTCAATGCCGAGCGCAAGGCAAAGCGCGAGGCTGCGGGCTCAAACGCCGATGGCGCCAAGGAGGCCGGCGATGCCCAGTAAGCGCGAGCGCAAACTCATTTCCAAGAATCGCTCGGCACATCACGAGTACTTTATCGATGAGACGTTTGAGTGCGGTATTGAGCTGAGCGGCACCGAGGTCAAGTCGATTCGCGAGCGCGCCTGTCAGATCACTGACACTTTTGCGCTGATTCGTGGCGGCGAGTGCTGGCTCGTCGGACTGCATATCCACCCTTATAGCCATGGTGGCGTGTGGAATCGCGATCCCGACCGTCGGCGTCGTCTGCTGCTGCACCGCAAGGAGATCGACTTTCTTGACGGCAAACTTCGCAACCGTGGTTATGCGCTGGTTCCGTTGGAGCTCTACTTTAATACCGACGGCCGCGTAAAGCTGCTGCTGGGTCTGGGTCGCGGCAAGAAGCTCTACGACAAGCGCGAGGACATGGCCAAGCGTGATGTCCAACGCGAGATCGACCGCGCCCTCAAGGAACGCAACCGCTAGGCGCTCGACCTGCAGGGACGGTGGGACAAAAACTACTGATAACTTTGTCCCACCTCGACTTCAGCTGTCTCATCTTTCTTACTGTTCTGACACATATGCCCCAAAGGCGGCATCCGTTAGGGGTGCCGCCTTTTTTGTGGGTACATACATCCATGAGGTTCCAACCCGGGTTAGGGGAGTGATCGTTATGGACAAAACTGCGTTCTTTACCATGCCGAGCGGCCTGTACGTGGCGAGCGCCGCGGCAGACGGGCTGCGCGCCGGCTGCGTCATCAACACGGCGGTGCAGGTGACGTCCATGCCGCCGCGCATTTCGGTTGCCGTAAACAAGGACAACGTCACCTCGGGTGTCATCGCATCGGCCAAGGCGTTTGCGCTGACCGTGATCGATCAGACGGCCGACATGCTCTACATCGGTAACTTTGGGTTCCGCACCAGCAGCGACTACGACAAGTTTGCCAAGTACGAGACCCGCGAGACGGCTCTGGGCATGCCCTATGTGCCCGAGCATGCGGCAGCGCTGTTTAGCTGCCGTTTGATTGACACCGTGGACGTGGGTACGCACCTGCTGTTTATCGGCGAGGTCGAGGACGCCGAGCGCCTGAGCGACGAGACACCGCTTACCTACGATTACTACCACAAGGTCCTGAAGGGCAAGACGCCGCCCAAGGCATCTTCGTATCAGGGATAGAAATGTTCTAAAAACACTTGCATTATATTATTGAGAACCTATACTAATAAGCGAAGTACATCAGCAGTCACGTTCGAGAGGAGAACATCATGGCTGAGGAGAAGAAGACCTATAAGTTTGTGTGCACCGTTTGCGGTTACGAGGTCGAGGTCGACACGCCCGAGCTGCCCGAGGACTACGTGTGCCCGGTGTGCGGCGTCGGTCCCGATGAGTTTGAGCTCGTCGAGGAGTAGCTCGTCGGCACGCGGCTCACGGCAACATATAGCTCTGTCCAAGGGTCCCGGTCGAATTCTCGGCCGGGACCCTTTTGATTTATCTGACGGTTTAAAACGGTCTCACGTGTTACAGATTAAGACGTTATATCTGGACGGTCACGCCATCCCAATTACATCCCCGTTAGCAGCACGATGTCGAGAATCGTCACGATGACGCCGATCCCTACGAGCAGCGCGTTGAGCGGGCGCGAGTTGGCGTATTTGCCCATAACGCGGGCTGAGCTGGTGAGCCGTATGAGCACAAAGACCGTAATCGGCAGCTGAAGCGACAGCAGTGCCTGACTCCAGATGAGACCTTCAAAAGGATTTGGGATGACCAGACACGCCGCCACTGCGCCGGCGAAACAGGCCGCTACCCCGATCGAGGAATGTCGGTCGTGGATGTCGTATTCCTCGTCGAACATGCCCGCGGTGATGGTTCCCGCCGCCATGCCCGCTGTCACGCTGCTCGATAGTCCCGCGAACAGCAGCGCTACCGCAAAGATGGTCGAGCTCGCCGGGCCCAAGATGGGGGAGAGCGTGGCCGCTGCGACGGCGAGGTCGTCTACGACAATGCTGTGCGCAAAGAAGGTCGTTGCGGCCAGGATGACCATGGTCGAGTTGATTGCCCAGCCCACGCCCATCGAAAAGAGCGTGTCGAAGAGCTCGTAGCGCAGACGTTCCTCGATAACTTGCTCGCCTTGGCCTTCGAAGTGCATGGATTGGATGACCTCGGAGTGCAGAAAAAGGTTGTGGGGCATAACGACCGCACCCAGGACACTCACGATAATCGCGGCAGAGCCAGTGGGCATACTGGGCGTGATCCAGCTTGCGGCGGCTTGCGGCCAGTCGACCTTGACTAGCGCAAGCTCGGCCAAAAACGAGAGTCCTACCACGCCGACGAAGGCGATGATCCAGCGCTCGGCACGCTTGTAGGAGTTCGTCATGAGCATTGCCATCGATGCCGCGGCCACGATGACGCAGCCGGCGCGCACGGGCAGCCCAAAGAGCATCTGGAGCGCGATCGCACCGCCCAGGACTTCGGCCATGGCGGTGGCGATGGTCGCGAGATAGGCGCTGGCAAGCACCGTGCGCCCAACGAAGCGGGGAAGGTAACGTGTCGTGGCCTCGGCAAGACAGGCGCCCGTGGCGATACCCAGGTGTGCCGCGTTGTGCTGCAGCACAATGAGCATAATTGTGGACAGCGTGACGATCCACAGCAATGCGTAGCCAAACTGCGAGCCCGCGGCCATATTGGAGGCCCAGTTGCCCGGGTCGATAAAGCCGACGGTCACGAGCAGCCCGGGGCCGATGTGCCGCGCAATGTCTAGGCCTCCGTGACCACCGGTGCGTCTGGAGCCAAAGTGTTGTTTGAGACGGTTGAGCATGGTGCGCTCCTGTGTATGGGCGGCGTGGCGTCGCATCTGGGTCGTGCGGCGCCACGCGTCGGGTTTGGGTTGGGTTTACCTGCGCGCCTTGCCTTGGTTGGCCACGGCGTCGATCTTGGCGGCGATGGTCGCCGGGTCGCCGATGTAGCGCTTGTCGAGGACGTTGAAATCGGCATCGAAGGTGTAGACGAGCGGCACGCCGGTGGGGATGTTGACCTTGAGGATCTCCTCGGGCGTGAGGTGCTCGAACTTCATGACGAGAGAGCGCAGGGAGTTGCCGTGTGCGGCGATGAGTACGCGCTTGCCGGCGAGCATCTGGGGGCGAATCTCGTCTTCGAAATAAGGCCAGGCGCGGGCTATCGTGTCCTTGAGGCACTCGGTGTAGGGCAGCTGGTCGGGTGCGATGTCGCGGTATTGCTCCTGGGTGTGGGGGTCGCGACTGTCGCCCGGCTCGAGTGCCGGCGGGCAGATATCGAAGGAGCGGCGCCAGATGAGCACCTGTTCGTCGCCGTGCTCCGCCGCGGCATCGGCCTTGTTGAGACCCTGCAACGCGCCGTAGTGGCGCTCGTTGAGCTTCCAGGATTTGATGACGGGCAGCCACTCGCGATCCATTTGGCCGAGCACGATGTTGAGGGTGTGGATCGCGCGCTTGAGGCGCGAAGTGTAGCAGACGTCAAAGTCGAAACCGGCTTCTTTGAGGGCTCGACCGCCTGCGGCGGCTTCTTCGCGGCCCGTGTCGGTGAGCTCTACGTCGGTCCAGCCGGTGAACAGGTTGAGTCTGTTCCACTCCGACTCTCCGTGGCGGATAAGGACGAGTTGGATCGTCTGCCGGTCTGTCTGGTTTGCCATAGGGGCCTCCTTAATGTGGCACGGCATGCGTGCCGTTTGCTTGACGCCGCAAAGGATACCCGTTTTAGGCTCAAAAGTTAACCAAGACTAACAAAATTGTTGTATTTGAATAGGATGGTGAAAGGGGATTGCTGAAATGTCTTGATCTGTAACAACTAGGGATGGAAATTGGATCTTACTGTTACAGATTGAGATGTTTGAAGTGGTGAGTTTACAGGTCGAACTTGGGGCCCTTGTCGTTGTCCTTGAGGTCGGCGGTGTCCACTCGTAGGGCGTGCGTTACGCGATTGTTTCGAAACGGGTGGGAAACACAACGGGCCGGCGATGCTCCTAGTATGCCTATTCAACTGACTGTCTAATATCTAGGGGAGGATCGCGATGCAGGCAGATTCCGCTCAGCAGCAGGGCCTTTATCGCCCCGAATTCGACCACGATGCGTGTGGCATCGGCGCGCTTGCCGATATCAACGGCGAGCGCCATCACCAGATTCTGGACGACGCGCTGTCCATTCTGGTCAACTTGGAGCACCGCGGCGGCACGGGACTCGAGAAGAACACCGGCGACGGCGCCGGCATCCTGTTTCAGGTTCCGCATCACTTTTTCCGTAAAGAGGCTCAAAAGTGCGGCCAGATTCTGCCGGCAGAGGGCGACTATGGCGTGGCCATGCTGTTCTTCCCGCAGGACGACAAGGGCGTAGAGGATGCCCGTCGCGTGTTTGAGGAGGGCTGCGCCGAGGCCGGCGTGCCGCTGCTCTTTTGGCGCGAGGTGCCGGTCGACCCGCATGACCTGGGCGAGACGGCCCGCGCCTGTATGCCAACCATCCTGCAGGCCTTCCTGGGCCGTCCGGACGACACGCCGGCAGGTGACGCCTTCGAGCGCCGCCTGTACGTGTGCCGCCGCACCATCGAGAAGAAGGCCGACGCCGAGTTTGCCCTGCGAGACAAGATCTTCTACGTGTGCTCCATGAGCTCGCGCACTATCGTGTACAAGGGCATGCTGGTCGCCACGCAGATGCGTCGCTTTTTCATCGATCTCAATGACGCCGCCGTCAAGACGGCCGTAGCGCTCGTCCACTCGCGCTACTCAACCAACACAAC
The DNA here is from genome assembly GCA_018380195.1 of Collinsella sp. GTDB lineage: Bacteria > Actinomycetota > Coriobacteriia > Coriobacteriales > Coriobacteriaceae > Collinsella. The sequence goes on along the minus strand of JAGZUC010000004.1, from coordinate 76,262 downwards.
GCCCAGCTGGGAGCGCGCGCACCCCAACCGCTTTATCATCCACAACGGCGAGATCAACACCCTCAAGGGCAACGTCAACTGGATCCGCGCCCGCGAGCCCAACCTGTACAGCCCCGTGCTGCAGCACGATCTTGAGCGCGTGATGCCCATCATCAACCGCGAGGGCTCCGACTCCGCGATTCTGGATAACGTGCTCGAGTTCCTGGTCATGAACGGTCGCCCGCTTACGCGTGCCGCGTCCATGTTGCTGCCCGAGCCGTGGGACCACAACGACAGCCTGAGTGAGGAGCGCCGCGCCTACGACGCTTACCAGTCCATGCTCATGGAGCCGTGGGATGGCCCGGCGGCCATCGCCTTTACCGACGGTCGCACGCTGGGTGCCGCCCTCGACCGTAACGGCCTGCGTCCCGCCCGCTACTATGTGACGCGCGACGGTCGCTTTATGCTGGCAAGCGAGGTGGGCACCATCGAGGTGAGCCCCGAGAACATCCTGACGAGCGGCTGTCTGGGACCGGGCCAGATGCTCGAGGTCGATTTTGCCCGCGGCCGCGTCATCTACAACGACGAGCTGCGCGCCCGTTACGCCAAGGAAAAGCCCTACCGTGATTGGATTGCCGAGGAGACGCTGACCGTCGGCGCACTCGATGAGCCCGTTGCGGCAACACCCGCCGAGGATGCCGAGGTGCCTGCCGCCGTGCGCATGGCCAAGCTCGGCTATCACTGGGATGACGTCGACGAGGTCGTGCGTCCCATGGCCCAGCAGGGCAAGGCCCCGCTCGCTTCGATGGGCATCGACGCGCCGCTGGCCTGCCTGTCCAAGAAGACGCGTTCGTTCTACGACTACTTCTATCAGCTGTTCGCTCAGGTCACGAACCCGCCCATCGACGCCCTTCGCGAGCATATGGTCACCTCGACCACGCTCTACCTGGGCAACCACGGCAACCTGCTCGAGGACTCCCGTACGGCCTGTCAGCTGGTGCGCTTGGAGCGCCCACTGCTGAGCGAGGAGGAGTTCGAGCGTATCTGCGCCATCGACCGCGTGGGCTTTAAGACCCGCCGTTTCCGTGCCGTGTACCGCCGCGACGCGGGTGAGGGCGCGCTGCAGGCTGCGCTCAAGCAGCTTGCCGAAGACGTCGAGGCCGCGGTTCGCGATGGCGTGAACATCGTGGTGCTGAGCGACCGTGCTGCGGCGGGCGAGGTGCCCGTGCCGTCGCTGCTCGCCGTGGGCTGCGTGCACAACCACCTGATCCGTGCCGGCGTGCGTACCTTTGCCGACATCGTGGTGGAGTGTGGCGACGCCGTGTCCCCGCACAACTTTGCGGCGCTGGTGGGCTATTCCGCGAGCGGTATCTATCCGTACAACGCGCATGCGTGCATCCGCGACTTGGCGGCGCACGGCGATCTGGACGTGACAGCCGAGCAGGGCATCGCCAACTACAACAAGGCCGCGACGGCGGGCATCGTCTCCATCATGTCCAAGATGGGCATCTCCACGGTGCAGAGCTACCACTCCGCGCAAATCTTTGAGGCCGTCGGCTTTACGCCGGAGTTCGTCAACGCGTACTTCGCCGGCACGGTGAGCCGTGTGGGCGGTATGGGTGTCGAGGACGTTGAGCGCGAGCAAAACGAGCGTTACGACGCCGCGCTCGCTATCCTTAAGAGCCCGGCTCCCGATCAGCTGCCCACGCTGGGTCTGACCAAGTGGCGCCCGCTCGGCGGCGAGGATCACCTCATCGATCCACAGACTGTCTACTTGCTGCAGACCGCCTGCCGTGAGGACAGCTACGACACCTTTAAGGAGTACAGCGCCCGCCTGCACCGCACCGGCCGTGCCGTGCGCCTGCGCGACTTGCTCGACTTTAACGCTAACGGTCGCACGCCGGTTTCGCTCGACGAGGTCGAGCCTGCGCTCAACATCGTCCGCCGCTTTAACACCGGCGCCATGTCGTACGGCTCCATCAGCAAGGAAGCACACGAGTGCATGGCCATCGCCATGAACCGCCTGCACGGCCGTTCCAACTCCGGCGAGGGCGGCGAGGATCCGCGCCGCGAGACCCCGCTGGCCAACGGTGACTCCAAGAACTCCGCCATCAAGCAGGTGGCAAGCGCGCGCTTTGGCGTGACGAGCCGCTACCTGTGCAGCGCCTTCGAGATTCAGATCAAGATGGCCCAGGGCGCCAAGCCCGGCGAGGGTGGCCACCTGCCCGGCAAGAAGGTCTACCCCTGGATTGCCGAGGTCCGTCAGTCCACGCCCGGCATCGGCCTGATTTCGCCTCCGCCGCACCACGACATCTACTCCATCGAGGACTTGGCAGAGCTTATCTTCGATCTTAAGAACGCCAACCCCGGCGCGCGCGTGTCGGTCAAGCTGGTCAGCGAGGCCGGCGTCGGCACCATCGCCACCGGCGTGGCCAAGGGCGCTGCCGACAAGATCTTGATCAGCGGCCACAATGGCGGCTCGGGTGCCGCTGCGCGCGACTCTATCTGGCACGCGGGTCTGCCGCTGGAGCTTGGCCTTGCCGAGGCCCAGCAGACGCTGCTGCAAAACGGTTTGCGCTCACGCGTGGTGCTCGAGGCCGATGGCAAGCTCATGGACGGCACCGACGTCGCCGTCGCCTGCCTGCTGGGTGCCGAGGAGTTTGGCTTTGCGACCATGCCGCTCATCTCCATGGGCTGCCTCATGCAGCGCGACTGCCAGCAGGATACCTGCCCGGCCGGCATTGCCACGCAAAACTGTCGCTTGCGTCGCGGCTTCCGCGGCAAGCCCGAGCACGTTGAGCACTTTATGCTCTTTGTTGCCGAGCAGCTGCGTGAGGTCATGGCGAGCCTGGGCTTCCGCACCGTCGACGAGATGGTCGGCCATCCCGAGTGCTTGCGCCAGATTGAGGTCCCGGGCAACCGCAAGGCCAACCTGCTCGATCTGTCGCCCGTGCTGGCGAGCGCGACCTGCGAGTTCGGTGCCCATATCCCGGGTGCCGACGGCCGTCACTTCCTGCCCCAGATGGCTGCGGACAGCGAGCTCGACAAGACGCTCGACTCCACGTTGTTTGTGCCCTATACGGCCGATGCCCGTGCGCACCTGCGTCCGATTCGCTTTCGCGCCGATATCGCCAACGTCAACCGCTGCGTGGGCACCATCTTGGGCAACGCGGTGACCAAGGCGCATCCCGAGGGCCTGCCCGCCGGCTCCATCACCATCGATTGCGATGGTTCGGCCGGTCAGAGCTTTGGCGCCTTCCTGCCGCGCGGCATTACGCTCAACGTGTGCGGCGACGCCAACGACTACTTTGGCAAGGGCCTTTCGGGCGGCGAGGTGTCGGTGCGCCCCAACCCGCATGCGACCTACAAGTTCGACGAGAACATCATCGTGGGCAACGTTGCGTTCTTTGGCGCTACGAGTGGCCGCGGCTTCATTAACGGCCTGGCCGGCCAGCGCTTTGGCGTACGCAACTCCGGTGCCACGGTGGTGGTCGAGGGCTGCGGCAACCATGGCTGCGAGTACATGACGGGAGGTCTGGCGCTCATCTTGGGCGAGGTCGGGCAGAACTTCGCCGCCGGCATGACGGGCGGCGTGGCTTACGTCTTTGACCAGTACGGCACCCTCGATGCCCGTGTGAACCACGAGAGCGTTGAGCTCAAGGCCCCGACGGCCGGTGAGCTGGCACAGATTCGCGAGCTCATCCAGGAGCACGTGGACGCGACGCAGAGCCCGCGCGGCATTAAGCTGCTCTACAGCTTTGAGACGATGAGCAAGCACTTTGTGAAGGTCATTCCGACCGAGTACGAGCGCGTGCTGGCGATTGTCGCCGCCGCCGAGGCCGTCGGCAAGACGCATGCGCAGGCCGAGGAGCTGGCGTTTGACATTGTGACCGGTCGCGCCGACGCCGCTGATGTTGATCGCTTTGATGTTGCGGGTGGCGCTGTGGCTGGCGCTGTGCCCGCCGCCGCCAGCTCTGTTGCTTCGACCAAGAAGGAGGCGTAAGTGCCATGGGTAAGCCCGGTGCTTTTCTTGATATCGATCGCGTGACCCACGAGCTGCGCCCCGTGGAGGAGCGCAGCCGCGATTTCGATCCGCTGTACGTGGAGCTCGACGACGATGCGCGCCGTGCCCAGGCGAGCCGCTGCATGATGTGCGGTGTGGCGTTTTGCCAAATGGGCGCGAGCTTTGGCAAGGCGCGTCCGAGTGGCTGCCCACTGCACAATCTGATTCCCGAGTGGAACGAGCTGGTGTATCGCGGCCGCTGGGACGAGGCTGCCGAGCGTCTGTCACTCACCTCGCCTATGCCCGAGTTTACGAGCCGTGTGTGCCCGGCGCTGTGCGAGGCCGCGTGCAACCTGGGCTCGGTCGACGGTCAGCCCACGACGATTCACGACAACGAGCGCGCGATCAGCGACCATGAGTGGGCAAATGGCGGTCCGCGCCGCTTTGAGCCGGCGGGGGAGGGCGCACCCACGGTTGCCGTGGTGGGCTCCGGTCCCGCTGGTCTGGTGGCAGCATGGGAGCTTGCGCGTCGTGGCGCCCGCGTGACGGTGTTTGAGCGCGACGGCCGCCCGGGCGGTCTGCTCATGTACGGCATTCCCAACATGAAGCTCGAGAAGTCCGTGGTCGAGCGTCGCGTGGCGCTCATGCGCGAGCTGGGCATTGTGTTCGAGCTGAGTGCCGACGTGAGCGATTCCAAGGTTACCGCCAAGCTCGACGACTTTGACGCCGTCGTGGTGGCTGCCGGCGCCCGTGCTCCGCGTGGGCTTTCGGCTGCGAACATTGATGCCCCGGGCGTGGTGTATGCCGTGGACTACCTGGCGGCTTCGATCGTCTCGGTGCTCGATGGCGGCGAGCCCGCGGTGAACGCGCGCAGCCTGGACGTTGTGGTCATTGGCGGCGGCGATACCGGTAACGACTGCGTGGGCACCGCGGTACGTCAGGGTGCGCGCAGCGTGCGCCAGTTTGAGTTCTTGCCGGCGGCGCCTGATGCGCGCGCGGCGAGCAGCCCCTGGCCGCAGTGGCCCAACGTGAAGAAGACCGATTATGGCCAGCAGGAGGCCATCGCTGCCATGGGCGGCGAGATGCGCGCTTGGGGTGTGGATACGCTCGAGGTACTGTTGGACAAGAAGGGCGCGGCCGCGGGCCTGCGCGTGGTCGATCTGGATTGGTCGGCTGGCAAGCCCGAGCGCATCGCGGGCTCCGAGCACGAGGTGCCGGCCCAGCTGGTGCTCATCGCCTGCGGCTTTACGGGTCCCGAGCATGGCGTGTTCGACGCCGTTGGCGTGCCTGTTGCCACCGCTGGTCGTCCGCTGCCGGTGATGGCTGCCGAGGGCTCGCACCTTGCGGCCCGTGTCGACGGCGTCGCCGCGGGCGCCACACCGGTATACGTGGCCGGCGATGCTCGCAATGGCAGTTCGCTCGTGGTAAGCGCCATGGCCGACGCCCTGGCCTGCGCTGCCGAAGTCGCCGAGGCGCTGGAGCTGTAAAGTAGTCATTTAAGAACGTTCCCAATGACTAGTCATTTTTTGTCTAGTCGTTGGGGACACTCTTTGCGAGCGATTTGCTCGTTTGTCGACGTACGGGTGTTTATTTGTCGACTTCTTGGGCTGTGGTCACCTGTTGTTTCTGTGGTGGCTGTGGGTATCTGGCTCAAAAGGGCGGGTTGGCCGTCTATGTTTACCTGCGGTTTTGTTGCGGTGCGCATTTTCGGTCAAGCTTTTCGTCAAGTGTTTGGTCAGCATCTGGTTTGCAGCCGGAGGCCTATTTTGCCCGCGCTGGTCGTGGCCGACCACCCTCCTCGTAAGCTCAAATTGAGGTCTATCAGTTTGAGGAGGATGCCATGACTGACCACGCTTTAGACCGAGCGCAGCTAGCCGAAGCCGTCGGCAACGATATTGCCGACATAGCCCATTTTTGGATGCTGCGGAAGTTCCAGTTTTTGGAGCCGGCGCGCGAACAGTTCGAGATCATTGTCGACCCGTGGCTCAGCTATTGCACCGAGCCTTCGCAAAACGAAATCATGGCCTACAACATGGCGTTTACCGATTGGCTGCTCTTCGAGCGCTCCTATCGCCATGGCAAGACGCTGCTCGAGCTGTATGTTGACGAGCCGCCGGCATCGCTTTCGCCTGCCTCGCTCAAGCGGCTCGAGCAGGTACGCGAGACGCAGTATTTCTCGCGCTTTGGCATTTTGGACAAGGATCCTGCGAACGGCATAGTTGCGCTGAAGGATACGCGCACCGACCGTCGCTTTGATGTCTACGACCCGCATATCGTGCAAAAGGAGCATTGGAGCGACGGCGCGATTGCGGTGCGCCTCGCTTGCGTCGACGATGTCTGGCTGACGGCGGGACAGCTCTATCTGTACGACATCGCGCGCCTGAGTGACACGGCAGTCGATGGGCCGGGTGCGGTGCATCCGGAGGACCTGCAGGATGGCTTTGACACCTCGTGCATCAGCTTCTTTTTGCGCCTGGTCCGCGACATCATGGGCGCCCAGGGGCGGTACGTGAAGTCGCTCAACATCTACGAGCAGGAGTGGGAGTAGGGGGTGTGGCTGGCGTCGCCCTGCTGCCCTGACTTTGTCTCAATCTGTAACGTTTGGCGGCTGTTTGGGCCCGTAACTGTTACAGATCGAGACATTCCCCTGATGTTGCTGGGGTGGGGCTGCAACGTATTCCGTCCCCCACATCCCCTCGTCCTTCCGTTAACCGATATGTTCGACTTTAGATCGCTGCATTAGGTGATAATGGACAAATGTTCATGTTAATCGTGAGGGAGGAGCTCGATATGGCGTCTGCTGATCGTTCTACGCTGTTTATCAATGCGACCATTCTGGATGGTTCGGAGCATATGGAGCCGCAACCCGATATGGCTGTGACTGTTGAGCGCGGCGTCATCACGTGGATGGGGCCGAGTGCTGTGGCGCAGGCGCCTGCGGGTGCCGAGGTCATCGACCTGGCAGGTGCGTATCTCATGCCAGGCCTCATCAATATGCATGTGCATCTGTGCGGTTCGGGCAAGCCGGTTTCGACGGGCGATGCAGGCGCGCTGATGAAGAAGCTCGATAATCCCGTGGGGCGCGCCATCGTGCGCCATATTCTTAAGGGCAGCGCCCAACAACAACTGGCAAGCGGCGTGACCACGGTGCGCGGCGCGGGCGACCCACTGTTTGCCGACATCGCCGTTCGTAATGCCATCGACGCCGGCAAGTATCAAGGTCCTCGCCTGGTGGCGCCGGGAACGGGCGTCACGGTGCCGGGCGGCCATGGTGCGGGCTTGTTCGCCCAGGTGGCAAACAGTCCCGCCGAGGTAGCCGAACAGGTGCGCGACCTGTATGCGCGCGGTGCCGACGTCATTAAGCTGTTCGTAACGGGCGGTGTGTTCGATGCGACCGAGGTGGGCGAGCCGGGCGTGCTGCGTATGCCGGTGGAGGTTGCCGCGGCGGCGTGCAAGGCGGCGCACGATATGGGCCTTCCGGTCATGGCCCATGTCGAGAGCACCGAAGGTGTGAAGGCCGCGCTTCAGGCCGGCGTCGACACAATCGAGCACGGCGCTCCGATGACCCCCGAGATCCTGGAGCTGTACCGCGGCGCCGCGGGAACACAGCTCGAGGGACGCGCGCCGAGCGTGACCTGCACAATCAGCCCCGCACTGCCGTTTGTACTGCTCGATCCGGAAAAGACCCATTCTACCGATACGCAAAAGAAGAACGGCGACATCGTGTGCTCGGGCATCATCGAGAGCGCCCGTGCCGCACTGGAAGCTGGCGTTAAGGTGGGCCTTGGCACGGACTCAAGCTGCCCGTTCGTGACGCAGTATGACATGTGGCGCGAGGTCGCCTATTTTGCCAAGTATGTCGGCGTGAGCAACGCCTTCGCACTGCATACAGCCACGCAGGTTAATGCCGAGCTGCTGGGGCTGGGCGGCGATACTGGCACGATCGAGTGCGGCAAGGCCGCCGATATCCTGGTGACGCGCAAGAATCCGCTCGATGACCTGTGCGCACTGCGTGAGCCGATGCACGTGATGTGCCGTGGTGATCTGGTGCGCAAACTCAAGGTGAAGCGTATTCCCGAGGTGGACGCCGAGCTCGACACGATTATGGCCATGCCTGCCGAGGCGTTGGCCGAGGAGCTTGCCCGCGACGGCGTGGCGTAAGCGCGCGATATGGCGATGCGACAAGGGGGCAATCCTTTTGTCATAATTAGAAAAAGCCGAGGTCTCAATACGAGGCCTCGGCTTTTATTTGTCCCATGGTATGGCGGCTATGAGCGCGTCTCCATCTTGGCATGGCACTTGGGGCAGGTGACGCGGATCTTGCCTTTGCCCTTGGGAACGGAGAGCATCTGGCCGCAGTTGGGGCACTTGAGATAGGCCGTGGTCTTGCGGCCCTTCCACATCTTCTTGGCTGTGCGCTTGGCACGTTCAAAGTCTTCCTTGCTAGTACCGGCTGCGCGCGAGGCGTTGGCCGCTGCAGCTCCGCCGCCCAAGCTAGCTACAAACTTGCCCAAGCCGGGTACGTTTGCAGTCGCGGCGACAAAGGCCTCGTTCTCCTTGTGACGTGCGTCGATATTTTTGGACAGGCCGCGCAGCACGCCAATCACGATTACGGCGATGGCAATCCAGCTGAGCCACTGGATGCGGGCTATCGATCCGATCATGGCGATGATAATGCCTGCGAAGCCCATCACGATGGTGAGTTCGTCAGCGCCATTGCGGCCCTTCATAAAGTCATTCATGCAAATTGCCTTTCATTCGATATGCCGCACGCCTTTATACCCGATTTAGAGCAAGGGGGACAGGTTAATCTGCACCAATGTGGTGCAAACGTACCTGTCCCCAATGCCCCAATTACTTGGAGAGTTTGTCGACGACGCGTTCGATTTCGGCGAGTTTGGCGGCTTTGAGGTCTTCGTCGCCCGATTCGATTGCCGAAGTCACGCAGCCCTCGATATGCGCCTTGAGCACGTCGGCGTTAATGCGCGCGAGGAGCGCCTGTGTTGCCATGAGCTGCGTGGAGATGTCGACGCAATAGCGGTCCTCATCGACCATCCGCAAGATGCCGTCGATCTGGCCGCGTGCCGTTTTGAGCATGCGGGTCACCGATTTGTGGTCTGCCATCATGGCGGGTCCTCGTTTCTGGTCGATCTTCCGGATGTCCCCGTCAGTTGCGGTGAAATACGGACTGTTTAAGGGCCTAGGGCGGCTCAACAGTCCGTATTTCACCGCAACTTCTGAGGGGGCAGGTGGCGCCTGCTACGCGGCGGTTACGGACAGGGCATGGAATTTCTCGCCGGCGCCCTCGACGGCGGCGGCGAGCTGCTCGGCGGTCACGGTGTCGGCGCACTCTACCTGGACGGTCTGGGTCTCGTGATCGGCATCGGCGTCGGTCACGCCGGCAACGTTGAGCAGCGCGGTCTCGACGGTGGCATCGCAATGGCCGCACATGAGGCCGGAAGTCTTGATTGTGAAACGCATGGATATTCCTCTCTGTTGTGTCGGCTTTCCCAGGCACCCGACCTTGACCTTCAAGCCGTCGCTCGCGTACCAAAGTACGCGTCGCTCCTCTTTCAGGTCAATCTCGGGCACCTGGAAAACCCGTTCTAAATGGACTTAATGGTGAGCTTATTTTGCCACTTTTGGCTTAAAGGATTTTAAGCGCAGCGCATTGCTTACGACGCACACGCTCGACAGGCTCATGGCCGCGGCGCCAAACATCGGCGAGAGTTGCCAACCGGTGAGGGGGAAGAACACACCCGCCGCCAGCGGAATGCCGATGCCGTTGTAGAACAGCGCCCAGAACAGGTCCTGCTTGATGTTGCGGATCGTGGCGCGCGAAAGCTCGATGGCGCGGGCGACATCCATGAGGTCGCTGCGCATGAGTACCACGTCGGCGCCCTCCTTGGCGATGTCGGCGCCGGTGCCGATAGCGAGGCCCACGTCGGCGCGCGCCAGGGCGGGTGAGTCGTTGATGCCGTCGCCCACCATGGCGACCTTGCTGCCCGCATCCTGCAGCTCGCGTACGTGGTGCTCCTTGTCGGCGGGGAGGACGTCGGCGATGACCTGTTCGCTGCTCAGCCCCACGCGGCGGGCGATTGCTTCGGCCGTCACACGGTTATCGCCGGTGAGCATGCGCACGTCGACGCCGAGCTTGCGGAGCGCGGCGATGGCCTCGGCGCTCGTCTCTTTGACCTCGTCGGCCACGGCGATGGTACCGGCAAGCTCGCTGTTCTTGGCAAAGAACAGCGGCGTCTTGCCCTCGGCGGCAAATTGCTCGGCAAGACCCGCGGGCACGGTAACGCCCAGCTCGTCCATCAGGCGTACGTTGCCGGCTGCAATGGCGTTTTGCCCTTCGCGCGCCGTAACGCCTCGTCCGGGCACGGCCGCAAAGTCCTCGACCATGCGCGCGACGATCCCGCGTGTCTCGCACTCGGCCATAATCGCCTCGGCCAGCGGGTGCTCACTTGAGCGCTCCAGCGCAGCGGCCAGCTTGAGCAGCGCCTTTTTGCTCATGGCGGGCGAGTCGTCGGCGCGCGTGGCCACTACGATATCGGTCACGGCAGGCTTGCCGCGGGTGACCGTGCCCGTCTTATCGAGCACCACGGTGCCCACGCTGCGCAGGTTCTCCAGCGCCTCGGCACTCTTAAACAGAATGCCCATCTCGGCGCCCTTGCCGGTGCCGACCATAATGGCGACGGGCGTGGCCAGGCCCAGCGCGCACGGGCAGCTGATCACCAGCACGGCGACGGCGGAGGTGAGCGCTTCGTTGACGCTTTCGGTCAGTGCCATCCACACCAAGAAGGTCACGGCCGAGATCACGAACACCACGGGCACAAACACGCCGGCGACCTTGTCGGCCAGTCGAGCAATGGGCGCCTTGGTGGCGTTGGCGTCCTCGACGAGCTGGACAATCTTGGCGAGCGACGTGTCGGCGCCCACGCGTGTGGCGCGGAAGGTAAACGAGCCGGTGCGGTTGACAGTGGCGGCGTTGACGGTGTCGCCGGCGGTCTTTTCCACGGGGATGGACTCGCCGGTCAGCGCGCTCTCGTCCACGGCCGAGCTGCCCTCGAGCACCACGCCATCGACGGGGATGGACTCGCCGGGGCGCACGCGCAGGACCTGGCCGGGAAGGATACTGTCGACGTCGACGGCGGCCTCGCTGCCGTCCTCTGCCACGACGGTCGCGGTCTTGGGCGCCAGGTCGATCAGCGCCTCGATGGTGCCGCCGGTCTTGGACTTGCTGCGCGTCTCGAGGTATTTGCCCACGGTGACCAGCGACAGGATCGTGCCCGCACTCTCAAAATACAGATTGTCCATGCCCGTCATCATGGTCTCGTGGACCTGACCCGCGGCTAATTGGTCGGCCATGATGAACATGGCGTAGAGCGACCAGGCGATGGAGGCGGTGGCGCCCACGGCAATAAGGGCGTCCATAGTAGGCGCGCCGTGCGCGAGTGATTTAAACCCGTTGATAAAGTACGCGTCGTTGACGTAGACGATGGGAATGAGCAGGACGAGCTCGGTGAGCGCGAGCGTCATGCTGTGGGTGTGGTCGGTGAAGATGCCGGGCAGCGGCCAGCCGAGCATGTGCCCCATGCCTATGTAGAACAGTGGGACAAGGAATACGATCGAGACGATGAGGCGGGTGCGCATGGCAGAGGCGGCGGCCTCCAACTTTTTGGTCGGCGACTCCATATGGGTGACGCCAGACCTGGCCTGCGAGCTGCCGCTTTGGACAGCGTCGGTGCCCGTGCTGATGGGCGAGGCCGAGTAGCCAGCGCGATCGACAGCGGTGCAGATATCGTCGGGGGAGACCTGCGCAGGGTCGTAGTCCACCAGCATAGAGCCGGCGAGCAGATTGACCGCGACGCTCTCGACGCCGTCGAGCTTGCTGACGGCACGGTCCACGTGCGCTTGGCACGCGGCGCACGTCATGCCGCCCACGTCAAACTTATCTTGAGCCATGGCTTCTCCTTTCTGTGACGTAGTGTCGGAAATGTTAACCTGCCGATACTATACACCCATACCCCCTGGGGGTGTCCAGTACAGAAAGAAATGTATGACATTTCGTTACAGATGAGGGTGGTTGGTTGGCCGATGAACCGTCCCAACCAATCATCTCAATCTGTAACATCTAGCAGGGAAAATGACCTCTAACTGTTACAGATTGAGACAATTGCCGGGGAGGGGTCCCGTCACGGCAAGACGCCCGCCGCCTAGATACAGAATCCGGGGATCACACAGGTTCGTTTGTTTGGCTTGTCCGCAGGCGTTGCGTACGTAAAGGCGTCGCCGTCGTGGCCCACACGGTTTATGTAGAGCGTGCCTTCGGTCTCCGATGAGTCGGGGCTCACCGTGCGCTCCCACCAGCAGGTGTCCTTGCCCTTCCACTGGCGAACCAGCATCTCGTTCGTGGTATACGGACTTACCTTGAGCTCGCGGAAGAGCTGATACTCCTTGCCCTCGCCGTTGTAGATGTCTGCCAGGTAGTGATAGTCCTCGGCAAACGAATCGGACGGTTGCGTACCGCACAGCTCGACCATGGCGGGCAGCCAAAGGGTTGCGGGCAACTCGCTCAGGCACGATGCGCTGTTGGCGGCGCCCACATTGTTCGAGACCTTCTTGACCCCTTTAATGAGTGCGCGCAACTCGTTGGGCAGCAGCTTAAGGCCGTCGCCGTTGAGCCATTCCCGCAGCTCGCAATCTGCCCAGCCGGCGCTCGGCGGTTCAGCCGCAGCGTTGCGCTCGGCAATACCCGCATCGAACATAAACGTCAGTCCGGCCTTGCCCGTCCCGTCCAGAAGCTCGTCGTGGCGGATGCCCACGAGCTGCGCGCCGACGTGCAGCCCATTGGTGAGCTTCACGCGCTTAGTGCATGGATAGGGGATATGCCCGTTGTCATCGAGCAGATGATAGCGCTTGGCAATCTCGCGTGCCTCGCTACGGGTCTCGGCGGCCTTAATCTTGAGCGAAATCTCCTGCAGCTGATCCCAGGTGTAGTCGTCAAGTGAACCGCGGATGCCGTCCAAGTAGTCGGGGATGCCAAAGCCATGGGTTGCCGCCCCGATAACGCCAAGCCCCGCAACGGCTGCGACAACGCCACCGATAATAAAGCGGCGGCGGGTCATGGTATCGTGCCGGGCCTGCTCCAGGATCTCTCTCGCGCGCTCGCCGGTGACGTCGACCTTAAGGTGCGTACCAGAATCGATATCAATCGCGGCCTCGTCTCCTGCGCCTTCGCGGCCCTCGGATTCGGCATCGGTGAGGTATGCCGAGAGCACCTCGAGCATCTGCTGCTCGGTGGGACGATCGCCCTGCTCGACTGAGATGCCTTTCATGATGATCTGGACGAGCGCTTCATCGTCCTTGCAGCGCGGCTCGAGCGGTGCCGGCTTGGTCTTGGTCTTTATGAGGTAGAACGAGCCGGTTGCCGCGGCACCCGTCGACTCGACATCGAACGGTTTGCGACCGCTGTAGAGCTGGTACAAAATGCTCGAAAGCGCATAGACGTCGATTGCCGGCGAACGGCGAAGGGCCGCGATGCCTTCGATATCCTGCGTGAGCATCTCGGGCGCGGCGTATGCGGGCGTGGCAAAGCGCCAGATGTCGGCGCGCCGGGTGATCGTGTCGTCGCCGAGAGCCATGGTCGCGGAGCCCATGTCGATGAGGCAGGGGTCAAAGGAGCAATCGGCAATCTGCTGCTCGAGCGTTCGGCTGGTGGTGCGGAACATGATATTGGCAGGCGACAGGTCCCGATGGATGACCGGATTCACGAGGCCTTGGGTCATCAAGAGCGCACGAAGCACGGCGTTTCCGACGGCGGCGACCATCTGGGTGGTCAGCCCGCCCGAGGCGTCGTGCGGAAGCAGGGGCAGCGCCTGCTTGAGCGAGGTACCCTCGACCCACTCCATGAGGATGAGCGGGTCATTCTCACACGAGCCGTAGCCATAGACGCGCGGAAATCCGCGCAGGTGCGAGACGATACACAGATGACGGTACTCCTCGAACAGCGCAGCGGTGTTGGCCAGGTGCGCGGCCGATTGCTCGGCGGAGCGGTCGGGGGCTTGGCCGGAAAGGATAGCGTTGTCCTTGAGTAGCTTGACGGCAAAGACCTCGCCGCTCGTGTTGGTCGCGCGCAGCACGTGCCCGATGTTGCCGTTGTTGCGGTGGGCCGTCTGGAGAATAAGCGTCATAAACCGACGTTTGGCGTCGTCCTCGGCGCTGGGGTCGACCGCCACGGCGGTATCGAACGTATCGAGACGGATGAGTTTGTCGCCATAGGCGCTATCGGTAGTATCCATGGCGTTCCTTTGTCTGGCATGGGTTGCCGCACGTATACGTGAGCAGTGCGGATATCGGTAAAGTACCATGATAGCCGCACTGCCCACGTATACCGCTGAGCATTGTCGTTTACGACGCAGAAGGTAGAAGATGAAAGACGGACGGCGACCGTCTTCCGATCGCCGTCCGCGCTAGTCCACAATGACAAGGAATGTCGTGTAGAGACCCAGATGGAGCCTGTCGCTGTTTTCGATTTCCACTGGGGGATAGATCTTGCCGGGCTCGCGTTGGTCGCGCGGCGGCTCAATCACAATATCGCCGTCGCCTGCACCCGATTCGAGTACCGTGCCGTTGGTCGATCCAAGGCCCTGGGCGTACCAGTGCTCACCCTCAAGCCAAATGCGAAGATGCTCGCGCGATGCGTCGGCGCCCACATCGGTGATGCTGGGCGAGGTTTTGGGCAAAGAACCAATTACGGTGCCGCGCGGATCGCGTGTGAGGGGATGGATTTGCATGTCGGCGCAGTTGTCGGCATGGGTTCTGAGCAGACCGAGGTTGGGGGCGACGGTGCGCGGCTGCTCCAGGCTGCTCATAAAGCCACGTCCGACGGTAGTTTCGGTGGTGCCAAAGTGCCCGCCCGTCTTGCTGTCGCAAAAGCGCTCGACGGTGGCCACGCCCTGAACGGGATCGGCGAGCGCCCCCGTTGCCACAAAGAGCATAAGGTAAAGCGTGCTTTTCTCGCGCACGGTATTGCCGTCAAAGTTGTCGATGCGATTGAGGGCATTTGCATATAGGCGGCTGTCCAGCTTGTAGCTGGTGAGAGCCGACATCATTTCGTTGGCGGCCGGACCGCGATAGTGCTCGGCGATTGCCCGATAGGCGGACTCGCCGCCGCCGAGCTTGCTGCAGATTGCCGCGGAAAGGTTGAGCGTGGTGACGGTAAAGTCGCTGTAGATGGCGGGCGCGCACTGGTCAGGCTTGCGATGGACGATGTAACGGGTGAGATACGAGCGGTTGGAAGAGCATTTCTCGAGCAGGGTACTGCCGAGATAAGAGTTTCCATTGATAAGCATTCGGGCGATCTCGAGATGTTTAAGACCGCCGAACGAGCGAATATCGTTATAGAGGACCGAGCAAGGCGTCTCTGCTGCCACGGATACCTCCTTTGATTGCTTCCTAGCCAATATGGCGATAGGAATTAATGGCCCCCGGTGGGCGACGTATTAAATGGCCGCGCAATATATAGCGTAACCAAAGCAACATTATAGGCCACATGTTCGAAATTGCAGGAAGACTGAGAGATTTGGTTTGGACTGGACGGAAATCCCCCTCTGTCTTGATCTATAACAATTAGGACCGATTTTACTCGGTAACTGTTACAGATTGAGACGTTTGCGAACCGTGTCGACCGTTTGTCTCGATCTGTAACACGTAGAGGAAGATTTGCCCTGTAACTGTTACAGATTGAGACAATCAGCCGGGCCCACCTCGTCCGCCTCGTCATCTGTGGTTTACGTGGGGGCATACGGAGTACGGGTATACTAACCGGCGGCGAATCTGCTCCATCGCTTAGAGCTGCTGCGTCTGGACGGCGCGTGATAGGGCTGCCAAAGCGATCGCCAGCGTGCTGAGCAACGTCCTCTCTGTGCGCACCTGTTTTTGTATGTATTAGCGCACTACCAAGCACGCCCGCGCGGCCGCATGCCGTGCCCATTGCGCGTGCAGATAAGGAACAACAACATATGCGTAATTCTGTATCCGACGTCACGGACGCCGAGATTCTGGACGAGGCCCGCGAGGCTATGACCCAGGCTGCCTTCGATGCCGCCGATGAGGCCAATGCTGCCCAGGCCGTCGAGTCCGCTACCGAGAGCCTGCCCGCCTTTGACGAGCTGGGCCTCTCCGACGAGATGCTCCGTGCTATCGAGAACCTGGGCTACACGGCGCCAACGCCTGTTCAGGCCGGCTCCATCCCCGTGGTGCTCGAGGGCCGTGATCTGCTTGCCGCCGCTCAGACCGGCACCGGCAAGACGGCTGCCTTTTTGCTGCCGACCATGAACAATCTGGAGCACATCGCTCCTCCCAAACCCGTGCGCGAGCGCGGCGGCCGCAACCGCCGTCGCGGTGTTAAAAAGCCCGAGGGCAACGGCCGTGGCCCCGTGATGCTCGTCATCACCCCTACGCGCGAGCTTGCCCAGCAGATCGACGAGGTCGCAAGCAAAATCGCCGACGTCACCGGCCATGTTGCCGTGACCGTCGTGGGCGGCGTGAGCTACAAGCCGCAGACCGCGGCACTTAAGTACGGCTGCGACATCCTGGTCGCAACGCCGGGCCGTCTGGTCGATCTGATCGAGCAGGGTGCCTGCCACCTGGGCGAGGTCAAAGTGCTGGTACTCGACGAGGCCGACCGCATGCTCGATATGGGCTTTTTGCCCGCCGTCCGCCGCATTGTGCGCGAGACGCCGGCCGAGCGCCAGACGCTGCTGTTCTCGGCGACGCTCGACGAGGAGGCCGTGGGCGAGATCACCGACCTGGTGAGCGACCCGGCCCGCGTGGAGATCGCGCCCGCCACGTCGACCGCCGACACCGTCGACCAGTTTGTGTTCCCGGTGTCCATCGAGGCCAAGAACAACCTGCTGCCCGAGTTCCTCAAGAAGGAGGGCCCGGAGCGCACTATCGTCTTTATGCGCACCAAGCACCGCGCCGACAGCTGCTGCCGCCGTCTGGAGCGTAAGGGCATCAAGGCCGCCGCGATTCACGGCAACCGCAGCCAGGCCCAGCGCGAGCGCGCACTCTCGGCCTTCCGCGACGGTACCGTCGACGTGTTGGTGGCAACCGACGTGCTCGCCCGCGGCATCGACATTAGCGACGTGCGCTACGTCGTGAACTTTGACGTGCCGGCCGAGCCGACCGACTATATCCACCGCATTGGCCGTACGGGCCGCGCCGGCGAGCTGGGCTGGGCCATTACGTTTGTGACCGAGCAGGACGTTGATGAGTTCTACGAGATCGAGAAGCTCATGGACAAGACGGCCGATATTTACGAAGCCGGCGACCTGCACGTGGGTCCCAACCCGCCCGCCGTTGACCCCGAGCGCGATCCTGCTGCCTTTAAGGTGAAGAAGAAGACCAAACGCGGCAAGTCCAAGAGCAAGAAGAAGCTTGAGCAGGCGCGTCGCGACGGCAAGCGCAACGGCGATGACTACGGCGATGTGGCCGGTCGTTCCAACCGTGGTCGCGACGAGCGTCGCGGCGACGGCGAGCGTCCGAGCCGTCCCAAGCGCGGCGGCAAGACCCGCGTGCGCGAGGGCGTTCAGGCTCGCGTGGACGAGGCTGTGGAGAGCGTGGCCCGCGAGGTGGCTGCCGAGGAGCGCGGCGGTGCTGCTGCCGCCGAGCAGGCGCCGCGCGGCAACCGTGCCGAGCGCCGTGCCAAGCAGTTCCAGGGCGAGGCGCATCGCCGTCGCCGCGAGGACGAGGACCGCGGCGGCCGTCGTCGTGTCGAGCGCGAGGACGAGGGTCGTGGCTCGCGTGGCGGCAAGCGTGGTGCGGGCGACCGTCGTCGTTCCGGTCGCGATGACGAGCGCGGCGGCCGTGATGAGCGTCGCGGCGGCGAGGGTCGTGGTGAGCGTGCTGCCCGTGGCGGTGAGTCCCGTGGCGGCAAGCGCTTTGAAGAGCGCGGTAGCCGCGGCGGCGAGCGTCGCGAGGGTGCTCGCGGCAATGGCGGCCGCGGCGGCGCTGGTCGTTCTAACGAGTCGCGCGATCGTCGTGACCCGCGTGCCAGCCGCGATCGTCGCGATGACTGGCGCAACTACGACGATACCCGCGAAGAGCGTCGCGGCGGCTACCGTGGTGGTCGCGGCGGCAACCAGGTCGGCTCCCGTGGCGGCCGTGCCGGCGGTCGCGATAACCGTGGCAGCTATGGCAACAGCCGTGGCGGCAAGCGCGGCGGCAGCTCCCGTCGCCCCGGTGACGGCGGCGGCAAGCGCAAGTAACATACGCATCGCCCGCTAGGGCGAGGCGAACCAAGGGCCCCGAGCAGCTACGTTCGGGGCCCTTTCTGTTTGTCGTATCCGATCGCTAGTTCAAATGTGATTTCCTCGGGAATGCATCTAGAGGATGCCGTGGACCTGTTTCCTGCCATGCGGCAATGGGTCCCATGGGGTGCGCCGTGCATTTTTTGGAGTATTCTGCAGTTCGAGTTGTCTGCATATGATTCGACGTCGCCAACGGTGGCCTTCGGATATCCCTGGCGAGCGTTCTGAGTCAGATTTCACCGTTTTCCGGAGCAGGGGCGCGTCATTCTCGCCATGTCGGGACTTAGAATGATACGGTGCCCTACAGTTTTGCCCACCCGCGGCGGTGCTGGCGTGGTTACGTTGCAGAATACTCCGTTTTTTGCACGGGCCAGGATGGGGTACCTCAGGAGAACACAGCGGTATCCCGTAAATATATACAATCTGTACCGTAATTTATACAAAACGAAGAGGCAGACAGTGTAGGGTGGGTGCATTGGGGTGCTTGGTGCATCAAAACGGGGACCCCACGTGCCGTATACTCTGGCTGGATGTGAAAGCGGCTTGACGCGTTGCCAGGCGTAGGGGAGGGTGCCTCGATGAGCGTATTCGAAATTGTGTTTAGTCCGACGGGTGGAACGCAGAAGGTGTCAGGCCTTGTGGCCGGAGCACTGGGCAAGAATACCGTTACCGTCGATCTGACCGATAGCGGGTTGGATTTCAACGCTGTCTCGATGACTGAGGACGACGTGGCCGTAATCTCTGTGCCGGCGTATGCCGGTAGAATCCCGGCTGTGGTGGCTGACCGGTTGGGCATGGTGCGCGGCAACGGGGCTCGGGCTGTTTTGGTTTGTGTATACGGAAACCGCGCGTTTGAGGACACGCTCGTAGAGCTGGAGGACGTTGCGAAGTATGCGGGATTCCGGGTGATCGCGGCAGTTGCAGCCATTGCAGAACATTCCGTTGCTCGTCAGTTTGCTGCTGGGCGACCGGATGCGCAGGATGCGGCGCAGCTCGCAGAGTTTGCGCAGCAAATTCAGCAAAAGCTGTTGGCTGAGGATGCGTCCGAGCCCTCTATCCCCGGCAATCGTCCTTATAAACAAGCTGGAGGTCGCCGCATGGCACCCGAGGCAACAGGGGATTGCGTCTCCTGCGGTGCATGCGCCGCGGCGTGCCCCGTTTGTGCTATCGACAAGGGCGACCCCAAGCGAGCAGCTGGCGAGGCGTGCATCTCCTGCATGCGCTGCATCGCCGTATGTCCGCGAGGCGCTCGCAAGCTTGATCCCAACAAGCTATCCGCTGTTTCCCAGATGCTGAGCAAGGTTTGCGTCGTGCGGAAGGAATGCGAGCTCTTTATCTAGCGCATACGAAATTGGTGCAATGGGGCCAGGTTAATCTGCATCAACGTCTTGAAGTTGCGGTGGAATACGGACTGTTTTGGCCTTTTGAGCGGCTTTGCAGTCCCTATTTCACCGCAACTCATGATTGGTGCAAAGTAACCTGTCCCCAATGCACCAGAGTGAGGAGTGTTCCCGAGTGCCGGCAGAAAAGGAACGTCCCTAAGTGCCGCTTAAATACCGTTTATCGAAGAAAAAATACCGCTCACCGGTCATAATGACTATTCTGGCTTTGTTGTTGCCTACAATAACCCCCGTAAAAAGAAATGCGGAAGGTTACCGAGTCCCCTCGGACATGGGCCTAACCAAAGTCTTTGAACGGGTGCGTCTCAATGGGCGCATTCGATTGATTTTGGTTGGGCTATATTTATGAAGGGACATGTCACCATGGGTTTCTTTTCTCGCCTTATGGGTGGCTCGGATAAGCAGGCGACTGCGACTTCCGAGTTCGAAATCCTCGCCCCTGTTTCCGGCGAGCTTGTTAATCTAGAAAAAACCAATGACCCCGCTTTTAGCAGCCGTGCGGTGGGTGATGGCGTTGCCGTGGTTCCCCAAGAGGGAACGGTGTGCGCTCCTGTTTCCGGCACCGTCGCGGCGCTGTTTCCGACTGAGCACGCGCTGGGCATCATGTCCGACGACAGCTCTGCTCAGGTGATGCTGCACATCGGAATCGACACTGTTAAGCTTGAGGGCAAGGGCTTCCATGCGCTTGTTGCCCAGGGTGACCATGTCGACGCGGGCCAGCCCCTCGTCGAGGTCGATTTCGACGTGGTTCGCGCTGCCGGCTTTGATCCCACGGTCTTCGTTATCGTGTGTGAGCGTTCGGAGAACTCGACTCTTCGTGAGCATGCTTCCGGCCCTGTTGCTGTTAAAGAGCCTGTCGTCTGGCTTTCCGAGTAAATTCTTGTGGTGGGTACCGTGGTTATCAAGCGAGTTTTTAACAACAACGTCGCAATGGTCACTTCGGACGATGGCTCCGAGCTCATCGTCATCGGTCGAGGCCTCTGCTTTGGCCGTCATGCCGGCGATGCCATCGATGAGACGTCGGTCGAAAAGACCTACGCGTTGCAGGAGGGAACTTCTCAGGACTCGCGTACGATCGACCGCTTGGCACATCTTTTGGAGTCCATCCCCACCGTCAACCTCGTGATTTCCGAGGAAATCGTTCAGATGCTTCGTCGAGAGCTCAATGTTGATATCAACGACAAGATTCTCATTGCTCTCGCAGACCATATCAGCCTTGCTTTGGAACGCGAGCGCAAGGGCGTCTCCTGTGAGAATCCGTTGCTGCTCGAGATCCAGCAGTTCTATCGCAAGGAGTATGCACTTGCGGGCCGTGCGCTGCAGATTATCAAGGAGTATATGGGCATTCAGATGAGCGAAGAAGAGCAGGGTTTCATTACGCTGCATATCGTCAACGCCACCATGCCGCAACGCTCCGATCGTTTGATTGTTTCGGTCCAGCTTGTTCGCGACGTGCTCGCGATTGTTTCCAAGCGCTATGCTACGACCCTCGATGACACCTCGCTGCCTTACGAACGTTTCGTTCGTCACCTGCAGTTTTTCGCACAGCGAGCGCTCGATCCTACGGCAGGGCAAATCAACGGAGACGCGCTGTTCCGAATCGATGAAACGGCGTATCCCTGCGCATTCTCGTGCGCGGACGCCATAGCCGCCCACTTGTCGTCTACCTATAACGTTGTCGTTACCGATGCTGAGAAGAGTTATCTCGCATATCACATTGTTAACCTGCTTGGAGAACCTGGTCTCTAGGCATAACGTGCCCACACATCGATTGATATAAGGCAAGGCTCACGGTCTTGTCCAGGGCACATCTGTCTTAATTTGCGGAAAAGGAAGGGGAGTACCGCTATGACCGCAAAAAAGAAGTTCAATTTCAAAGCGCCGTTGGAGGTGTTCGCGAAGTCGATCGTTCAGCCGATGATGTATCTCTCGGTTGCCGGCATCCTGCTCATCGTGGGCATCATTCTGACCAACAAGACCATCTGCGCTTTGGTCCCCGTACTGGGCTCCGGTCCGTTCCAGCTTGTGGGCGCCGTTGTCTATCAGTCGCTGATGTTTATCATCAACAACCTCTCGATTCTGTTCTGCGTGGGCATCGCCGGCGCCATGGCAAAGAAGAACAAGGGCCATGCTTCGCTGATTGCCCTGATGTCGTTCTTCCTGTTCCTGCAGGCTAACAACATCGTGCTCAACGCCACCGGCTCTCTTGCCGATGCGAGCGGCATGCTCGGTCTTACCGGAACCGGCCAGGCCACCGTTATGGGCATTCAGGTGCTCGATACCGGCGTGTTCGGCGGCATTATTCTCGGTTGCATCACCGGTGCCGTGTTCAACAAGTACTCGAATAAGCAGTTCCCCATTGCCCTTTCGATGTTCTCGGGCGTTCGCTTCCCGTTCCTGATCATGATCATCATCTCCTGGATCATGGGCGCTGGCTTCTGCATCGTTTGGCCTCCGGTTCAGGGTGCCATCTCCTCAGTTGCCGGCATCATTAAGGAGTCGGGCAACATCGGCCTCTTTATCTACGGCATGCTCAACAAGCTGCTCGTTCCCACCGGTCTGCACCACCTCATCTACACCCCGTTCCAGTTCTCCGATGTGGGTGGCACCCTGACGCTGGGCGATCAGGTTATCGCCGGTGCCTACCCCATCCGTGTCGCCGAGATGGCAATGACGGGCCAGCCCTTCTCCGATAGCACCTACTTCAACAGCTACACCTTCAACAACCTGTGGCCCTACATCGGTATCGGTCTCGCCTTTATCGTCACCGCTTACAAGGGGAACAAGGATAAGACCAAGGCCGTTATCATCCCGCTGATCATCACCGCCGTGCTCTCCTGTGTCACCGAGCCCATGGACTTCCTCTTTGTCTTTGCCGCTCCCGTGCTCTTTGTCGTTCACTCGGTTCTTTCCGGCATCTTCCTGGTCCTGCTCAAGGTCCTCTCCGTGCCCGCTTCGACTGCAGGCGGCATCATCAACATCGTGGTTTCCAACCTGGTCCTCGGTGTCGACAAGACCAACTGGCCAGTTATGCTGGTGCTTGGAGTCGTCAACGCCGCTCTGTACTTCTTCCTCTTCACCTTCCTCATCAAGAAGCTCAACCTCCACACGCCTGGTCGCGAGGAGGAGTCCGAGCTCGCCGAGTCCGTTGCCGAGGGCGAGGCCGCCGCGTCTGTCGCGGTGAAGCAGGGCGCTGTTGCCGCGGCTCCCGCAGAGGGCGTCGATGCGGGCATTGCCGACCTGGTTGCAGGTCTTGGTGGCAAGGACAACATCGAGGAGCTCGAGAACTGCTTTACGCGTCTCCGCGTGAACGTTAAGAACCCGGACCTCATCAATGAGGACCTCATCAACCACGTGCCCAACAGCGGCATCAACCGCAACGGCAATAATATCCAGATCATCTTTGGCATGAAGGTCGCCGAGATGCGCGACAAGGTCGAAAACGCAATTGAGAAGGAGCAGTAAACAATGATCATTACTCTGTGTGGTGGCGGATCCACCTTTACCCCCGGCATCGTCAAGTCCATCGCCCTGCGCAAGGACGAGCTCGACGTTGACGAGATTCGTCTGTACGACATCAACGAGGAGCGCCAGCGCAAGATCGGCGTGCTCGTGGACTGGATTTTGCACGAGGACCTCGGCCTGGACATCAAGCTCACGGTGACCACCGACAAAAAGACGGCTTTTACCGACGCGAGCTTCGTGTTTGCCCAGATGCGCGTGGGCGGCTACGCCATGCGCGAGCAGGACGAGAAGATTCCGCTGCGTCACGGCTGCGTGGGTCAGGAGACTTGCGGTTGCGGCGGCCTTGCCTACGGCATGCGCACCATCTTCCCCATGGTCGAGCTGATCGATGACGTTGAGAAGTACGCCAAGAAGGACTACTGGATTCTCAACTACTCCAACCCTGCCGCCATCGTCTCCGAGGGCTGCCGCGTGCTGCGTCCCAACGCTCGCATCATCAACATCTGCGACATGCCGATCGCGATCATCGACGTGGTTTGCGCCGCGCTCGATATCGACAAGAAGGATGTCGAGTACGATTACTTTGGCCTCAACCACTTTGGTTGGTTCACCTCGATCCGCCACAAGGGCGAGGAGGTGCTCCCGCAGCTGCGCGAGTACATCAAGGAGCATGAGATTCTGCTGCCCGACTCTTACCTCAAGGGCATGGGCTCGCTCATGGCAAAGAAGCCCGAGGAGGCCACCGACGAGCACCCCGAGCAGAACCGCCACACCAAGGGCAGCTGGTACTACGTCTGGAAGGGCGAGTACGAGATCATGGAGTGCTTCCCGGAGTACCTGCCCAACACGTATCTGAACTACTACCTGCAGCAGAAGGAGTTCGTCGAGCACTCCAACCCCGAGCGCACCCGTGCTAACGAGGTTGAGGAGACGCGTGAGAAGAACCTCTTTGATGGTATCGACCATTACGAGAAGACGGGCGAGATCGACGAGAGCACGTTCTATGCGGGCAGCCACGGCGACTGGATTGCCGATCTGGCTATCGCTCTGAAGAACGACACCAAGCAGCGCTTCCTGGTCATTTGCGAGAACAAGGGCGCCATCCCCAACATGCCCTACGACGCTATGGTCGAGCTGCCTGCCTACATTGGCAAGAACGGCCCCGAGGTCATCAGCCGCGACAACATTCCGCTGTTCCAGCAGGGCCTCATGATGCAGCAGCTGAACTCCGAGAAGCTCATTGTCGAGGCTACGATCGAGGGTTCGTACGAGAAGGCGCTCAAGGCCTTTACGCTCAACAAGACCGTGCCGTCGATGAAGGTCGCCAAGGAGGTTCTCGACGACATGATCGAGGCCAACAAGGGTTACTGGCCCGAGCTTAAGTAAAAGCAACAGGGTCGCTGGCCGCATGCCTGAAGCAATGCCCCGCCCACGTGATTGCGTGGGCGGGGCATTGCAATTTGGTAACGCGTTTTATCAAATATGGCATTTATCTGCGGTAATGTTCATTTTCACCGCTGAGGGTGACATTTTATACCGCCTGCCGAACTGCGTGGAGACCTAACAACTTTTTAGGTCAGTGTTGTGCGTGTAGCAATTTCGCCCGGCCTCGCCTCCGGGCTGCCATGTGAGAGGGGATCTTATGGCTCGACTGCACGTAATGGAACGCAGCCACGCTCAGGCCGTCATGGACGACCTGCACGATGCGCTTGGACGCCGTCTGGCGGTGAGTTCGCTCGCCCCGTGCCCCGTTGAGTTTACGGCGGCGCTCGTCAACCTGTGCTCCACCCAGAGCTGCGGTAAGTGCACGCCCTGCCGCGTGGGCCTGAGCGCACTGAGTGACTTGCTCGCCGATGTGCTCGAGGGCCGCGCCGACGAGTCCACGCTCAACCTGATTGAGCGCACGGCCCGCACCATCTACCTTTCGAGCGACTGCGCCATCGGCTACGAAGCTGGCGCCATGGCACTCACGGCCATTCGTGGCTTCCACGACGATTTTGAGCACCACATTCGCGAGCACTCCTGTGGCTTTGACCGCGAGGCCCGCGTTCCGTGCGTCTCGGGCTGCCCGGCGCACGTCGACATTCCCGGGTACATTTCGCTTGTCGAGGCCGGCCGCTATGCCGATGCCGTCAAGGTCATCCGCAAGAACAATCCGCTGCCGCTCGTTTGCGGCCTGGTGTGCGAGCATCCCTGCGAGATGCACTGCCGTCGCGGCATGGTCGACGATCCTATGAACATCCTCGCCCTTAAGCGTTTTGCCGTTGAGCACAGTGACCTCAACGATTACAAGCCCAGCGTGGCCGACAACACCGGCAAGCGCATCGCCGTGATCGGCGGCGGCCCGGCCGGCCTTTCCTGTGCCTACTACCTGGCCGTGATGGGCCATAAGGTGACCATCTTTGAGCAGCGCCACCACCTGGGCGGCATGCTGCGCTATGGCATTCCCAGCTACCGTCTGCCGCGCGAGCGCCTGCAGGCCGAGATCGACTGGATCTTGAGCGCCGGCATCGACGTGGAACTCGACCACTCCGTCAACGGCGAGGGGCTTGCCCGCCTGCGCGACGAGTTCGATGCCGTTTATCTGGCCATTGGCGCCCACAGCGATAAGAAGCTCGGCCTTCCGGGCGAAGAGGCGCTCGGCGTGGAGTCGGCCGTCAAGATGCTGCGCGCCATCGGCGACGACGCGCTGCCCGACCTGAGCGGTCAGCGCGTGTGCGTCATCGGCGGCGGCAACGTGGCCATGGACGTGGCGCGCTCTGCCGTGCGCTGCGGTGCCGAAAAGGTGAGCATCGTCTACCGCCGTCGCATCTGCGACATGACGGCCCAGGATGCCGAGATTGCCGGCGCCCAGGCCGAGGGCTGCGAGGTTCTGGAGCTCACCGCACCGCTCGCTATTGAGACGGGCGAAGATGGTCGCGTGAGTGGTCTGCGCGTGCAGCCGCAGATTATCGGCGAGCCCCGTCGTGGGCGCCCGGCCCCGCGTGCCGCCGCGACGCCCGAGCGCGTCATTCCCTGCGAGCGCGTGTTTGTTGCCATTGGTCAGGACATCGATTCCAAGCCGTTTGAGGAGATGGGCATCGCCTGCAAGTGGGGCTGCGTCGTCACCGATTCGGACGGCGCCGTGCCTAACTTCGACGGCCTCTTTAGCGGCGGTGACTGCCAGACCGGTCCCGCCACCGTCATCCGGGCCATCAACGCCGGCCGCGTTGCTTCGGCAAATATCGACCGCTACCTGGGCTTTGACCACAAGATCAAGCTCGACGTTGAGCTGCCGACCGTGCAGTTTAAGGGCAAGCACGAGTGCGGCCGCTGCGAGCTGGGCGAGCGCGAGGCCGGCGAGCGCATCCACGATTGGAATCTGGTCGAGCAGGGTCTCACCGAGCAGGAGGCACGCCAGGAGGCAAGCCGCTGCCTGCGTTGCGACCACTTTGGCTTTGGCGCGTTCCGCGGAGGGAGGAACCTGGAATGGTAGAGCCCAACAACCCCACTGTCAGCGACAACACCGAAAGCGGAGCACTCAATATGGTCAAGCTCACTATCGATAATTGCGAGGTCATGGTACCCGAGCACACCACGATCCTGGACGCGGCCAAGTCCGCCGGCATCCAGATTCCCACCCTGTGCTACCTGCGCGATCTAAACGAGATCGGCGGTTGCCGCGTGTGCGTGGTCGAGGTTGAGGGCTGCGACCAGCTGGTTGCCGCCTGCAACAACTACGTGCTCGACGGCATGGTGGTCCACACTAACAGCCCCAAGGCCCGCGAGGCGCGTCGCACCAACGTGCAGCTGCTGCTGTCCCAGCACGACTCGCGCTGTACGAGCTGCGTGCGCAGTGGTAACTGCAACCTGCAGACCATCGCCAACGACCTGGGCATCTTCTATCTGCCGTACGAGCAGCACCTGGCGCGCGAGGGCTGGGATTTCGATTCCCCCATCATCCGCGATAACGACAAGTGCATCAAATGCATGCGCTGCATCAAGGTGTGCGAGAGCGTGCAGGGCTTAGGGATTTGGGATCTGACCAACCGCGCCACGCATACCGCCGTGGGCACCCGCGGGCGTGCGCCGATCGGCAAGACCGATTGCGTCGCGTGCGGCCAGTGCATCACGCATTGCCCGACGGGCGCCCTGCGCGAGCGTGACGATACCGAGACCGTGTTCGATGCCATCGCTGATCCCGACAAGATCGTGCTGGTGCAGATTGCGCCGGCCGTGCGTAGCGCCTGGGGCGAGGAGCTCGGCATTCCGCGCGAGGAGGCTACTGTCGAGCGCCTGGCTTGTGCGCTGCGCCGCGTGGGCTTTGAGTACGTGTTCGATACCGACTTCTCGGCCGACCTCACCATTATGGAGGAGGGCTCCGAGCTGCTCGAGCGCTTGGGTAAGGCCGCCAAGGGCGAGGGCGACAGCCGCAGCTGGCCCATGTTCACGAGCTGCTGCCCGGGCTGGGTACGCTTTGTGAAGGCGCACTACCCGGAGTTTGTCGACAGCCTGTCCACGTCCAAGTCGCCGCAGCAGATGTTTGGCGCCATCGCCAAGACCTACTACGCCAAGGTGCTGGGCGTGGAGCCCGAGCGTCTGTTTGTGGTGTCCGTGATGCCGTGCACGGCCAAGAAGGCCGAGTGCGCGCTGCCGAGCATGGTGGGCGAGGACGGCACGCCCGATGTGGACGTTGCGCTGACGGTGCGCGAGACGGTGCGCATGATCCGCGCGAGCCACGTGAGCGTCGACACGCTGGTTGAGGAGCCGCTCGACACGCCGCTGGGCTTTGGCACGGGCGCGGGTGTGATCTTTGGCGCCACGGGCGGCGTGATGGAGGCTGCCGTGCGCTCGGCCTATTACCTGGTGACGGGCAAGAACCCCGACGCCGACTTCTTTACCGATGTGCGCGGCCTGGACGGCTGGAAGGAGGCCGTGGCCGGTATCGATGGCACCAAGGTGCGCGTCGCCGTGGCGCACGGGCTAGGCAACGCCGCCCGTCTGCTCGACGCGATTCGCGACGGCCGCGTGAGCTATGACTTCGTTGAGGTCATGGCATGCCCGGGCGGCTGCGTCGGTGGCGGCGGTCAGCCCATCCACGACGGCTGCGAGCTGGCAGCCGAGCGCGGTCAGGTGCTGTGGGGTCTGGATGCCGCTGCGGACATTCGCTTCTCGCACGAGAATCCCGATGTCCAGGCGTGCTACCGCGAGTTCTTGGGCGAGCCGCTCTCGCCGCTGGCCGAGGAGCTGCTGCATACCGACCATCACGCATGGACGATGCCTAACGAGGGGACGTGCTAGCGATGCGCGCGTTTGATTTTGAGATGTCGCGCCGGGGGTTTGCCTCGGCGCTCGCCGCGGGCGCCCTGTCGCTTGCGCTCGCGGGCTGTGGCGGCGGGGCTGCCGGTACCGGGTCCGCCGCGGGCTCGGCTGCCGGGTCTGCTGCTGACGGTGCCGCTGCCGAGCCGGTTGAGGTGCACGTCGCCTCGCTCAAGGGTCCGACGTCGATGGGTCTGGTGCAGTTTATGGACCGGGCGGCCGACGGTGCCACGGACAATGAGTTCGACTTTGCGATCAACACTGCCGCCGACGAGATTGTGCCCAAGGTCATTCAGGGCGATATCGATATCGCCCTGGTGCCCGCCAACGTGGCGAGCGTACTCTACAACAAGACCGAGGGCGCGGTGCAGGTCATCGACATCAACACGCTGGGCGTGCTGAGCGTTGTGACGGGCGACGCGGACGTTACTTCGTTTGGTGATCTGGCGGGCCATACCGTCTACATGACGGGCAAAGGCACCACGCCGGAGTACGTCATGAACTACCTGCTGGAGCGCGCGGGCCTGACCAGACAGGTGACGCTCGAGTTTAAGAGCGAGCCCACCGAGGTGCTGTCGGCCCTGCTTGCCGACCCGTCCGCCGTGGGCGTGCTGCCGGAGCCGTTCAA
The DNA here is from genome assembly GCA_018380195.1 of Collinsella sp. GTDB lineage: Bacteria > Actinomycetota > Coriobacteriia > Coriobacteriales > Coriobacteriaceae > Collinsella. Next base: position 47,171 of record JAGZUC010000004.1, on the reverse strand, counting down.
GACAGCTGCCATCGCAAAGAGCGAAGGCAAGCTGTCGGCTCCGGTAAGCCTGACCGATGCGTGGGATGAGCTGGCGGGTGACACGGGCTCGCGCTTGCTGACGGGTGTGACCGTGGTGCGCCGCGCGTTTGCCGAGGAACATCCCGAGGCCGTGGCGGAGTTCTTGAGCTGCCATGCGGCGAGCGTTAAGGCTGTCAATGCGGCGCCAGCAGACTGGGCGCAGGCCGTGGTCGATGCCGGCATCGTGGATAACGCCAAGATCGCCGAGAAGGCGATTCCCGGGTGCATGCTTGTCTGCCAGACGGGCAAGGATATGAAGGCGGCACTTAGCGGGTATCTGCAGGTGCTGTCCGACGCGGACGCGAGTGCCGTGGGTGGTAAACTTCCGGCTGACGATTTCTACTACATGGAGTAGCCCGTGCGCGCGTTTGCTCGACAAATGACAGAGCGTATGAAGGCGGTGGCGGCAGCAGGTGCCGTCGCCGCCTTTTGGCTTGCCGCGTGGATGCTGGTGGCGGCGCTGGTGGCGCAGCCGCTGATCTTGCCGGGGCCGGGTGCTGTTGCCTTGGCGCTGCTGCGCCTGGTGTGCGATGGCGGTACCTGGGCGATTTTGGTGGGCTCGGGCGCGCGGATACTGGGCGGGCTGGCGCTTGCCGCGGTGTGTGGTGGCGTGCTTGCCGGGATTTCGTCACGGTTGCGGGCGTTTGCGCGCCTGGTGGCTCCGGCACTTTCGTTTGTTAAGGCGACGCCGGTTGCCTGCGTGGTGGTCCTGCTGCTTATTTGGTTGGGATCGGCGCGCGTGAGCATCGCCGCGGTCTTTTTGATGGCGCTGCCGGGCGTGTATTTTTCGCTGGCCGAGGGCTTGGCACAGGTGAATAAACCGCTGGAGCAGATGTTCCGTCTGCATGGCGTGCGCGGCCGGCGCCTGTTTTGCGCCCATACCTGGCGCGAAGTCCTGCCGTTTGTGCTTTCGTGCGCCCGCGCCGTGATCGGCATGAGCTGGAAGGCCGGCGTGGCAGCGGAGCTGATCGGCATGGCGACGGGCACCGTGGGCGAGCGCATCTATCAGGCAAAGCTTTTGATTGAGACGGCTGATCTGCTGGCGTGGACCGTGCTGGTCGTTGCCGCCTCGTGGACGTGTGAGCGCGTGCTGGTGTGGCTGCTGCGGGTTTCGGGACCCGTGGCGTGGCGCGCGGCCGTGCGGGCGCATGGGCATGGACTGCGCGGGCGTGCGGGGGCTGCGAGCGATGGCGCTGCAGCGGAGCTTGCGCTTGTCGTGGGCGATCGTGCGCCCTGGGCGCCGGCGCTCGACGGGCTGGTGCTCAACGTGCCTGCGGGTGGGCGTATCTGTGTGATGGGCACCTCGGGCGTGGGCAAGTCGACGCTGCTTGCGCTGGCGGCGGGGGAGTGCGCGCCGTGCTCCATGGTGTTTCAGGATGTGCGCCTGGTAGAGGGCGCCTCGGCTTTGGATAACGTGCTGGTGTGCGCCGACGCGCGCGTGGACGCCTCGAGTGCCGCGGCCCTGTTGCGCCTGCTGGTGCCGGGGGTCGATGTGCATGCCCGCGTGGCCGAGCTTTCGGGTGGACAGCGCCGTCGTGTCGAGATTGCCCGAGCCCTGCTGTGTCCGGGCGGCGCAGTGATTCTGGACGAGCCCTTTACCGGCCTAGATACCGCTGCGCGCGACGCATGCGCCGAGATCGTGCTCGACTTGCTCGACGGCCGCATGCTGTTGCTTGCTACACACGATGCCGTCGACGCTCAGGCCCTCAATATCTCGGACATCATCACGCTGTAAATACTTACTCAGCAACAAAATGATCCGTTTTTTCTCCGTCCCCATGGGGTCGGGTATGGTATTCTATCTGCAGGGTAATACTTAGGAATACCAAGTAATACCAACGCCGTAGAACAAACTCCAGATGCGGGCCAATCGGGTTGCCTTCACAGCCCGTCGCCCAGCCGCGTGGCCCGCATCCATTCGCACCACCGTCGTTTCAAAAAGGAAGCGCCATGGCAGAACACATGACCCCGGTTGTCGCGAAGGTCTTGCCCGAGGAAAAGGCGGCCTTCGCGGCGGCAACCCAGCTCGTGGGCACCACGCCGTCCAACGCCATCCGCATGTTCATCGCCGCCTTCAATCGCTGCGGCACCTTTCCGTTCGACATCTCGCCGAGCGGGGCTTTTGGCGCTGCGCCCGATTCTCATCAACAATGACTGTCCCAAACTGCCGGCACTTGGGGACGTTCCTTTTCTGCCGGCAGTTAAGGAACGTCCCTAAGTGCCGGGTTTTGAGGAGGTTGGCATGCTCAATGCGATGGCGTGGGCGCTTGCCTGTTTTGGCGTTGTCGCTGCCGATATAGCCCTGAGCGTGGTTCTGTTTTCAGTTCTCGATGCCGTGTCGGTGCTGACGGGCTATCCGATCGACAATCTCGATATCCAATGGTTCCAGGCTGCCGCTCAGACGGCATCGTTTTTGATGGCGCTGCTGTGGTGGCGTTATTTGTGGCCGCGGTCGTTTATCGCGCGCTGGCAAGGTGAGCGTCCACTTGGCGGGGGATTGCGTAGCGCGTGGAAGCGCATTGCCTGCGTTATCGTGATCGGCTTGGCCCTGCAGGTGGTCGTTGGCTACGTGACCGACGCCGTGCTGTCGCTGTTGCCCGAGGTCTCGGCAGACTATAGCGAGCTCGTCGAGGAAACGGGCATGGGCGATACCAGCCTTCTTGCTGTCCTGACCACGGTGCTCGGCGCTCCGTTTTGCGAGGAGTTGCTGGTGCGCGGCATTATTTTTGAGTTTTCGCTCCGAGCGTTTAACCCGCAGTGCCGCCCACTTTGGAAGCGCCGACGTCTCGTGCGACCGCAAGACGGCGCCATGGTGCCCTGGGCGGCCCCGAGTAACTGGGGTATCGCCGCGGCGATTGTGCTGCAGGCGGCGATCTTCGGCTTTATGCACATGAACTGGGTGCAGGGTTGCTATGCGGGCGCTGCCGGCCTCATTTTTGGTTGGGTGCTCGTGACGACCGGAAAGCTTTGCTACACGATCCTGCTGCACTTTGCCTTTAATGCCGGGTCGTATCTCATGACGTTGCTCTGGTTTGTGAACACGCCGTTCGGCGTGGCAATTACGGTCGCTATCGCCGGTGCCATCCTCGTTGAGGCAATGCGCTCGCTGCGCCACGCGTGTGGGATGGACGCAGCGAGCGCACCACTGCCCTAGTTGCGCCTGCCGCCGCCGTTGGCGCCCTGACGCCCCTGGGCCGCGCGGTTGCGGCCTGCGGTGTTCTGCGCACGCGACATGCCGCCGTGGCCCTTGCTGCCTTTGGGTCCCTTGCCGGCGGCGCCACCGTGGGCCTTACCGCCCTTCTTGCCGGTGCCGTGTCCGCCGCCGGCAGACGTCTCGCCCGGGCGTGGCGGCACGGGGCGAATCAGGCAATGCTTGGTGTAGCCGATCAGGTCGCGGCGGCCAGCCTTTTCCAGCGCCTCGCGTACCAGCTTGTAGTTCTCGGGCTTGCGATACTGGATAAGCGCGCGTTGCATGGCCTTCTCGTGCGGGTCGCGCGCCACATAGATCGGCTCCATGGTGCGCGGGTCCACGCCGGTGTAGTACATGCACGTCGACATGGTGGACGGGGTGGGGTAGAAGTCCTGCACCTGTTCGGGCATGTAGCCCATGTCGCGCACGGCTTCGGCAAGGTCCACGGCTTCCTTCATGGTTGAACCGGGGTGGCTCGAGATCAGATACGGCACAACATACTGCTTGAGTCCATACTCGCGGTTCAGGCGCTCAAATTTGCGGCAGAACGCATCGTAGACGGCTCGGCTCGGCTTGCCCATCACGGACAGCACCGCGTCGCTCACGTGCTCGGGCGCCACGCGTAGCTGGCCCGAGACATGGTGTTCCAGCAGCTCGCGTAAAAACTCGTCCGAGGCATCGGCCATGGTGTAGTCAAAACGGATGCCGCTGCGCACGAAGACCTTCTTGACGCCCGGCAGCTGGCGCAGGTCGCGCAACAGCTGCGTGTAGCCGCTTTCGTCGACCACCATGTTCTTGCATACGCTCGGCCACAGACAGCGCTTGTTCTTGCACACACCGTGCTTGAGCTGCTTGTCGCAGGCGGGGCGGCTAAAGTTGGCCGTCGGTCCACCCACGTCGTTGATGTAGCCCTTAAACTCGGGATCGCGCGTGAGCAGCTCGGCCTCGCGCATGATCGAGTCGTGGCTGCGCATCTGCAACACGCGGCCCTGGTGGAAGGTGAGCGCGCAAAACGAGCACTCGCCAAAACAGCCGCGGTTGGAGCTAATGGAAAACTTGATCTCAGCAAAGGCCGGCACGCCGCCTGCCGCGTCGTAGTCGGGATGCCAATCGCGTGCGTAGGGGAGTTCGGCCACCTCGTCCATCTCGTCGGTGGTGAGTGTTGCCGACGGCGGGTTCTGCACCACGTACACGCTGTTGGGATATGGCTCTACCAGGCGATGCCCGGTGATGGGGTCCATATTCTGCTGCTGCACGTTAAAGCTGCGGGCGTAGTTGAGCTTGTCGGCGGCAAGGTCGTCCCAGCTGGGCAGCAGGTCGTAGTCGTAGACCTCGTCGAGCGAACCCGTGCGGTAAACGGTGCCGTTGATATAGGTGATCTGATCGACGGGCAGCCCCGCGTCGAGTGCGTCGGCGATCTCGACAATCGCGTGCTCGCCCATGCCGTAGATGAGGATGTCGGCGCCCGAGTCGAGCAGTACCGAGCGCTTAAGCTTGTCCTGCCAGTAGTCGTAGTGGGCCAGACGGCGCAGGCTCGCCTCGATGCCGCCGATGATGATGGGAGCGTCCTTAAACGTCTGGCGGATGAGGTTGCCGTAGACCGTGACGGCGCGATTGGGACGGCGCCCCTCCTCGCCGCCGGGCGTGTAGGCGTCGGTGTGGCGGCGATGCTTGGTCACCGAATAGTGGTTGACCATGGAGTCCATGTTGCCGGCACTGACGAGAAAGCCCAAGCGCGGCTCGCCGAGCACGGTGATGCTGGCGGGGTCGGTCCAGTTGGGTTGGCAGATGATGCCCACCTTGTAGCCGTGCGCGTCGAGTACGCGGCTGATGATGGCCATGCCAAAGCTGGGATGGTCCACATAGGCGTCGCCGCAGATGTAGACAAAGTCGCACTGGTCCCAGCCGCGTGCATCCATGTCGGCTCGACTGACGGGGAGGAATTTATCGCGGCCCGGGCGCCAGGGGCGGGCGGGCGTCGCTTGGGAATGCTTGGCGCGGGCGACCGTGGCCTGCGCCTTGCCGCCGCGCTTTTGCTGCTGGCCCTGTTTGCCCTGCTGACTGCGCTGGTTGTTCTGAGCGTGCTGAGGCTTTTTTGCCACGATCCCTCCCGGTGTCTGTATGCTGCACGTAATTGTAACCAGTCTTTTTGGGACGGAGCTAAAAAGACTGGGGGAGTACATGGGCTGGCGGATCGGCGTGCCGATGCGGGCGCCGTTTGTTTCCAGACTGTGTATCCCCGTGTCGAAGGAGCCGTCTCGCGCGCACGCCATGTTGTCAATGGGTTACAGTATGAACGGCGGTTATGTTTCCGCCAACGCACGAGAGGGTCGTCAACAAGGAGGATGCACGACGATGCAGCGTGCCAAACAGATATCGGAGTCCATCGAACTGGGCATTATCCTGGCGCTCGCCGGCGGCTTTATGGATGTGTATTCGTACATTGGGCGCGACCATGTTTTCGCAAACGCGCAGACGGGCAACATCCTGCTTGTGGGCGTGAGCATCTCGGAGGGCAATTGGACACTTGCGGGGCGCTACTTCTTCCCTGTGGTGTCGTTTGCCGTGGGCATTATGCTTGCCGACCTGGTACACGAACGGTTTGGCAGTGTGATTCACTGGCGCCAGGTGACGGTGTTCTTTGAAGCCGTCATCTTGCTGGGCGTGAGCTTTATCCCGGGCGGCAATTTCAACCTGCTCGCCAACTGCCTCACCTCGTTTGCCTGCGGCATGCAGGTCGAGAGCTTCCGCAAGATCCACGGTCACGGCATCGCTACGACCATGTGCATCGGCAACTTGCGCAACGCGCTGCAAAACGTGGACGATTACATCATCACCCACAGGCGCGGCTTTTTGGAAAACGGCCTGCTGTACTTTGGCGTGATCTTTACCTTTGTGTTTGGCGCCGTGTTGGGCAACTGGTGTATTGAGCGCATGGGCCTGCACGCCATCGTCGTGGCGAGCTTGCTGCTGTTTGTCGCGTTTGCCATCATGTTCATCGACCGCGAGCGCGACTTGCGCTTACGCTGGAAGGTTGCGGCCGAGGCTTGGAAAGAGGGCTGCCGAAAGTAACCGAATGCGGCAAAGGGGCTGTCCCCTTGCCGCAATGTTTTTCATCATCTGTTGAAACGCTTTAACAAATTTGACGTTCTCGCGTGTTTTTCGTTTCAAAAGCGTTAGGATGGGACTCATAGCGTGGGGCGTAATGGGTGCCCCGCACACGATGGGAGGCTATCAATGGCTAATCGTTTCGTTCTCAATACCATTTCTTATCATGGTTCCGGCGCCATCAAGGAGATCCCCGGCGAGCTCCAGCGTCGCGGCTACAAAAAGATCTTCGTCTGCTCCGACCCCGATCTGGTTAAGTTTGGCGTTACCGCTAAGGTGACCGACGAGCTCGACGCCGCCGGCATCGCTTGGAGCCTCTACTCCGAGATCAAGCCCAACCCCACGATTCAGAACGTCAAGGACGGCGTCGAGGCCTTTAAGGCCGCCGAGGCTGACGCTATCGTGACCATCGGTGGCGGTTCTTCCATGGACACTGCCAAGGCCATCGGCATCATCATCAACAACCCTGAGTTCGCCGATGTCCGCAGCCTCGAGGGCGTTGCTCCCACTAAGAACCACGCCGTGTTCACCATCGCCGTGCCGACGACCGCCGGTACCGCTGCTGAGGTGACCATCAACTACGTCATCACCGACCCCGAGAAGGTCCGCAAGTTCGTGTGCGTCGACACCAACGACGCCCCCGAGGTCGCCGTCGTCGACCCCGATATGATGGCTTCCATGCCCGCCGGCCTGACCGCCTCTACTGGCATGGACGCTCTGACCCACGCCATCGAGGGCTACACCACCAAGGGCGCTTGGGAGCTCTCCGACATGTTCCACTTTGAGGCTATCAAGCTGATCAGCGAGAACCTGCGCGACTCCGTCGCCGAGGCCAAGTCCGGCCAGCCCGGCTCCGGCCGTGAGGGCATGGCTCTTGGCCAGTATGTCGCCGGCATGGGCTTCTCCAATGTTGGCCTGGGCATCGACCACGCCATGGCTCATACCCTGTCTGCTCACTACGACACCCCGCACGGCGTCGCTTGCGCCATGCTGCTGCCGATCGCCATGGAGTTCAACAAGCCGGTTTGCGCCGAGCGTCTGGCCAAGGTCGCCGTCGCCATGGGCGTTGACACCACGGGCATGAGCACCGACGAGGCTGCCGACGCTGCTATCGCCGCCGTCAAGCAGCTTTCCGCCGACGTGAACATCCCGCACGTCTGCGAGGCCATGAAGGCTGACGAGATCGAGGTTCTGGCCAAGGACGCCATGGCCGACGCTTGCTTCCCGGGCAACCCGCGCGAGGCGACGCTCGACGACGTCATCGAGCTCTTCAAGAAGATCTGCCCGGTTGCCTAGCCTCGTTTGGTGGTCCTTCGCCCGTAGGCGTATGGTCTTTTGACTTGCCGCTGGCCCCGCCGTGCTACGCATGGCGGGGCTTTTTGTGCTGCGTCGATGCCCTGAGACGGGCAAAACCAAGGTGTACTGCCCGCTACGGATAGGTGGTGCACTTCCCAGCGTGCATTTTTGGGAGTATTCAGCAAGCTCTTAAAAATGCATAACGTTTTGAATGGCCCGTAGTGGCCCGCAGGCGCCCATCGACAGCCATTGCGGGTGGGCTATCGATGAGTGGAGGGGGTTGTTACTGAGTTTCTGCTTTGCGACGACCCGCAACACTGCTGTAACCGCGTCGTTTTGTCGTTCGCGATGGGGTCGTTGGGGCCCACGATGCTGAATACTCCGTTTTTTGCACGGCCCAAGGTGGGGTACCCTGAGACGAAGCAAAAAGATTCCTCATTTCTATGCAGATACCGATAGGATTTATGCAAGATTGGGATCGTAAGCCGTGCTCGTGCGCAAAATCGGCGCGAGGACGTCTGGAGGTGGCTCGGCTCCCAGAGCCTTGCGCGTGCAGAACGGTTAAAATCGGGACTCGGTCTTAGTTTTGCTTGGAAGGATGCACATGGCTTCTGTAATCGATGCTTCTCTAGAGGAGACGCTCTCCTATATCGCGGGACAGCTTAAGACGCTGACTTCTATTGCTTCGCCGACGGGCTATACCCGTGCGGCGACTGATTATCTGATGGAGACCCTGCGCGATATGGGGTTTGGGCCTGAGCGTTCTAATAAGGGTAACGTGCTCGTTGAACTTGGTGGCGAGGGTGAGCCGCTCGTACTGGCGAGCCATGTCGATACCCTGGGCGCCATGGTGCGCTCCATTAAGGACAATGGCCGCCTGCGTCCCACGACGCTTGGTGGGCATCAGTGGTCTACGGCCGATGGCGAGAACTGCACCGTTTATACGCGCGACGGCAATGTCTACACGGGCGTGGTCCTCAACACCGAGCCTTCGGCGCACGTGGCCGACGAGCCGGTCAAGACCATCGAGAAGAACATGGAGATCCTGCTCGACGAGAACGTCGACAGCAAGGACGACGTGCTTGAGCTGGGTATTCAGACCGGCGACATCATCGCTATGGATCCGCGTACCACGGTGACGGAGAGCGGCTACATTAAGAGCCGCTTCCTGGATGACAAGCTTTCGGCCGCCATTTTGCTGGGCTTGGCGCGTGCCGTCGCCGCTGGCGAGGTGACGCTTTCGCGTAAGGTTTCGCTGCTCTTTACCGTGTACGAGGAGGTCGGCCATGGCGGTGCCTTCGTGCCGGCCGACACGCGCGAGATGATCAGCGTTGACATGGGCTGCGTGGGCGACGACCTGGGCTGCACCGAGCGCATGGTGTCGATTTGCGCCAAGGATTCGGGTGGTCCGTACAACTACGACCTGGTGACCACGCTGTCCAATATCGCGCGCGAGCTTGAACTTGACTACGCCATCGACGTGTACCCGCACTACGGCTCGGACGTTGAGGCCACGCTCTCTGCCGGCTACGACATCCGTCACGGCCTGATCGGCCCCGGCGTGTATGCGAGCCACAACTACGAGCGCAGCCACATGGACGGCGTGCGCAACACCTACGAGCTGGTCCGAGCCTACGTACAGCGCTAGCGATGCAGCGGCCTCGGCTGATACGGCAGTACCGACCGAGGCCGTCCTCTCTAAGTTGCGGTGAAATAGGGACTGTTTGGCGGTTTTAAACGCTTAAACAGTCCCTATTTCACCGCAATTTATGAAGGGGATGGGGCTACTTAAGTGCGCCGGTCACGGTGCCGCCGCCCAGGACGATGTCGCCGCGGTAGATAACGACAGCCTGGCCGGGGGCGATGGCTCGCTGCGGCTCGTCAAAAGTCAGCAGCATTTGCCCGTCTTCGCCGCGCGTAAGGGTCGCTGCTTGGTCTTTCTGACGGTAACGGTACTTGGCGCCCACGCGAATGCCGCCGGCATCGAGTTCTGCCTCCATGCGGTCGGCAGGGGCGCTCCAGATCCAGTCGTCGGCCGTGAGTGCTGTGGCCGTTAGGTCCTCGGCCTCGCCCAGATGCACGGTGTTGTTGGCGGCATCGACGCCCGTCACATACACGGGATGCGCCATCGCGACGCCCAAGCCCTTGCGCTGGCCGATGGTATAGCGCAACGCGCCGTTATGGCGTCCGACCACGCTGCCGTCGCGCCACACAATGTCGCCCGGTGCAGCGGGATGTCCGCAGCGGCGCTCGATATAGCCCGCGTAGTCACCGTCTGGAATAAAGCAGATGTCCTCGCTTTCGGCCTTCTGGGCGTTGGTAAAGCCTTGCTCGGCGGCTATGCGGCGCACGTCGCGCTCTTTGTCTAGGCCTGCCAGCGGAAAGATCGTGTGCGCCAGGCGCTCCTGCGTAAGCGAATATAAAAAGTAGCTCTGGTCCTTTTTGGGATCTTCGCCGCGATGCAGCTGCCAGGTGCCGTCTACTGTCTGGCTTGTTTTGGCGTAATGACCCGTTGCGATGTAGTCGCAGCCCATGTCCAGCGCCGCACCGAGCAACGCGCCAAACTTTATGTGGCGGTTGCAGATGATGCACGGGTTGGGCGTCAGCCCCTCCTGGTAGGCGTTCACAAAGCGCTCGATAACGCTGTGGTCGAAGGTCTGCTGCAAGTCGAGCACATGGTGGGGTATCCCCAGACGCTCGGCGACGGCCTTCGCATCGGCGATGTCGCGGTCGACCTTACTCATGTCCGTGGCGGGATCGGGCGCGGGGCAGGTGAGGCGCATGGTGGCGCCGACGCATTCGTAGCCCTGGCTTTTGAGCAGGTACGCGGTCACGCTGGAATCGACGCCGCCGCTCATGGCGACGAGCACGCGCTTGTTGTGCATGGGGAGGTTCTCCTTGGTGGCATGTGGCCAAAAAAGAAAAGCGGCGCGGGAGGCTGGTTCCGCGCCGCAGACATTGTAGCAAGTTCGGGCGTCTCGTGGGACACCCTGATTGGATGGGCTCAGACTGCCGGGAGAGAGGAGACCGGCTCGTCCGTGGGCTCAACCTATGGGCGACAGGCCCTAGTCCTGGAAGAGCGCCGTGGACAGGTAGCGCTCGCCGGTGTCGGCAAGCAGGGCCACGATGGTCTTGCCCTCGTTCTCGGGGCGCTTGGCCAGCTGCAGCGCGGCCCACACGGCGGCGCCGGACGAAATGCCCACGAGCACGCCCTCCTTGTGGCCCACGGCGCGGCCGGTGGCAAAGGCGTCGTCGTTCTCGACGGGGATGATTTCGTCGTAGACTTGGGTGTCGAGGACGTCGGGCACAAAGCCGGCGCCGATACCCTGGATCTTGTGCGGGCCGGCCTGGCCCTTGGAGAGCACCGGGGAGGTGGCGGGCTCGACGGCGACGACCTGAATCTCGGGGTTTTGTTCCTTGAGGAACTCGCCCACGCCGGTCACGGTGCCGCCGGTGCCGACGCCGGCGACGAAGATGTCGACCTTGCCGTCGGTGTCGTCCCAGATCTCGGGGCCGGTCGTGGCCTTGTGGATGGCGGGGTTGGCGGGGTTCACAAACTGGCCGGCGATGATGCTGTTGGGAGTCTCCTTCTGCAGCTCCTCGGCCTTGGCGATAGCGCCCTTCATGCCTTTGGAGCCGTCGGTGAGCACGAGCTGCGCACCGTATGCCTGCATCAGCTTGCGGCGCTCGACGGACATGGTCTCGGGCATGGTGATGATCACCTTGTAGCCGCGGGCCGCCGCCACCGAGGCGATGCCGACGCCGGTGTTGCCGCTCGTGGGCTCGATGATGGTGTAGTCGCCGCCACGCACGAGCTTGCCGGCCTTCTCGGCCTCGTCAATCATGTTCTTGGCGACGCGGTCTTTAACGGACCCGGCGGGGTTGAAGTATTCCAACTTGACGAGCACGCGGGCCTTGAGGTCCTCGTCGGCCTCAAAGTGGGTGAGCTCCAGGAGCGGGGTGTGGCCGATAAGCTGATCGATGGACGTGTAAACCTTGCTCATGATGAACCTCCAAAGTGTTCAAATGACTGGATACCGTGTGGTTTTACGGTGTGTGTAGCAACGAAACCCACAAACCTTATAGGTTGTTCGTTTTGCTGTTGGCAAGCATAGTAGACAGTAAAGCCTAGTAACGCAATAGGAAATAGAAGATTATTACGAGTCGATTAACCATCTTGACCGGAACGGGTATTTTCAAAACAAATTTTTCGGCTAGAATTTCTACGGACTAAATGACCGAAAGGCAGCACTATACATGTTGGTTTCTACTAAGGGCAGATATGCCCTGCGCGTTATGGTCGACCTGGCCGAGCACCAGGCAGCCGGTCGCATCCCGCTCAAAGAGATCGCGGCGCGCCAGGGGATTTCCGAGAAATATCTGGAGAACATCTTGGCTATGCTCGTGCGCGCCAACATGCTTTCGGGTATGCGTGGCAAGGGCGGCGGCTATGTGCTCACGCGCCCGCCCGAGCAGTACACGGTGGGCGAGATCTTGCGCCTGACCGAGGGCAGTCTGGCGCCGGTCGCCTGCCTGGATGGCGACTGCAAGGGCTGCTCGCGTTCGGATGAGTGTCCCACGCTCGACGTGTGGAAGAACCTGGACAAGCTCATCAACGACTACCTCGACGGTGTGACGCTCGATCAACTAGTCGCTCCCAACCATGGCTACGACTACGTCATCTAACCCACACCTGCATTTGGGGACGGGGTGGAAATGGTAGATTCTCTCGCCCTTTGAGACTTGAAAAATAAGAAGGCCGTCCATTTTTGCGATGGGCGGCCTTCGTTTTGGGCTGTTGAGACGGACACGGTCGGAATGGCCGTTTTAGTCCTCGGCGATGCTGTCGAGGATGCTGCGCGTGATGGACACCAGGATGCTGCCCATAAAGGCCGATCCAAAGCTGGCGATGGAGATGCCGACGCCCAGCAGGTTGACCGACAGGTAGCTCGCGAGCTCAAGCATAAAGCTGTTGACGACAAGCTGGAAAATGCCCAGCGTAATGATCGTGAGCGGCAGCGAGATGACCGTGAGGAACGGTTTGACGAACGAATCGACAATGTTCAGGAACAGTCCCACAAAGGCAAAGCAGACCCAGGTCTCGGCAAAGCCGAAGGGTTGGATACCGGGGACGAGGAACGTGGCGATCGCGATGGCGATCGAGGTGAAGAGCCAGTTAAGCATAAAGCGCATGGCGTGAATCCTTTCTTGCGCCGGGATTGCTGGCGTCGCGTGAAGCGGCTTACGGCGGCGACCTGGATGGTTGCGCGGGCGCGCCGCGGTGTTTGGGCGCCCATTGTCTCAAATATTCGTGGAGCTTACGTGCGCATATGGTTTCTAAACGGCGTTCGTCCTGAAAAACGCGCCGCTGGCAGAGAGTCTTGTCGCTTTAGTTTGGTGGTGTGCTACACTGCTACGGGCAAAAGCCACAGGCGTTGCCCTATTGCATAGAACGGGCGAACGATGCCCGATGTCAGTATCAACTTCGATGCCTTTTGGCGGGTTTGGCGGTGATCGATGAATATCGAGAACATGTTTGACAAGCCTGATGTCAAGCAGCTGGTCCACGCATTTAGCCTTTTGGACGACGAGAAGGATATCCAAGCGTTTTTGACCGATATCTGCACGCCGCGCGAGATTTGCGACCTTTCTCAGCGTTTGCAGGTTGCGCGCTATTTGGACGAGGGCGAGCCTTATGTTGAGGTTCAGGCCCGTACCGGCGCTTCGTCCACCACGGTGAGCCGCGTTTCAAAGGCGCTGAACGGCGAGTACGGTGGCTACCGCAAGATCCTCATTAAGTTGGAGGATGGCGAGTAGGCCAGCGACAACATTGAATTACGAAGAACCGTCCCTCCGGGGGCGGTTTTTATATGCCTGCAATCGGCTGGTGCGTTGGGTTCAGGTTGCTTTGTACCAAAAGATGGAACTGCGGTGGCAATGTGTCCGCTTGGGCGGGTAGGATGGATGCATTGATTATTGCGAACAGTTTGAGTGGAGGACCATGCCTGTTCGAATCTATACCACCAATGCCGGCGCGGACCTGAGCGATGCCGAGGCGGCGCTGCTGGCCGACCTGGTTGCCCGCCACGGGCGCGCTGTTCTGTTGGCGCCCTCGTTTGCCGAGCTCGACTTGTGCCGTCATGATGCGGCAGAAGCCGGGGTTTCACTGGGTATCGATTACAAGACGCCCACATCGTGGCTCCGCTCGCTGTGGGAGCTTATGGGCGATGGCCGCAGCTTTGTGGATAACCTGCAGCGCCAGATGCTGTTCTCGGACATGGTCACGCGTCTCGACGATGCCGACCTGCAGCCGCTTTCGCGCAGTCAGGGCACAGTGCGCATGCTCGCGCGCATGGCCCGCGACGTGTTGCCGGGCGTTGCGGGGACGGGTGCCGAACGATGCCGTGGCGACAACTGCCAGCCTGAGCCAAAAAGCGATGCCGAGGCTCGTGTGTTCGAGCTTTTGCGCGCCTACGCGGGCGGTTTGGACCGTCGAGATATGGTTGAGCCCTGCGAGGCAGCTGACATTATGACCAGTGTCCTGGCCGATAGCCTGCCGGCGTGCACTCGCGCCGTATGCGTGCGCGGTATCACGTCGTTTACGCACGGTCTGCTCGAGCTGCTGTCTGCCGTGGCGAACAATGGGGGAGAGGTCGTCGTGCTGCTTGCCCGCGAACAGGCGGCGATGCGCGAGGAGCTTGCCGCGGCATTTGATGCCCGCGATGTGTTGTTTGAGGTCGCGCCGCTGGGGGAGGACGCCGTCGCGTCTGATGCCGCTTGCGGGACCGCCGCTCAGCCTGCCTTTATTGAGGTCGCTGGCCCCCATGCCCGTGCTCATGCTTATGCGGACGCAATTGATGATCTGGTAAAAACGTGCCGGGGTTCCGAGGTCGACGGCGTCGCGACGCCTGCCGACCCTGTGCGCGTGCTCGTTGTTTCTGCCCGGGCACCCCAGCTGTTCGTTGAGCTCGCCTCTCGTCTGGCGGCTCGTCATATCGCTTCCGAGACAACTGAGTTCACGGCGTTTTCCCAGTCCATCGCGGGCAGGCAGTTTACGGCGCTCGCCGGCCTGATCGAGCGCATGAAGGCCGCCGATGAGGGCATGGCGTCAAAGACCGAGTGGTGGCCCGCGCCGGAGCTTACCGACTGGATCTACAGTCCGCTTTCGGGTGCCGACGCCGCGAGCGCCCGCGGCTTCGACAAGAACATGCGCCTGTCGCGCAGCAAGACCGCTGCGGGCGTCAAGAGCCTGCTGCAGAGCGTGCAGGGCCAGGTGAGGGGCGCCCGCAAGGCCGCCAGCGACGATAATTGGTTTAAGAATGTGCCGTGCGTGGTCTCGGACGTGTTTCAGGCGCTGTGGCGCGACAAACCCGTGACGGCGCTCAAGGCCATGCTCGCCGTTGCAGAGGCGCTGCCCGATCGCGCTCTAGGCGGTCTTGACGGCCAGGCCCGTCGTCAGGCAGAGACGGCTTTGCTGCGCCATGCCATCGACATCCTTATGAACGATGCTCGCGCGCTCGACGTGTCGCAGGCCGCGACCGTGCCGGTTCTCGACGGCGTTCGAACTAAGGTGGACAAGCGCAGCACCGCCTACGATTACGAGACCTACGAGGTCGATCGCACGCCACGGGCGCAAGTGCGCTTCGTGTCGCTTGCCGATGCGTCGGTTTTGCGTCCTGGCGGCTACGATGCCGTGCTGTTTGCCGATGTCGACCTGGACAGCTATCCGCTTTCGCACGAAGAGGGCCCGCTTGCCACGTTGATGGCCGAGCTGCGCCGCGACGGCGTGTCTTTGGAGCCCGCCGCCCTGCTGCGCGTGCGCTTTGGCCGTGCAATGCAGGCGACGAGCGGTCCGGTCGCGCTTGCCCGCGTGACACACGATCGCCAGGCGCGAGAGTGCTACCCGGCAGCCGTATGGACTGAGCTGCGGGCACATGCCGAGGCCGCTGGCGCTGCCAAGCCCACGTGCGTGGGCGAGGGCGATATCATCGCCGACTTTGATCCCGCGGCAGGTGAAGGCCTCAAGCGCGAGCGCGTGACCTGCGAAGCCCCTCAGCACCTGAGCGATGAAGCCATTCCGTATCTGGTTCTGCGCCGTCGCGATGGCGAGGGCGAGAACGCGCCGCTCGTGCCGCGTCTGACGTCCGCCTCGCAGATCGAGGCCTATTCTACCTGTCCACTGTGCTGGTTCGTGTCGTATCGCGTCAAGCCCCAGTCTATCGACGCGGGCTTTGACAACATGGAGAAGGGCAACTTTGTCCACGACGTGCTGGAGCATCTGCATGCCCGTCTGCCCCAAGAAGGCATGGAGCGCGTGACGCCCGAGAATCTGCCGCGTGCACAGGAGCTGCTGCACGAGGTCTTTGACGAGACGTTGGCCGAGCACGCTGGCAAGCGCGGCACGGAGGGCCCGCTGGTGCCGCTCTCCCCGGTGGAGGAGCGCCAGGTGGCCGAGATCTTGCCGCAGCTGGAGGGTGTGCTTGCCTACGAGTCCGAGGCACTTGCCCCCTTTGCCCCGCGCTACCTGGAGTTCGCCTTCAACGAGCTCAAGGTCGAGTATGCCGGTTGGCCGCTTGGCGGGCGCATCGACCGCGTGGACGTGGACGCCGAGAATCGTGCCGTGGTGATCGACTACAAGCATCGCACGGGCGTTGAGGAGTTTAAGCTCGCCGACCCTACGGTGCGCGACGAGGAATCGGGCACGGCACCCATCGACGATCCGCGCTGGTTGCCACCACATACCCAAACGCTCATCTACGCCCAGGCCATGCGCCGGGCGCTGGATTTGGACACCCGCGCGGCGCTCTACTTTTCGACCAAGGGCGGCAAGCCGGCGTTGCGCGGTGCCGCGAGCGCCGAGCTGCTCGAGGAAGAGCGCGGCGACGGCCGCATCCCGGGCCTTAAGAAAGGTTTCCCCGGCGAGGGTGGCAGCATGGACTTCGACGCCCTGCTCGATCGCGTGGAGGCCGGCATCGCCGAGCGCTTGCGCGAACTCGAGGCGGGCAACGTCGCTGCTGTCGACCCGGCGTCGACGCAGGCCGCGCATGCCCGCTGCTCGTATAACCACGAAGGAACGTTTGTAAGGAGGGACGTGTAGACCATGGATCTTTCGACTTTGATGCCGCAACAGCTGCAGATCGTCAAAACGCTCGACCGCCCGCTGTTTGTCTCGGCGGGCGCCGGTTCGGGTAAGACCTTTACCCTCACGCGCCGCATCGTCTATGCGCTCTCGCCCGAATCCGGTCCGTTCGTCGAGCATCTGGACCAGGTACTCGCCATCACCTTTACCAAGGATGCCGCGGCCGAGATCCGCGACCGCGTGCGCCGTGCGCTTATCGACGAGGGTATGGACGAGGAAGCACTGACCGTCGACGACGCGTGGATTTCGACCATTCACGGCATGTGCTCGCGTATCCTGCGCGCGCACGCGCTGGAGCTGGGCATCGACCCCGAGTTCACGGTGCTCACCGATACCGACGAGCTCATGGATCAGGCTGTTGAGCATGTGCTGGGTCGCGCGACGGCACCCGATGCCGCCCCCGAGCTCGCGGCATCGCTCAAGGCCCTCTATGCCTGGTATCCCATGGCGGGCGAGGGCGGTTCCTTTGGCGGCGGTATGACCATCAAGGGTCTGGTGCGCGACCTGCTGGAGCTGTCGAGCCAGTTGCCGGGCGGTATGGACGACGTGCGCGTGGCGCGCGGCCAGGCCGATACCTCGGCACTCGCCGATGCCTATCGCGCGGCGCTGGGTGCGAGCAAGGCCTCGACCGAGAAGGCGCAGGCGGCGCTCGATGCCATCGACGCGTTCGAGGCGAGCGGCAAGACCATGGCCGATGCGGCGCGACTCATGATGTCGTGCACCATGCCGCGCGCGAGCAAGGCATTCCCTAAGGAGCAAGCCGAGCTGCTCAAGGCCGAGGCCGCCGATGCGTTTATCAATATCGTGCTTGCCTGCGGTGGCCCGGCGCTCGATGCGCTGGTGGGCCTGGCCCGTTCCGTGGAGGCGGAGTACCGTGCGCTCAAGGCCGACCAGTCCGCGCTCGACAATAACGATCTGCTGCGCATGGCATATGAGGCGCTGCGCGATTATCCCGCCATCCGAGCCGCCTACGAGGGCCGCTTTAAGATGGTCATGATCGACGAGTTCCAGGATACCGACCAGATGCAGGTCGACCTGATCCGTTACCTGACCGGCGCGGGGGAGCGTGCGCTTTGTACCGTGGGCGATGCGCAGCAGTCGATCTACCGCTTCCGCGGCGCCGAGGTCGAGGTCTTCCGTCGCCAGGAGCGCAAGGTGGGCTCGTCTACCGCGCCCGAGGCGACTGCCGCGGCCGACGCCCCTGCTGGCGAGCTCGTTAAGCTCGTGCGCAACTTCCGCAGCCATGACGAGGTGCTGCGTTACGTGGCGCGCGTCTTTGATGGCGACGATGGCGGCCTGATGCAGGGCTTTTTGGATCTTGAGGCGAGCGACGGCCGCAAGGACACGCTGGTGGCGGACGCCTCGCGTCGCCAGGCCCTCTTTGTTGCCGGCGGCAGTACGCAGGAGCGCACGCAGGCCAAGGCCCGTGCGATCGCCGAACGCTTCCGCGCACTTGCCGATGCCGGCCAGCCCCAGGGCGGCATGGTGCTGCTGCTGGGCCGCATGACCAACGCAGATGTCTACGCGCAGGCTTTCCGCGATCAGGGGCTCGACTGCGTCATCGCGGGCGGCTCGGTCTTTGCCCAGGCTGCCGAGGTGCAGACGGTGCGTGCCCTGGTCTGCGCGCTCGCCAATCCGGCCGATACGGCGCAGGGCCTTATGCCGCTGCTCGCCTCGCCGATGTTTGCGCTCGGCGCCCAGGAGTTCCTGGCGCTGGCGACCAAACTCGACGAGCAGACAGGCGAGACGTCGCGCCGCAACATCGATGCGGGCATTATGAGTGACTGTGACGTGCCCGGCCTGCAGGATCTGCCGCTGCTGACGCGCGCCCGCGAGGTGCTGCGCTATGCGTTCCGTCGCGTGGGCCGCGATTCGTTCGCCGCCATCGCGCGCGACGTGGTCAACGCCTCCGGCTGGTTTGTGCGTCTGGCACAGCGCGGTCCCGAAGGCAAGGCCATTGCCGCCAACGTGCTCAAGGCGCTCGACGCCGTGGCCGAGGCGGAGGCCGAGTTCGGTAACTCGCCGCGTTCCATCGCGCTGGCCTTCGACCGCTTCTTGGCGGGCAAGGAAGCCCCGGGTGCCCTCAACGAGGAGGGCGACGGCGCGGTGCGCATCATGACGGTTCACGCCTCTAAGGGTCTGGAATATCCGGTCGTGGCGGTCGCCGAGTGCTTTGGCGTGCGTAAGCCCTCGGGTGCGGCACAGATGGGTCGCGTCGAGGGAGGAGCGCAGGTCGTGGCGCTGCCGGCACGCTTCGACGGCGTTAAGCTCACCGACGGAACCTTTGTGAAGGGCGACGACGTCAAAAAGCAGTTTGAGCACGCGTTTAAGGGCAAGGGCACGTCGCTGTGGCTACCGCCGGAGCTCATGGAGGATGTCTGCGCGACGGGTTCTCCCGCCGAGGCATTCGTTCGCCTGCGCAACGACGACCTGCAGCTTTCGCTCGAGGAGCGGGCTCGTCTGCTCTATGTCGCCATGACGCGTGCGCGCGAGCTGGTGATCTTGGCGATGGATGCCGGCGTGAGCCGCGGCAAGGTGGCGGCGCCGACCTTCGATGTCGAGACCGATCTGACCTACGATGTGCTGCGCCGTATTTTGCCGACCGACGCTCTGGACATGCCGCAGCTCGATGCCGACCGCCTGGTGTTCGACAACTCCCAGCCGGGCGACTACGAGCTCATTTCGCTTTCGGACTTTACCTTTGGCGAGCAGGCGTTTGAGGCCAACGCTTCGCTGGATGCCGAGGGCAGGCTTGTTCGTGGCGATGCGGAGCCGGAGGGCGCCGGTGCAGATGCCCGCGCCGCCGTTCCCGGTCCTGCCGACCCTGAGCCCGATGCGTTTGAGCTCGTGTATCCCCAGGCGGTGGGCGTGCGAATGGGCATCTGCCCGTATCCGGCGCGCGATTCGTACAGCTACTCGTCAATTGCCGCGGCGCTGCATGCCGAGTCCGAGGACCGTGCCGCCGAGGCACGCGTGCCCATGGACGAGGCTGGCGATGATGCGGAGTCGGATGGTTCCGAGATGACGGATGCAGACGTGGCCGCCGTTGAGCCCGCCGGCAACCCCATGGCGCTGGGCTCGGCGTTCCATGCCGCCTGCCAGTGGCTGATCGAGATGGGTGCCGATGCGCTGCCCGCCGCGCGTGCCGATGCGCTGGCGCGCCTGTGGTGCCTGACGCCGGAGCAGCGCGAACGCTTTGACGTTGCCCTGGACCGCTGGCTCAAGTCGGCTGTTCGTGCCGACCTGCTCGCGTGGCCGTGCGTTCGCGCCGAGGTGCCGTTCTTTTCGCTGGGCTGCGAGGACGAGGACATCGCCCGCTACGGTGCATATGCCGAAGGCGCCATCGACGCTTTGGCGACGAACCCGGCCGATCCGTCACGCGCGCTGGTCATCGACTACAAGACGGGCGGCACACCGGACGAGACGCCGGAACAGTTGCAGGAGAAGCACGTCCTGCAGGCGCGCGTCTACGCTGATGTTCTACACAAGGCGGGCTTTGAGGCCGTGACCGTCAAGTTCGTCCGCGTGGAACAGGCCGATCCAACCATCTTCGTCGAACCCGCCGAACCCCAAGTGATCACCTACAATCTCTAGCCCTCAGATAACTTGCGGTGGAATAGTTCCTGTATTGCGGCCCAGATGGCCCAAGCGGGAACTATTTCACCGCAACTGCAAGAGGAGCCGTGTGGGTTTGGCTAGGTTCGGGTGCTGTCCGTGCCGTGGGGTAAAATCGTTCAGTCAGAACACGAACCCGCATCGGAGCTCATCACATGGCATTCGTCCATCTGCACAATCACACTGTTTTCTCCATGCTCGACGGCGCAACCCGTATCCAGGATATGGTCAACCGTGCCGTTGAGCTGGGCATGCCCGCCGTGGCCATCACCGACCACGGCTACATGTACGGTGTGCCCGACCTGGCGCTGGCCTGCGACGCCGTCAACCACAACACGCCCGAGTACAAAACCTGGAGCCACGACAAGGCCTTCTTGGAAAAGGACCGCCGCGACGAGCTGGTGGAGCCCGATCCCGAGGAAAACCCGCGCGAGCATGCCCAGTATGTGAAGGACATGGCCATGTGGGACGAGAAGGGCAACATCGACGAGCTCAAGCCGCCCCTGGTCATCAAACCCATCTTTGGCTGCGAGGTCTACTTTACGCCGGACGAGACGCTCGCCCGCGACCACAAGCCCGAGCTCTACCACATGATCCTTCTGGCCAAGGACCAGGAGGGCTACGTCAACCTGATGCAGACGGTTTCCGAGGCCGCCGTGCAGGGCTTTTACTATAAGCCCCGCGTGACGCTCGACAACCTGCGCCGCCACGCCAAGGGCATGATCTGCACCAGTGCCTGTATCGCGGGCATCATCCCCAAGTACATCGACCGCGGTGACATGGAGGGTGCCATCAAATGGGCCGAGACCTTCCGCGACACCTTCGACCCCGGCGACTTTTATATCGAGATCCAGGAACACGGCATTACCACCGATAACGGCCTGACCGACGAGCAGATGGACCGCACGCTCATCGACATCGCCAAACAGGTGGGCGTTAAGGTCATCGCCACCAACGACTTCCACTACCTGCGCCGCGAGGACGCGCCCGTGCAGGACGTCATCATGTGCATTGGCATGAACGCCAAAGTCGACGACCCCAACCGCATGCGCATGACCGGCTCGGAGTTTTACATGAAGACCGAGGAGGAGATGCGGGCAATGTTCCCGTATTGCCCCGAGGCCTGCGACAACACGCTCGAGATCGCCGACAAGTGCTACGTGGAGCTCGACTGGGACTCCATCATCCTGCCGCGCTTCCCGTTGCTCGATCCCGGCGAGACGCACGAGAGCCAGTTCCGCCGCGAGTGCGAGAAGGGCCTGCGCCAGCACTACGGTGACGACTGGGCCACGCGCGAGATCGGCGGAGTCAACATCAAAGAGCGCTTTGAGTACGAATACAAGGTCATCTGCGACAAGGGCTTTGCCGCCTACTTCCTCATCGTTGCCGAGTACGTGCAATGGGCCAAGGACAACGGCATCGGCGTCGGCCCCGGCCGTGGTTCTGCCGCCGGCGCTATCGTCGCCTACGCCATGAACATCACCGCGTTCGACCCGCTCGAGAACGGCCTGATGTTTGAGAGGTTCCTCTCCCCGCAGCGTACCGAGATGCCCGATATCGATATGGACTTCGACGATGAGCGGCGCCTCGAGGTCGTGGAGCACGTTCGCCAGCTCTACGGCCCCGAGAAGGTCACCCACGTCATCACCTACTCGACCATCAAGGCCAAGCAGGCCATCAATGATGCCGCGCGCGTCCTGGACTACCCGGTCTACATGGGCCAGCGCCTGTCCAAGATGGTCTCGAGCGACCCCAAGGTCAAGCTCAAGCAGGTGCTCGACAAACAACCCGGCAAAGAGGATTTGTTTAACCCCGACTTTGCCGAGGCCTATAAAAAGGACGACGACGCTCGCCGCATCATCGACACGGCGCTCTCGATCGAGGGCCTCACCCGTGGCGAGGGCGTGCACGCGTGCGCCGTTCTGATCTGCCGTGACCCCGTCAACGAACACGTGCCCACCAAGCTCGACACCAAGGGCGGCGTCGAGATTACCCAGTACGAGGGCCATACCGTTGCCGACATGGGCTTGCTCAAGATGGACTTCTTGGGCCTGCGCACGCTGACGGTTATCTCCAAGGCCAAGGCAAACATCAAAAAGAACTTCGGCATCGACATCAAAGAGGAAGAGATCCCCTTTGACGATCCCGAGATCTTTAAGCTCATGGGCTCCGGTCATACCGCCGGCGTCTTCCAGGTCGAGTCCGCCGGCATGACGGCCACGATCAAGAACATGAAGCCCACCGAGTACAAGCACGTCGTGGCATTGATCGCCCTGTACCGCCCGGGCCCGCTGGGCGCCGGCATGGTCTCGTCCTACATCAACCGTATGAACGGCAAGGAGCCGGCCGTCTCCTACGACGACCGTCTGGACGACATCCTGGGTGAAACCTACGGCACCATGGTCTACCAGGAGCAGGTTATGCTCATCTCCGTCGAGATGTGCGGCTTCTCCAAGGGCGAATCGGACTCGCGTATCCGTAAGCCCGTGGCTAAGAAAAAGATTAAGCTGCTCACGTCGACGGTGCTCCACTGGGAGGATGGCTCGGACGAGACCACCTACGACCACTGGATGAACGGCGCTATCAAGAACAACTACACGCGCGAGGTCGCCCAGAAGATTTGGGACGATGTTCTCGAGTTCGCGTCCTACGCCTTCAACAAGTCGCACTCCGCCGGCTACGCCATCCTGGTTATGCAGACGGCATGGCTCAAGGCGCACTATCCGCACGAGTACATGGCGGCCGTTCTGACGTCCTACACGGGCAAGACCGACAAGATCGTGCACTACGTCTCGGCATGCCGTCACGACGGCATCCCCGTGCTTTCGCCAGATGTCAACGAGTCCGGCACCGAGTTCACGGCTACCAAGGAAGGCGTGCGCTTTGGTCTGGCCGGCATCCGCGGCGTGGGCACCGGCGTGGCGCAGGCGATTATCGCCGAGCGCGAGGCGGGCGGCCCGTTTAAGACGCTGCACGACTTTGTCGAGCGCGTGGACTCGAGCCAGGCCAACCGCCGCGTGATCGAATCGCTGATCAAGGCAGGTGCCTTCGACTCCACGGGCTATCCGCGCCGCCAGATGATGCACTTTGTGGACAAGAACAACCCCGAGAACATCATCGACGCCGCGATAAAGCGCCAGAAGGACCGCGCGAGCGGCCAGACCTCGTTCTTCGACATGTTTGGTGATGTTGAGGGCTCGGGTTTCGAGGTCAGCGTGCCCGATCCGGACGGCCAGGAATGGGACCGCCACCTTAAGCTGAGCCAGGAGAAAGAGGTTCTGGGCATCTATGTCTCGGACCACCCACTGCGCCCGTTTGAGTATGCGCTCAGCAAAGCGCGCGACTTCTCGTTCTCGCAGATCGACACCGGCTACGAAGTTCAGAATCCTACGGGCGGCACCATCAACCAGGAGATTCCCGAGGGCAAAGCGCTGTGGTGGGCCGGCATGGTCTCGAGCGTGTCCAAGCGCGTGACCAAAAACGGCGACCCCATGGGCATCGTGCAGCTCGAGGACATGGAAGGCGAGGCCACCGTCGTCGTGTTCCCCAAGACCTATAAAGAGGCCGAGGGGTACCTGTACGGCGAGGTCGATCCCGAGACCGGTGCGCAGCTGTCCGACGCCTTTGTGCGCATCAAGGGCAAACTCGAGCGCTCTGACCGCGGCGACCAGATCATCGCGCAGGAGATCGTGCCGCTTGAGCTCAACGAGGAGAACAACAAGCCCAAGGTCTTTGAGGTCATGGTGCCCAACAGCCGCTTTAGCCAGGGCAATATGGCGCGCCTGGCCACGGTGCTCACCACCAACCCGGGCGGCGACCGCGTGGAGATCTTTATTGAGCAGGTGGACGGGCGCGTGCTGCGTGCCGAGGTACCTGCTAAGGTCAACGCGCGCTCGATTCCGCTGCTAGCCGAGGCCAAGGCCATCGTGGGTAACCAAGGCAGAGTGACGGTAATTTAAGGACGGCGTTGGCGGGGTAGCTAATTTGGGACGGGGCTATTTTAGCTACCCTTTGACTGACGGCGAATGAGTCGGGGTCGGAATGCATCTCAACCGACATATGGGGGTAGCTAAAATAGCCCCGTCCCAAATTAGCTACCCCGGGTGAGATTGGAGGAAGTGATGGCACAGGGGACGTTTGTGCAGGCGCTCCGGAAAGAGGCGGCGCTGAGCGGCACCTTTATGAAGGGTCGCTCGCTCATGCTCAACGGCGCCGTGCTGTCGATTGAGGACGGCGGCTCACGCTTCTCCAAAAACGTGACGGTTGAGGGCTCGGTGCGCGGTTCGCGCGGCGACCTGTACAAGACGCACGTGGCGCTCGACATGGACGAGCACGAGGTGATCGACTACGACTGCGATTGCCCCGCCGCCTATCGTTACCCCGGTATGTGCAAGCACGCTATTGCCACGGCTCTGGCGTATTTGGATGCCAGCGGCGCCGAGCCCGTCGAAGGTTTGCGCACGCCGGTCCGTACGTTTACGGCGCAGCCGAAACAGCCCGCGCGCACCGCGCCCAAAGCGCCGGCCGTCAATCCCAACTTTCCCTTTCCGGCGCCCGTCCCCACGAGTCCCAGCCTCATGGCGGCGCTCTCCGATCTTTCGGACGCGCGCATGGATGAGCTGGCGAGCATGCGCCGCAAGCTCGCCAGCAGTGTGGATCCCGATGCCCCCAAGGCGGTGTTGGAGCCCTCGCTGGTGCCGTACTACAATCCGCTGTTCGCCGACCGCTTTAGCTGGGCGCTCGAGTTCCGCATTCGCTGCGGTTCGGTGTCCTACGTGGTCAAGGATATCGACGGCATGGCCGACGCCTATGTCCGAGGCGGCACCTTCTCGTACGGCAAGAAGCTCACGTTTGCCCATACGCCCGAAGCCTTCGAAGACGTGTCGACAAAGCTGCTCAACCTTGTTGTGACGACAGTTGCCTATCTCGATGACATCACAAGCTCGCGTTCGGCGTCGTACGACTTTGCCCGCAGCGGTTTTGTCGCCGAGCGTCAGTTGCCGCTGTCCGAGCATAGCATCGTATATGTGCTGGACCTGCTGCGCGGCCAGACCATCTCTTTTGAGCCCGCCTGGTCGCGGGGGACGACGACGCATCGCACCTATGACGTGGCGGTTGAGCTGTCTCCGCAAGGGGAGGACGAGGCGTCCGCTAAGCGCCCACCGCTCCTTGCCGCCAAAATCGCGCCGGCGGCTGGTGGTAGCTACGATCTGCGCCTGCCGGCCGATGCATACTGCTTTGCTTCGGGCGACGTAGCTTATCTGGTCGACACCCGCCGTGCGCGCCGCACCGATGTGGCGTTTGCCCAGCATGCGGCGCCGTTCCTATCGCGCTTGCTGCCCTGTCGCACGCCAGTCCATATCGCTGCCGACCAGGTGGGGGAGTTCTGTCGTATGGCTCTGCCCATTTTGCGCGACTATACCGACCTTACCGCGCCCGCTGCGCTCGATACCGTGGCGCCCGAGCCGAGCTTTGCTATGGCAATCGGCGTCGACGATGGGCTCGTGACCTGCAAAATTACGGTTACCTACGGCGACTGGTCGGCAGACCTCTTTAGTCTGGGCGCTCCGGGCAGCCCCTTCGAAGAGCAGCGCCCGGGCGTGCCGCCCCGCGACGAGGTGGCAGAGTTTCGCGTTATGGATACGGCGGCCCTGTATTTCGACTTTTACGAGGGCGGTCTGGCGTTTGAGGAACGCGATGACGAGAGCTTGTTCTGCCTGCTGACCGAGGGCCTGTCTGCCCTGTCCGAGTTGGGTGAGGTTATGCTCAGCGACCGTCTGCGCCAGATTTCGGTCCGTCCCGCGCCCAAGCTTTCGGTGCGTGCGACCGTCAAGAGCAACCTGCTCGATGTTGAATTGGGCGCGAGCGGTCTTTCGGCGGCCGACCTTGCCATCTATCTGGACTCGTACAAGCGCCACCAGACGTTTGCGCGCCTTACGTCCGGCGACATCATTCGCCTGGACGAGGGCGCCCGCGCCGCGTTTGGCCTTGCCGAGGACCTGGGTGTCGATGCTGTCGACCTGCTCGACGGCGTGTCGCTCCCCGCGTCGAGTACCCTGTTCGTCGATAGCATGCTTGCGCGCACGCCGGCGCTTGAGGCCGATCGCGACGCTGCGTTCCGCCGTACCGTCGAGCGTCTGGACACGCTCGGCAAGATGGACTTTACGGTGCCGGTCTCGCTCAAGGCCACACTGCGCGGCTATCAGGTCGACGGCTACCAGTGGCTCGGCTCGCTCGAACACCTGGGCCTTGGCGGCATCCTGGCCGACGACATGGGCCTGGGCAAAACGCTCCAGATGATCGCGCATATCCTGGCGCGCGTGGAGGCGGGGGACACCAAGCCCACGCTCGTGGTATGCCCGGCCTCACTCGTGTACAACTGGACTGCCGAGCTGGAGCGCTTTGCGCCCTCGCTCGATGTGTGCGCCATCGTGGGCGCCAAGGCGCAGCGTCGCGTACAGATTGCCGGCGTGGCCGAGCATAACGTGGTCGTGACGTCGTATGACCTTATGCGGCGCGATATCGACGAGTACGCCGAGCAGGACTTTGCCCGTGCGGTGCTCGATGAGGCCCAGTACATTAAAAACCCGCTCACCCAGGTGGCGCGCGCCGCAAAGCGCTTGCCTGCCGGCGTGCGCTTTGCCCTGACGGGCACGCCCATCGAAAACCGCCTATCCGAGCTCTGGAGCATCTTCGACTTTTTAATGCCGGGCCTGCTCGGCACGCGTGAATCGTTTGCAAAGCGCTTCGAAAGCCCGGTCGAGCATGCCGAGGGCGACAGTGCCGCTCGCCTGCAAGCGCTCGTGTCGCCGTTTGTGCTGCGCCGTGTCAAGGAAGACGTGGTGGCCGACCTGCCCGAGAAGATCGAGGATACGGTCATGGCGCAGCTCACCGGCGAGCAGCGCAAGCTCTACCTGGCCAACCAGGACCGTATCGCCCAACAGGTGCAGCACCGCGAGTCATCCGAGTTTAAGAAAGACAAGCTCAAGGTGCTCGCCGAGCTCACCAAGCTGCGCCAGATCTGCTGCGACCCGCGTCTACACTACGAGGATTACAAGGCGGGGAGCGCCAAACTCGATACGTGCATGGAGCTCGTGCACGGCGCCCACGACGGCGGACATCGCATCCTGTTGTTCAGCCAGTTTACGGGTATGCTCGATATCATCGGTAAGCGCTTGGCCAAGGAGGACATCGTCTTCCTTAAGCTCACGGGCGCTTCGTCTAAGGAGAGCCGCGCCAAGATGGTCGCGCAGTTCCAAGCGGGCGAGGTTCCGGTCTTTTTGATTTCGCTTAAGGCGGGCGGCGTGGGCCTTAACCTGACGGCTGCCGACGTGGTCATCCACTACGACCCGTGGTGGAACGTGGCGGCGCAGGACCAAGCGACTGACCGTGCACACCGTATTGGCCAGCAACATACCGTGACCGTGTACAAGCTCATCGCCAAGGACACGATCGAGGAGCGCATTATGCAGAT
Source organism: Collinsella sp. (assembly GCA_018380195.1). Taxonomy (GTDB): domain Bacteria; phylum Actinomycetota; class Coriobacteriia; order Coriobacteriales; family Coriobacteriaceae; genus Collinsella. Next base: position 19,289 of record JAGZUC010000004.1, on the reverse strand, counting down.
GCAGGAGTCCAAGCGCGATCTGGTCAACAGCGTGCTCGGCGGCGACGGCATCTCGTCGGCACTGTTCACGCGCGAGGATGTCCTGGCGCTGCTCGGCGGCGACGGTCGCTAACCCGCTCGGGTGGGGCCGCCAGGGCGGATAGTACGCGCCGCCCCACCGTTCCCGCCCGTTATGTGTTCATTTGCCATGCCGTGGATGGTTCGCCTGCCTTTGGGCATAAGAAGCATCAGGAATATTGGCACATCAGCAAAGGAGAACATCATGGCGAAATTCTTTAAGGACCCCGACGGTAAGCTCATCGCTGCCCTTGGCGACGGCGTTGCGACCCCTGCCGGTTGCACGGAGCTGACCGCAAACACCGAGGATGCGGCACACGAGAAGCACGTGCCTGTTGTCGAGATCGAGCGCGACGGCCACGTCATTCGCGCACGCGTGGGCTCGACAGAGCACCCCATGCTGCCCGAGCACTACATCGAGTGGATCGCGCTTGAGGCCGAGGGCCGCCTGGAGGTCCATTACCTTGAGCCCGGCATGAAGCCCACGACGTTTTTCGCTGGCGGCTCCAAGACCGGTACCGTCTATGCCTACTGCAACCTGCACGGGTTGTGGTCCGCGACGTTCTAGGAGCGCGCCCCCGCTCGGGGTATCATAGCTAGCATATGCACATGCGAGCGCCGGCTGCATTATGCGGCCGGCGCTTTTACTACGACAACGACGATTTACGACGGAAAGGGCTGGGCCATGAAGCTCGCACTTGCACAGATCGATATGCGCCTGGGTGACATCGAGGGCATTTGCGGCCGCATCGAGGACCAGGCTCGCCTGGCTCATGAGCGCGGCGCGCGCGTGCTGTGCGTTCCGGCTCCGCTCTTTATGGGTGCCATGCCGGGCAGCCTGGTGGGCGCTGCCGATTTTGAGCACGATATGCTGACGGGCTTGACGGGCGTTGCCGAGCGCATCCAAGAGCTCGACATGATCTGCATCGTGCCCTCTGCGGTTTCGTTTGAGGGCCAGCCCCTGCTCGACTACATGATGCTTAAGGATGGCCGCGTGGTGCCTGCGCGCGCAAGCATCGCCCTGCAGCGTGGCGAGAGCAACGACGCGCGTTGGGCGCCTCCGGTGTTTGACGTGGACGGCGTGCGCATCGCCGTGGTGTTTGACCTGGACCGCGAGCTCGAAATGCTGCCGACCGGCGTCGACCTCATCGCCTATTTCCAGTTCAACGCGTTTGACATGACCGATCGCGAGACGGCCGCCATTGCCGCCGTGCGCAGCGGTGCCTACCGTAAGATCGCGTCCAAGCGCAGCGTATGGTTTGCCTGCATGGCGCCGATTGGTGCCTATGACGAGTCGGTGTATACCGGCGGATCGTTTGTGCTCGACGATTGCGGCCGCGTGGTGGCCCAGGCGCCGTGCTTTGAGGAGAGCCTGCTGGTTCAGGAGATTCAGCGCGGCGTGATGCTCGATGCCCTGGAGGACCACGAGCTGCCCGAGTTTCGTTCCGAGGAGTGGCTGTGGCAGGCGCTGGTGCTTGCCGTACGCGACAATGCCCGCGCCCGCGGCGCTTCGCGTGCCGTGGTGGCGCTCGAGGGCGATTTGCCGTCGTCCCTGTTGGCGGCGCTTGCCGTCGATGCCTTGGGTCCGCGTAATGTGATTGGCCTGGTGCTGGGGCGCAATCGCATCTTTACGCCGGCGCAGGAGGAGGCCGAAGCCGCCCGTTGTTCCGCTGTTCGCTCAATCGCCGAGCGCCTGCACATTCGCACCGTCGAGCGCGATGCGCCAGATGCGGCGCGCGTACTCGACCGCGATGTGTCGGCGGGCGATGCCGAGCGCCTGCGTTCGCGTGCGCTGGGCCTGATGCTCGAGGATACGGCGCTCGAGCTGGGCGCCATGGCGCTGAGCCCGCTTTCCAAGACCGAGTATGCGCTGGCGGCGCCGGCGCTTTGCGGCGGCTACCAGGGCGATTATGCGCCCTTTGGCGATGTGTACCTGTCGACGCTTGAGTTTGTGGCGCGCGTGCGCAACCGCACGTCTGCCGTGGTGCCCCAAGAGCTCGTGACGCTCAACGCGGTGGAAGATTGTATGGAGCGAGTGCTGGCGCAGGCGCTCTCGACGCTCGACGGTCCGGTCGATATGCTCGACCGCGCGGCACAGCTGCTCGGCGGGCTTGAGCCGGGTGAGGTCGATGGCGCGCTCGAGGCGCACGTGGACCGCAATCGAGCTTTCGACGACATCCCGATGGCCGCCGGCAAGCCCGAGGCTTGCTCGCTGCTGCTGATGCTCGTGCGTCAGGGCGAGGCCGCCCGCCGCATGCTGCCGACGGCGCCGATCGTCTCGGCCCGTTCGTTTGTTGAGCGCGCCTGGCCGTACATGCTCGCGTGGTCCGACCTGGGGCTGAGCGGCAAGGAACGCATGACGGTCGATGCGCTGGCGCGCGCCGAGGTGAACCGCTTTGCCGACGAGGATACAAGCGAGCGCATGCGTGGCGAGATGATGGGCATATTGGGTGACCTGTTGGGCATTTCGCCCGAGCAGATGGAGGAGCTGCGCTCTGAGGACGGTCAGCGTCGTTTACACGAGGGAATGAAAAAGTTCGAGGGCGAGGTTCAGGACGCCATCGATAAGATGATGGGCGGTCAGGGCGGCTCGCAAGGTAGTCCCCAGGGTGGCCCGATGCCGCACCCGCCAGTAGATCCGAGGCAGTTCCCCTTTTTCTCGCAGAACTAACTATGGGATAGGATTCGCTTCCAACCCCGATACTTCAACTAAGCATCTTGGCCCCGTTGTGTTATTCTAGAACAGACGTTCGTGAATGATGCGCGGGGCCCTGTCTTGCGCTGTGCTTGTGGCGAGGGGAGGTCGGCTTGGTTATCTTGGGCATTGACCCCGGTTTGGCTCATACGGGTTGGGGGATTATCGAGGAGCGGCGTGGCGAGGTTCGCTGCCGTGCCTACGGTTGCATCGAGACCAGCGCGGGCAGCCCGCTTGCGGTGCGCCTGTCGCATATCGCCCGTGACCTCAAGGGTGTCGTGGAGCGTTATCGACCCGATACCGCTGCTATCGAGAGCATTTACTTTGGCGCCAACGTTCGCTCGGCCATCCCTACGGCGCATGCCCGCGGTGCCGCGCTCGTGGCGCTTTCGGAGTGCGCGCTCGAGATTGGCGAGTACACGCCCATGCAGATCAAACAGGCTGTGGTGGGCACCGGCGCCGCGGACAAGCGGCAGGTCGCCTACATGGTGCGCACGCTCACACAGCTCGATCACGACCCGCATCCCGACCATGCCGCCGATGCCCTGGCCTGCGCCATCTGCCACGTAAACCTCAGCCGCACCCGCGCCCTCACCGGTGGCGAGTTCTATCAACAGAGAGGAACCGGATACTGATGATTTCCCAGCTCCACGGAACGCTTGTCGAGTCCACGATGAGCTCTGCTGTCGTCGATGTGTCGGGCGTTGGCTTTGAACTCGGCATCTCGGGCAGCACTGCGGCCACGTTGCCGACGCCCGGCGGCGAGGTCCGTCTCTACACGCGTATGCAGGTGCGCGAGGACGCCATGACACTTTTCGGTTTTTCCTCAAAGGATGAGCGCACGATGTTCGACCGGCTCGTGTCCGTTTCGGGCGTTGGCCCGCGCCTGGCGCTTGCCGTGCTTTCCACCTATACCGTGGGGCAGCTGTATTCGCTGGTGATGGCCGAGGACGACAAGGGCATGGCCAAGGTACCCGGTGTGGGCAAAAAGACAGCTCAGCGCCTGATCCTGGAACTCAAGAGCACCTTTGCCAAGGATAAGGGCTTTGTGCCGGTCGACGTGATTCCCGGACAGGTTGCGATGCCCGTGCCCGCTGCCGCTCCCTCGGCGATCGACGATGCCCGTGCGGCACTCCTTTCCATGGGCTTTAGCCCGCAGGAGACCGATGTTGCCCTGAGCGGGTATGATGGGCAGAATATGCGTGTCGAGGATCTGCTCGGCGCGGCGCTTAAGCGACTCGGAATGGATGCGTGATGTGGGAAGCCGATGACTCTCAGGACTTGTGGGCGACGCCCGGTAACTCGCCGGCGGCATCCATGGCGCACGGCGAGCGCATGGTGGGCTCGGAGCTGACGGCCGAGGATCTCGATGTCGACCGCACTTTGCGCCCTCAGCGCCTGGACGATTACTGCGGCCAGGAGCACATCAAGCAGAGCCTGCGCGTGTTGATCGAAGCGGCGCAGAGCCGTGGCGAGACGCTCGACCACGTGATCTTCTCGGGTCCTCCGGGCCTGGGCAAGACCACGCTGGCCACCGTTATCGCCAACGAGCTGGGCGCTCAGATCAAGACCACGAGTGGCCCTGCCATCGCGCGCACGGGCGACCTGGCGGCCATCCTTACTAACTTGCAGCCGGGCGATGTGCTGTTTATCGACGAGATCCACCGCCTCAACCGTTCGGTCGAGGAGGTCCTGTACCCCGCGATGGAGGACTTTGCCCTCGATATTGTGATTGGCAAGGGTCCGGCGGCGCGCTCGATTCGCTTGGATATCCCCAAGTTTACGCTGGTGGCGGCAACGACCCGTTCAGGCATGTTGACCGGCCCGTTGCGCGACCGCTTTGGCATTTCATATCGCCTGGATTACTACACGGTCGAGGAGCTCGCGCAGATTGTGACGCGCTCGGCGACTATCCTGGGCGTGACGATCGACCATCCCAGTGCACTCGAGATCGGCTCGCGTTCGCGCGGCACGCCACGTCTTGCCAACCGTCTGCTCAAGCGCGTGCGCGATTACGCACAGGTGCGCGGCAACGGCCCCATCGAGCTCGATATCTGTCGCCAGGCGCTCGAGTTCTTCGAGATCGACGAGCTCGGTCTGGACTGGATGGATATTCGCATTTTGGAGACGCTCGCCAAGACGTTCTCCGGTCGCGCCGTGGGACTTACGACCCTTGCCAGCGCGGTGGGCGAGGACCCGGGCACGCTCGAGGATGTCTATGAGCCCTATTTGCTGCAGTGCGGATTGATGATTCGTACGCCGCAGGGCCGTCAGGCAACCCTCCGCACCTTTGAGCACCTGGGGATTGAACCTACCGTTTAGGGCGTTTTGTTTTGGCGGGCTGTTGGACTATCGCTGGGCATCGGGTAAACATATCGCCGTTCATCGGTTATGGGCGTTTTACTATTGCGCGCCCGTGCTATGCTGAATTGGTCTTTTTCTCATTCGGTAACGAAAGGACCGCCCATGCCTACTGACATCGAAATCGCACGTTCTGTCACGCCACTGCCTATTACCGAGGTGGCCAAGAACGCCGGCGTCGACGTTAAGCACCTTATTCCGTACGGCTTCGACAAGGCTAAGGTCGACTATTCACTGCTCAACGAGCCGACTGATCACCAGGCTAAGCTCGTCCTCGTGACCGCTATCAACCCAACGCCTGCGGGCGAGGGCAAGACCACCACGACCATCGGTCTGGCCGATGGCCTGCGTCGCCGCGGCGTCAAGAGTGCCGTGGCCCTGCGCGAGCCTTCGCTCGGTCCCGTCTTTGGCGTAAAGGGCGGTGCTGCCGGCGGCGGCTGGGCTCAGGTCATCCCCATGGAGGATATCAACCTGCACTTTACCGGTGACTTCCATGCCATCGGTGCTGCCAACAACCTGCTGGCCGCCATGCTCGACAACCACATCCAGCAGGGCAATCAGCTCGGTATTGACGTTAAGCGCATCACTTGGAAGCGCGTCGTCGATATGAACGACCGTCAGCTGCGCCACGTCATCGACGGCATTGGCGGTAAGGCCCAGGGCGTGCCGCGCGAGGACGGCTTCGATATCACCGTCGCCTCCGAGGTCATGGCAATTCTGTGCCTGTCTACGAGCATCAGCGACCTCAAGGAACGCTTGGGCGAGATTGTCGTCGGCTATAGCTTTGCCGGCGAGCCCGTCCGTGCCCGCGACCTTAAGGCCCAGGGTGCCATGGCCGCGTTGCTTAAGGACGCGCTCAAGCCCAACCTGGTGCAAACGCTCGAGGGCACGCCCGCGTTTGTCCACGGCGGTCCCTTCGCCAACATTGCCCACGGCTGCAACTCTATCATGGCCACGCGTATGGCGATGCGCTTTGGCGATGTTGCCATTACCGAGGCCGGCTTTGGTGCCGATCTGGGTGCCGAGAAGTTCCTCGACATCAAGTGCCGCATGACGGGCGTTCGCCCCAGCGCCGTCGTGGTCGTCGCGACCGCTCGTGCGCTGAAGTACAACGGTGGCGTCGCCAAGGCCGACCTCAACGAGGAGAACCTCGAGGCACTCAAGGCTGGCATGCCCAACCTGCTGCGTCACGTCGACAACATCCAGAACGTATATGGTCTGCCCTGCGTGGTCGCCATCAACCGCTTCCCGACGGACACCGAGGCCGAGCTTGCGCTCATCGAGTCCGAGTGCCAGAAGCTCGGCGTCAACGTTAAGCTTTCCGAGGTCTGGGCCAAGGGCGGCGAGGGCGCGCTCGACCTGGCCGATGAGGTCATGCGCCTGATTGAGCAGCCGAGCGAGCTCAAGTTTGCCTATGAGGACGGCGCTGATGTCGCTGATGCCCTCGAGGCCGTTGCCACCAAGGTCTACCGCGCCGACGGCGTTGACTTTACGCCGGCCGCCAAGCGCCAGCTCGCCGAGCTGCGCGAGAATGGCTTTGGCAACCTGCCGGTGTGCGTCGCCAAGACGCAGTACAGCTTTAGCGACAACGCCAAGGCCCTGGGCGCTCCCGAGAACTTCCGCATCACGGTGCGTGAGCTCAAGGTTTCCGCCGGCGCCCACTTTGTGGTCGCACTGACTGGCAGTGTTCTGACCATGCCGGGCCTGCCCAAGGTCCCTGCGGCCGAGAACATCGACGTCGACAACGACGGCAACATCACCGGCCTGTTCTAAGTCTGCTGTCCATAGCTGCTTGTCCGCCCCGCCGTGCCCACAAGGCCCGGCGGGGCTTTTTGATCCTTAGGCCCGCGCATGTCTTGTAGATACCGACGGACTCTGCCCATCATAGGCTTTTGCGCGGGTAGAATGCATGGATAACTTGATGCTTACAGGCGACGGAAAGGAATCGTTGCATGGATCAGGACAAGACAACCGTGATGGGCGGCTACGGTTCCGCGCAGGCTGGCGATAGCGCCGATGCGACCCGCGTTGTTCCCAACCCCGGTTATGTCGACCCCGCCGCGACGCAGCCTTCTGCCGAGCCCACACGAGTTATGGGCTATGGCGACGCGGCGCAGGACCCTTACGCTGCATCTTTGCAAAGCCCCTATGGCAACGCGGCGGCAGACCCGTTTGATTACGCGCCGCAGGATTCTTATGCCGCCTCGACGCCGAATCCCTATGATGACCTGCCGCAGAATCCCATTCCGCAGCCTCAGCAGACGACGTATATGCCTCGCACGGCGCAGCCTCGCTACGAGTCGCGCGAGCCGTATCGCGAGTACCCCAAGTCGATTCCGCAATATGGCGAGGACGAGGAAGAGACGCCGTCGCGTTCGTCGAGCGTGATTAAGAAGATCCTCATCGTGCTGGCGATCTTCTTTGCGCTGTCGGTTGTGTTTGCCATCGTGTCGGGCATGCTCAACAAGCGAGGGAGTTCAACGGCCGATACCACTGCCGAGCAAACCGAGTCCGCCTCGTCTAGCACCGTCGATCTGAGTGATATCCCGGGGCAGTACTGGTCCAACGCCAAGAAGATCCTCAAGTCGCGCGGCGCCGATCTTTCGAATGCCGTGGTCCTGACTGATGATGGCTCAACGCCCGTCGTCGATGCCAACTGGGTCGTTACTTCTGCCTACTATAACGACAACGGCAACCTCGAAATTCAACTCACGCACAAGAACAGTTCGGGCAACTCGTCCGACGGCCAAAGCGGTACCGACAGCTCGAGCTCCAATACGCTGGAGGACTTGAGCAACAAGGCACAGGAGTTGGGAGACAAGGCGCAAGAGCTGGGCGATACGGCGCAAAACCTGGGCGATACCGCGCAGAACTTGGGCGGCGTGGCGATGGATGCCTGGAATGTCTTACAAAACGGCATCTCGGGCGCGCAGGGAAACTAGCGGACGAGCGGAGCGGGGCTACAGCTGCTCGGCCGGACGCTCGGGCGAGCTAAAGCCCGAATCAAACGTGACGACGCATGAGACATCGGGCCGGCGCTCGTGCACGATGCGCGTGACGAGCTCCAGCAGCTCCTCGTCGGATATGTCAAAGCCGTCGGGACGCACCAGGTCAAACGAAACGAACCCGTCGTGCTCGTGCAGATCGTGGATGGAGAGCGCGGGATCGATCTGCATGACGCCGCGCTTGACCCAGCCGCGCAAGTCATCACCGGTTGTCGCGATGGGGTCGCAGTGCAGCGTGATACCAATGCCCATCTGGCGCTTGATGTCGTGCTCGATGGTGTCCAGAATCTCGTGGTGCTCAAACGCGTCGCCCTCGCCGGGCATCTCCACGTGGGCGCTGGCAAACTGACGACCGGGGCCGTAGTCGTGCACCATGAGGTCGTGTGTGCCCAAGACCTGCGGATAGGACATGATCTTGTCGCGGATTGCCTGGACGAGCTTGGGGTCGGGCGCTTGCCCCAGCAACGGGCTGATGGCGTCGCGCACCAGGCCCAGACCGCTGATGCAGATGAAGATGCCCACACCCAGGCCTGCCCAGCCATCGAGATCAAAGCCGGTCGTCTGCGAAATAAGCGCCGCCACCAAGACCGAGCCCGAGGTGATGACGTCGTTTTTGGAGTCCTGCGCCGTGGCGATGAGTGTCTCGGAATCGATGCGGTTGCCCAGCGTGCGGTTGAACGCTGCCATCCAGAGCTTAACGAGCATGGACGTAGCCAGTGCCGCAAGGGAAATAAACGTGTAAGCGGTGGGCGAGGGCTTGATGATCTTGGTGACCGACTCGAGAATCAGGTTGATGCCGACAGCGCAAACCAGGACGGCGACGAACAGGCCGGCTAGGTACTCGTAGCGGCCGTGACCATAGGGGTGGCCTTCGTCTGCCGGGCGGCTGGCAAGGCGGAAACCGAGCAGGCTCACAATGTTGCTCGAGGCATCGGAGAGGTTGTTGAAAGCGTCGGCGATGAGGGAGACGGAGCCGGCGAGCAGACCCGCGATGCCCTTGGCCAGGCACAGGGTGATGTTGAGGCCAATGCAGACGAGGCTTGCGGAAAAGCCCGCGTTGGTGCGGCAAGATGCATCGACCGGCTCGCTCTCGCTGCCGGGAACAAGCGTATGTACCAGCCGATTTACAAATAGCATAGCGGTCGTCCTCACAATCATGTTTAAGGGGATAGTGTAGCTCGCACGGGGGCGCCGTGCGCCGATGCTCAGAAAATGCAGCAATAGTCTGCCGGTGCTAACGAGCGAGCCTTCTCGTCTGCCTGGGTGGTCCATTTTGGGCCACATGGGTATGGGCATGTGCCTGTTTGCTCGACATACTTAATGTCGACAGCCCCTGTGCAAAGGAGGACGTTTCCATGGACGAGATGTTTGCCATTAAATGTCAAAACTGCGGCGGCCCTATGTACTCGCACCAGGCTAAGCGCAGCTTTGAGTGCGCCTATTGCGGCACGGTCGTTCCGTGGCAGGCTGATGCGGGGGAGCCCAAGAGCGCCCTGGGCATTCGCCATACGCCGCTGACGGTGGTGGATGGACTGCTCAAGCTCACGCATGTGTCGCAACTCGAGCGCCCGGAGGACCCGGACTGGTATTTCTTCAATTCGCACTGGCGCAATCAGTCGGTCCTGGAACATCTGCTGTGGGAGGATCGCGGCACGGCGCAGGAGTTCCAAGAGGCCACGCATGTGAGCATTCCTTGCCCCTTCTGTGGTGCGTCCTTTGAGGGCGAGTCGACCCAGCGCGTGTTTGAGTGCCCGTCCTGCGGCAACAAGATCGGCATTGCCGACCTGCTCAAGCCGGGGACGTTTAGCAAGCGTCTGACCATGGGCGTGGGTGCGGAGTATGTGCCGGATCAGGGTATTCCCTGCGAAATCTCGCCGCAGCAGGCACGTGCCAACGCGCTGCAGCTGGTGCGCCAGTACCCGGATGCCTTTGCCGGGCACGACGTGGAAGATGCGATCCAAAACGACATGATGCTCTTCTATTTCCCCATGGCGCTGGCGGACCTGCGCATGATGGCGAGCTTCCCGGGCAAGGGCCTGAGCAAGGAAACCCTGGTGTACTACGAGGTGCTCGACTGGGCATACCCCAGGGCAAACTACCTGGACGTTCGCCTCATGGGCATTTTGGAACCGTGGGACTTTGCCAAGGTCGGTCCGTTCGATCCCGCCATGCAGGAAGGCGACTTCCGCGTCGTCTCCGTCGATGCATCTACCAAGGACCAGGTGGTCATTGATAAGTTGGCGCTCGACGTTGCGGGCAACGATGCCGAGGCCGTACTGGGGCTCAATAAAAAGAGCATCCGAACCTGGGCGCGCAAGGCCCGCAAGCATAAGGATGGCCTGGTGATGGTGCCGGTCTACTTTGTCGATCGTCCGGCGACGGACAGCCGCGATGGCGAGCAGGTGCGCATTGCCGTAAACGGACAGACGGGCCGCGCGGCCGCGGTGGTGTTTAGTGACAAGCGCGAAACGCACGTCGTGGCGCCGCTCAATCCGAGCCTGCATCTGTCCGGTGAGAGCACCGTGCATGCCACGCCCATCGAGGTCAAATACGTTAAGTCGCCGTTTCTGTACCAGATCGTGCGCCGTGGAGGCGGCGAGCAACCGCGCCAGGTTGCAGCGGTTGCCGAGGGTTCCTACCGAGAAGAAAAGCCCAAACGCAAGGGCTTGCTCGCTGCGATCTTTGGGAAGTAGGGAAGCGCAGCACGGGACGGCTCGCAGGCATGGGGGCTGCCATCCGGTAGTTTGGCAGGGGGTAGATGTAAATAAACGGTGGACCGGCTGCAAAAGGGCTGCCTCACTGGGCAAGATCAGGTTGTGCCACGGAACCCGCTCCTCAGTTAGTCACACTTCGGAAGCGCGGGCAACGCAGGTGCAAGTGTCTTGAGGGCCGGCTGCAACCGGCCCTTTTCTGTGGCAGCCAATGGACCCACATCAGACGAAGGCCGCGTCTTTGCCTGTCAGGTCACGCTCGCCAGCCACGGCTAGAATGTCGTTGCCGGCGTCCATGACCGGTATTGTTTCGTAGCGTGCGTCGCAACCGCGAGTGCGCCTGCGACGGCTGCGGTGGCTTCGGTCGCAACGTGCTGCTACCCTTGCGTTTCGCCATTGGTCGCTTCGTTGATGGCGCGGTACTCGGCGCTTAGTTCGCGCGCCAGCTCTTCCTTGCTTGGAAGATACGGCAGGTATTTGGCGGCAAACACTTGGTCGTTGTCTTCGGGCAGCGTGTACTCGACAATCGAATCGCTTTTGTCCGCGCAGAGCACGATGCCTATGGGCGGATTGTCGCCTTCGTTCATGAGCTCGCGCGTGTAGTAGTTCACATACATTTGCATCTGGCCCAGGTCCTGATGCGTAAGGTCGTCCGTCTTAAGGTCGATGAGCACGAAGCAGCGCATCAGATAGTTGTAAAAAACAAGGTCAATATAGAAATGGCGCCCATCAAAGGTGATGCGCTTTTGGCGCGCCTCGAAAGCGAAACCACGGCCAAGCTCCAGCAGGAACTTCTGAAGATGCGTGATGAGCGCCTGCTCTAGATCGCTCTCGCGAAACGCAGTATCGTCCGAGAAACCTAAAAACTCCAGTACATATGGGTCGCGGATGATATCCTCGGGGCGACGAGCCGGGGCGCTCTTTTGGATTTCCTGGGTGACGGCCTCCTTGTCCTTGCTGGCAAGTAGGCGCTCGCGGAACATGGTGTTGATCTGGCGTTCGAGCTGACGCGTGCTCCAACGAGAATCGGCGCATTCGTTCATGTACCATGTTCGAGCATCAGGGTCGGTTATACGCGATAACCTGCGGTAATGTGTCCAATTCAATTCGGAACGCAGCGCGTTCCGGATTGGGAACGCAAGATAAAACTGACGCATGTATCTTAAGCTTCTGGCGTTGAAGCCTCTGCCAAAATCCTTAGTCAATCTAACGGCAAGTTCGTCGATCAGTGCATCGCCATACTTGGCGCGCTCCTCTCCGCCCTGTTCATCAACAATACTCTTGCCGATCTCCCAATATGCCTCAACCATCGCAAAGTTAACGGCGGTATAGGCCTTGTCGCGAGCGGCGTTGAGAATCGAGGAGACCTGCTTGTAAAAACCTTCGGGCACGATTGCCGATTCTCCACGGTTTACTAGTTCACCCATCACTGTCGCCCCACTTTCCTCTTGTGGAATGCATCTTTAACGCATTTAGTTTAAAGCCTCGCGCGGACACGAATTGCTATGTTGTCTGGCACCTTCGCATGGGAGCCTTGCGGTGGTTAAAATGTGACCATAGAGGCAGTTTTAGCGAACCCCGCGGGAGTGACGCGTATGGACAACAACACGCTGCTGTTCCAGGACAAAGGTTCGGGTAGGTTTAAAGACGTCAAGATCTACCCTAACCGTATTGAGGTGCTCAAGAAGGGTACGTTTGGTGGCAAGCACACCGAGATTGTCTATCTTAAGGACATCACGGGGGTCAACAGGATCAAGGGCCGCGACGTTTTCCTACGTAACAGGCTGTTGACTGCCTGTGTCTTTAGCCTGAGCAGCCGTGCGAAGGCCCAGGAGTTTGTTAACGCGCTGAACATGGTGATGTAGCCCATGGCGGCGTTCGGGCCAAGGTAAAAATCGGGGGCACAGAACGGTGTCCTGCGCCCCTCATTAAATCGATGTGTCCAAAAGGGCCGGCTGGCCTAATCGTCAACGTCTCCGTTGTCTTCGCGGTCATTTGCAAGCATTGCTGCGCCGGCGACCGTCGTCGCCACGGCGGCAGCGGCGAGCCCGGCGGCAATGCCGGAGCCGTCGCCCGTGTCGGCGAGTTTTCCGCCCGAGTTCTTGCCCTTGTTGCCCTTACCGTTCTTATCAGCGCTGCCTGCGTTGGAACCCGTGCCACCGTCGGTGCCGGTGCCGCCTGCACTGTTCGAGGCCGCTACGGTAAAGCTCGCGGCTCCGTCATTAGCAAGCTTGTAGTTTTGCGCCGCGTCGCCCAAAAGACCGTTCGCGCGCACCCAGTACGTTCCCGCGGTAAATGCCTCGCCCTCGACCATTGCCGTGCCCGGAGCGCCGTCCGCGCCGTGCACAAACTCGAGCTGGGCCGTGCAGGCATCGGTTTCGAGCTTGCCCTCGAGTGATGCCGCAATCTTGGCGCGCACGTCTTCGCCGGCCTTAAGGCCTTCGAGCCCCTCAAAGTGGGGTGTCAGTGCGCGCGGATCGATATCGATGGGCACGGATCCCTGCAGCCCCGTAACGGTCTCGTTGCCCAAGGCGTCGACATCCACGTATTCGATGGTAAACGCATGGCCCGAAGCCGCCACGTTGAGTACGTTGCTGCTGTCGACAAGGCGGAAATGGCCCTCGCCAACGGTCTTGCCATCCTGGAGCGAGGCATCGCTCAGCGAGTCGCCGTACGTCATGCGCATGCGGGTCGGGAGGCAGCACGAAGCCGACTGCGTGTGCTTCGTATCGTAATTGTAATTGCGCTGGTAGATGCTCCGGGCCAGCGCCGCATCAACAAAGTCGGATGCGATGATGCCAATGTGCTTGAGGTAATCTGACTTTGTATCCTCGGTGCCGCTGGGATTGATGTACGGGCTCTTGTACAGATGCTCGTTGACTACTCGTGCCGAGGTAAAAGGATTGCCTCCGTGCGACAAGCCCGTGCAGCTGGTGTAGTTGATAGACCAGCAACGCTCCTGGACTTGCACCTCGGCCCCGGCATCGTCCACGACGTCCACCTTGTTGCACGTGCGCCCGGTCGTTTCCTTCAGCGCATTATCGACCCAGCTGAGCTTGTCGGTTCCCGTGAGTTTGTACTTGTCCTGGGCGTATACCTTGGTGCAATAGGGCTCTTCATTGCCCGTTTCCCCTATGGCTTCAAATCCCCGCGCGTCTTGGACGAGACACATCGACTGCCCGGAATGCGCCTTGATCTTGTCATCCCATTGGGTGAGGTCGAGGCCCCACGTGTGGCCGCTTACGCTGTTGCCGGCGAGCCCAAATCGACGCAGCAGGACGATCTTTCCGCGCACCTCGCCCAGCGTGGGGACGTGGCTCGACGTGTAGAACAGGTTGGGGTTATCGGCCATAACCTTGGCGAAGGCCGTCGTTATGCTTTCGTCGGTAGCCTCATCGTTGCCGCGCGATGCGAGCATGATGAGCGCTTCTGACGGGTTTTCGTTCAAAAACGTTTTGAAGTACCCGATGACATCGGAGAGATGCAGATAGTTCCCGTCTTTTTTGAGTAGGTAGAAAATCCCGTGGTCGATGCCGGGGTCATCGCCCTTTCCGAGCCGGATATCGAAATAGCGAATGCCTTCGAGCAACTGCGTGGGAATGTAATCCTGCTGGCATTTTACTTGCGAGGATTGGGGCTCAGTGTCGTTGTCCACGCTGCAGGTGCCCGAATCGTGCGTACCCGGGATGCTCAGCTCGTCGAGGAACTTGTTGTCGTCGACGTATTTCATCCAACATGGTCCGTCGACGTAGCTGCTGTACGTGATCCAGTCGAGGCTGCTAACCGTGGCATCGTTCTTTTTCATGTCGTAACCGATAAGTTCGAGCTCCCACGGAATGCTCTTACTCTTATGGCAGATCTTATTGTTGTCCTGGTCTTTGCCGTTCGATTCTATTGCCAGGTACTTAATGTCTTTTTTCTCGGTTTCTTTCTCGACCGTGCGGTCTCGGATGATGTAGGTTCCGTTTGATTGACGCTCGAACGCAAAAGCGCGGCTGGGCTTGTTGTCATACTCGCCGCCCCATACGTGGATGACCTTTCCATCTTTGTCCGAGTCGTCGTCGACCGACCAAATGCTGTAGCCCGTCTTTTTATGCTCTTCGAAATTGAGCAAGGTGCGGATGGCGTACCAGTTTGTATCGTCATTCTTGGTCGTTACGTTCTCAAGGATGAGCTTGCTGGACGTGCCGTCGTTAAACAGGTGACAGACGTTGCCGCGAACGTTGCCGTCTTGGTTGACGCTCGCGGTGCGAAAATAGCCCGCGGGGCGAAGGCGAATGACGAAATTGTGGAGGCTGTCCGACGGTGCGGGTGTGTTGTCTGCAAATGCCGCTCGCAGGGGAATGCCCGGCGCTGCGGTTTCGGGCAGGCTTGCAAGTGGTGACAACGCCGCAAGCCCTAGGCCCAGCGTAAACGCTCGGCGGCTGATGGCATGGTGTTCGGTCATAACTTCTCCATTCGCAGAGTGCGGTTATGCGATAGTTTTGGTCACTATACTGCCCAGATGTTTAAAGATGCTGGTTTAATTGTCTGCGCGGCGCAATAAATCGGTGGGCGGACGTGTTGGGGTGTTTGTCGTTTTCGTACTGTTGCCACATTTGGGGCGGTTCCGGCGTCCGGCATCCTCGCGTTCGTCGGCTACAGACATAAGAAAGGGAGGGTCGGTTTACCGGCCCTCCCTGGGTACGAAGCGCTGGGGTACCGTCGTTTGTTTGCACTGCGACCGTGTTTCCCGTTGCGCTCGCCAGTCGCTTAGCGCTTGATCTCGATATCGTCGAGCTTGACGTCCATGGCCTCGGTCTTGGCCTCGGCGATGTCGTCGGCAAATTCCAGAGACTTCATCATGGTCTCGACGGCGTCCTTGTGCTCCTCGACGTTGTCGATACGCACATACACACTGCCGCCGTCAACGTCGGTGAAGTATTCGGTCGTTACGCCGCCCGAGTGTGTATAGGAAGCGTTGCGCCAAGTCTTGCCGTTGTACTTGACGGGGTCATTCTCGGTCCACTCAAAGCTGGCATTCCACTTTGCCTCGTAGTCGAACAGCTCGTCGGCGTTCTTGTCAGGATCGAAGACGGGGATGAAGCGATCGCTGGCGTGCTCGCTCTCGGTGAACTTAAACTGGGCCCTGTCGGCGGTGTCGCCGGCAACGTCGGTAATCTCGACGCCCTCGGGAACCTCGACCTTAAACCAAATGAAGTCGGTCCTCATATCCACGGCTGGCTTTTCTGCCCCGCCGCCACCGCCACTTCCGGTAGCGTCTCCGCTGCCACCGCAGCCCACCAGGGCAACTGCGGCAAAGAGACTGATGCAGAGGGTGAGAATCGCAAAGGCCTTCTTTTTCATGGTCGTGTCCTCCTCGATCTGTAACCGCCTATGGATTACCTGTCTTTACTGTACGCGTGGACGGCTCGCTAGGGTGGGCCATGTGTCCCATTCTGAGGGCCGGATTTGCGCCGTTAAGTGGCAATATGTTCGGGCGCAAAAGAGGGGAGGGCTGGTGCTGTCGGCCCTCCCCGGGTTGGGCGCCCGTTGTTTTAATGGGGCGCATGTGCGCGGGTGCGCGTAGGCGCGTGCGGGTGTCCCGTTACTTGATCTCGATGCTCGAAATCTCGACTTCGCGTGCCTCGGAAACTGCCTCTTCCATGTCATCGGGGAACTCGATGGAGTTGAGGAGTGCCTCGGCTTCTTTCTTGTGCTGGTCGAAGTTCGAGATGAGGACGTAGACGCTTCCCGGCTCAACATCGGTAAAAAGCATGGTTGAGATGCCGCTGTTGTCCTCGTATGTTCCGACGAGCCACGTCCTGCCGTTATACTCGACGGACCCGCCATCTTTCCACTGGAACGTATCCCCCTTCTTTTCCGCCTGGTCGGCGTGGGATTCCTCGGCCGTCAGCGCTTTTTTCCAAACGGGGATAAAGCGATCGGCCGAGGCGTTCTCGTCTTCGGGGAAGGTGAGCTGGACCCTGTCGGCATTCTTGCCGGCAGAGTCGCTTACGCCGACGCCCTCGGGCATCTCGACCTTAAACCAGATGTAGTCGGTCTTCTTGGCGACGGGGGCCTTTTCCTTGCTCTCGCTCTTGGGGGCGCTGCCGCCGCCCGATGCGCTCCCGCCGCAGCCCACAAGGGCGAGCGCGGCAAAGAGGGCGATGCAAAGGGAAAGGATTGATAGGGTCTTTTTCATCATGGTGGCGTCCTCCCTGTCTGCTGATGACATCACGGCGCCGCATGCTGTTGGGGTACTGATTGCGCTGGCGGCGGATGTCTCTGTGTACTGTGCGACTTATGCCTCCGTTCATCGCTTGTGGCCGTTGCGCGGCCGTTCCCCAACGGGTTCCTTACTTATAGATATGCCCCAGCTTGTGCTGCTCGGGAGTCTCGAAAGGTGGGCCATGTGTCCCATGTTTGCGTTGACATGGCCTATCGTGTGCCATAGAAATCCGCGATGGCCAGGTGCGCTGACGCTCGCGTACTTATGGGCTAGACTTAGCACCATTACGTGATCGATGCGGTCGGCCGACGTCGGCCGCCCGACCGATATATATGACTTGAAGGTGCGTGTGCGTATGAGCCAAGAGATGATGGATAAAACCTGTCGCGGTTTTGCCGAGGCGCTGGCCGCGCGCGAGCCAGTTCCCGGTGGTGGCAGCGCGAGCGCTTTTGTGGGCGCGCTGGGCGCCTCGCTGTGCGGAATGGTTGCCCGCTACGGTGTGACCAATCCCGCGCTTGCTGATCGTGCGGATGACCTGACGCGTGCGTTTGCCCAGGCAGACGAGTTGGCGCAGGAACTAGTGGGCCTGGTTGCCGAGGATGTGCGTGCGTACGGCCAGGTGTCTGCGGCATACGGTATTCCGCGCGAGGACCCGGCTCGACCGGCTGCGATTCAGGACGCGTTGCACGTGGCGGCCATGCCGCCGTATCGGATCATGGATGCCTGCGGGCGCGCGCTGGCGCTGCTCGAGGACATGGCAGACAAAGGCTCGCGCCAGTTGCTGTCCGACGTGGCGTGCGGTGCCGTATTCTGCCGCGCTGCCATGCAGGGCGCGAGCCTGACGCTCTTTGCCAACACCACATCTATGAAAGACCGGGCGCGCGCCGAGGAACTCGAGGCGGCGTGCGATGAGTTGCTCGACACATGGTTGCCGCGCGCCGATGCGCTGGCGCGCCGCGCCTCCGACGCTGCAAGAAAGAGGGGATAGCCATGGCTGAGCTACTGAAGGGTGCTCCCGTCGCCCGCGCTTTGACTGAGGAGCTCGCTGCCCGCTGCGCTGCGCTGCGCGAACGCGGTGTTGTTCCGACGCTTGCTATCGTGCGTGTGGGTGAACGCGAGGACGACCTATCCTACGAGCGCGGCGCCCTTAAACGCTGCGAAAAGGTTGGCATCGAGGCGCGTCGCGTGTTGCTTCCTGCCGGTGTTTCGCAAGACGAGCTGTTGACGGCCATCGAGGACATCAATGCCGACTCGGCTGTTCATGGCTGTCTGATGTTTCGCCCGCTGCCCGCCGGCCTTGACGAGAACGCCGTCACCGCAGCGCTCGATCCCGCCAAGGACGTTGACTCCATGACGCCGGCTTCGCTGCTCACCACGCTTTCGGGGCGCGGCGAGGGTTTTGCCCCCTGCACAGCTGAAGCCGTGCTTGCTTTGCTGGATCATTACGGCGTTGAGCTGGACGGCGCCAAAGTTGCCGTGGTCGGACGCTCACTGGTAATTGGCCGCCCCGTTGCCGCCATGCTTACGGCGCGCAACGCAACCGTGACGACGTGCCATACGCATACGCGCGATCTTGCCGCCGAGTGCTGTGCTGCCGACATTGTGGTTGCCGCCGTTGGACGCGCGCGCACGATTGGCGTAGATGCGGTCCGCGAGGACCAGGCGATTATCGATGTTGGCATTAATTGGGACGAAGCCGCTGGCAAGCTGGTCGGCGACGTCGATTTTGATGCCGCGGAGCCGGTTGTTGGCGCAATCACCCCCGTGCCGGGTGGCGTGGGCGCCGTGACGACAGCAATTCTCGCCAAGCACGTGATCGAGGCGGCTGAGCGCGCGGTAAAATAGGCGTTTGGAGGCTGTTTAGGGGGTTGGTTAGATACCCCGTGGTCAAAAAATGCCAAATATGAGTACTGTTGCCAAGTTAGTCACATATGTTTGAGATCATTTTGGCTCTTTAGCGATAAGTAATATCGTTAAAGAGCCAATTTTATTGGACGTATGGGGAATTACTAGACTCAGTTTTTGGACAGGTGAGGATTCCCGGCGCCCGGAACAGTGCAATTTGCTGCCACTAAATTTGTGACAGTACTCATATTTGGCATTTTTTGCCCACAGGGGCTGCCGAAGCCGTGGTTTCGCCCTTTTCGTGTGGTCGCGCGCGCAGACGTGGTGTAAGAGTGTCCTGAGGTCCGTCGCTGCAAGTCCCGATGTTACTCCTTCTTGAGGCCGCGCTTCTCGACTATCTCGTC
>JAGZUC010000055.1 GCA_018380195.1 Collinsella sp. | reverse complement strand
GTACTACTGGCTGCTGTCCAAGAAGATCAACCCCATGGTGCTGATCGTGGCCACCATGGTCGTGGGCATCATCGGCGCGTTCTTCGGCGTGCTGGCGTAGGTTCCTGCGTTCTATTCTGCCCCCAAGGGAAACGGCGACCCATTGCGGTCGCCGTTTTTTATTACCGAAAGCTAGCTGGAGGTGCTTCGTGATTCGATCTGACAATCCACCCGATAATGGCGTGAGCGGGGCGATGTATCTATTTGGCACGGCGCTCCTGTGGAGTTTTATCGGCATCCTCGTTCACGCAAATTCGCAGTCAGCTCTTTTGATTGGTGCCGTCACGGCAATATTTATGGCGCTCTTTATCCTGCTCGTCGGCAGGCCTGTCCTCCGCGTCAGCCGTCTTATTGTCCTTGTGGCCGTCTGCAACTTCGTGACGGGCACCACGTTTAACTTTGCCAACCAGCTCACGACGGTCGGCAACGCGATCGTCCTGCAGTACACCTCGATGATTTTCGTTATCGTGTATCAATCGCTCGCAACTCGCACGTTGCCCTCGCCTGCGAAGATTGCCTCCGTGGTGGTTGCTTTTACGGGTATGGGACTTTTCTTTTTAGGTGATTTGAGTGCCGAGGGCATGCTCGGCAACCTGCTTGCCGTCATTTCGGGCGCCACCTTTGGGCTGTGTTTCTTTTTGAACTCTCGCCCCGATGCGTCGCCCATGGTGTCCTCGCTCATCTCCTGCGGTATCTCGATGCTGCCGATCGTCTATTTTGCTGGCGCCCTAGACTCCGTGAGACCATTTGAGTGGGGGCTCATGCTGGTGCATGGCCTTTTTTGCAGTGGCCTTGCGAGCGTGCTATATGCCAAGGGGATTGCGCGCACTAACGCGTTTGCGGCCAACTTGGTTTGCATGAGCGAGGTCGTGCTCGCTCCCTGCTGGTCGGCGCTCCTCTTTGGCGAGGTCTTTCGCTGGAACGAGTTTTTGGGCGCGGCGATTATCGTTTTGGTGATTGTAGGCAACTTGGCATACGATGCCTTTGGCGATGGCTTTCTGGTGGCGCTTGTCCGCCATCGAAACAAAGAGCGCGCCTGATGGGATACGTCTGCCGTTTACGGTAAAAAACACCCCGCTGAGCGAGTGGTATTAAATAGTGAGGACCTGCATACCTATAATTGGTATCAAATCATTTGTGCCTGGCATGGGTGTTAGCAGCACACCAGGTACGCTTCGAGCCGTGGAATCGAACTCCCGGAATTGATATCAACAACGCGCGCGACGGGAGTGACGACGGTTCGAGATTCCTTATTGGGAGGAATTATGCTTGTCCAAGCAATCCTCGTCGGCTTAGTCGGAGCGTTTGGATGTCTCGACTACCAGCTCGGCACCCTCTACGCGTTCCGCCCCATCGTCCTGTGCCCGCTCGTGGGCCTGGTGCTGGGGGACCTGCAGACCGGCCTTGCCGTTGGCGCCAGCCTGGAGTTGCTGTTCATGGGCTCGATCTCCATCGGCGCCTACGTACCGCCTAACGAAACCGTCGGCGGCGTGCTCGCCTGCGCGTTTGCCATTCAGCTCGGTCAGGGTACCGAGACGGCCATCGCGCTCGCCATGCCCATCGCCGTCCTTGCGCTGACGATCGGCAACATTACCAATGCCTTGTTCCCTGTGTTTGTCGATATGGCAGACAAGTTCGCCCTCAAGGGAAACCTCAAAGGCATCTACGCCGTTCATTGGGGAATTGGAATCTGGGGCTGCGTCGAGTACTTCCTGCTGTGCGGCGGCGCCTTCTATTTGGGTTCCGACGCCATCCAGGGCCTGCTCGACTTCATCCCGCCCTTCATCATCGACGGTTGCGGCGTTGCCGCCAACATCCTGCCGGCCATGGGCTTCGCCATGCTCGGCCGCCTGGTGCTCACCAAGCAGCTCGTGCCCTTCTACTTCCTGGGCTTCCTG
>JAGZUC010000054.1 GCA_018380195.1 Collinsella sp. | reverse complement strand
CAGGAAGCCCAGGAAGTAGAAGGGCACGAGCTGCTTGGTGAGCACCAGGCGGCCGAGCATGGCGAAGCCCATGGCCGGCAGGATGTTGGCGGCAACGCCAAAGCCAGCAAGAACAAAGTCGGGGATAAAGTCGAGCACGCTCTGGATAGCGTCAGCACCCAGATAGAACGACAGCGAGCACAGCAGGAACGCCATGATGATGCCGGTTAAACCGATCAGGAAGTGCATCGCATAGACACCCTTAAGGTTGCCCTGGCCGGAGAAGACATCAGCGCGGTCAACCAGGATCGGCAGGGCGGCGTTGAGGATGTTCTTGATGGCAAGGCACAGCGTGGCGATGGGCATGGCAAGCGCGATGGCTGCCTCGGTGCTCTGGCCCAGCTGGATAGCGAAGGCGCAGGCGAGCACGCCGCCGATCGTCTCATCAGGCGGCACGTAGGCGCCGATGGAGATCGAGCCCATGAACAGCAGCTCCAGACTCGCACCGATCGCGAGGCCGGACTGCAGGTCCCCCAGCACCAGACCCACGAGCGGGCACAGGACGATGGGGCGGAACGCATAGAGCGTACCGAGCTGGCAGTCGAACTTACCAAATGCGGCGATAAGTCCGATGAGGATTGCTTGGGCAAGCATACATCCCCCTTTCCTAATAGGACACTACGAAGAGCTCAGACTCTTCGAATTCAAACGCCTAGAGCACGCTGGCGCAGTCAACCTTGGGGTCATCGGCCAGGGGTCGAATCTCGACCTCAACGCCACGATCCAGCATCTCGCGCACATCGGCTTCCTCGGCTGCGGTCAGGAAGATCTGACGAGAGACCTGACGAGCATCGGGGCGCTTCTCGTCCTTGGGCTTGGTGTTGCCCAGGTTGACCGACTTAATCTGCGGGCAGCCCTCAACAAGCTGCTTTGCCTCAGCGATGGTGGCAACGCAGATGATCATCTTGTACTTGTCGGTCACGCCCGAGTTGATAGCCTCGATGGCATTCGCCATATCCTTGATGACGAGCTTGCAGCCGGCAGGCTTGCCCATCTTGAGCGTCGTCTTCCACACCGGGTCGTTGGCGACCTTATCGCCCACGCAGAAGATGCAGTTGGAGCCGAGGCCCTGAACCCAAGAGACCGCGACCTGGCCATGAAGCAGGCGATGGTCAACGCGAAGTAGCTGAATCATAATGTGACCCCCCAAAGGTCTTGTGCCGTCTTACGGCGTGTCAGTAGGTGCTACGGATTAGAACTCTTCTTCCTCGTCGTCATCGACCAAAAGATCGTTGACGAACTTCACGCGCGTATCGTCCGCAGCGACGATGGCGCGAATCGTCTCTTCAACCGGCGCCGACTCGTCAGAGAACAGCAGCTGGATGAGCAGAGGAAGGTTCATGTTGGTAACGAGGTACGTGCGGGGACGCGTCTGGACGATCTTGGTGAACTCGTTGTTGACGCTGCCGCCAAAGAGGTCGGTGCAGACAACGACATCATCGTCGGCAGCCATGCCTGCCAGCAGTTTTTGGGCCTCCTCGGCCACGTCCATGCGGTCATCGACGAACATTGAAAGATCGTGGACGTTGTCGCGAGCGCCCGAGAGCAGCTCGACGCTCTCCTTGATGCCGGTAGCGAAGTGCGCATGGCTGGCGATGATGTACTGTCTCATTCTGTGTTCCTCTCAATAGCCCGGCACGTTCCCGCACCCGTTTTCTTTAGTAGTCGAACTGGTGATAGTAGCGACGATACTTGAGGTTGTGCTTGGTGACCGTCTCGTAGTAGCGAGCCAGACGGTCGGTCACGAGCACCGTCAGAATCCACGGGGAGACGATGACGCGGAACTCGTCGTCAAGGCCGGGGATGGCGAACTCGGCGGTGTCGATGATGTTGATGTCGGTGTCGCCGGTCACGCCGCGGGTCAGGAACGCGCGGACGCGCTCGTCGAGCTTGCGGTTCTCGTCCTCGCCCATGAACAGGAACACGGGGACGCCGGGCTCCACGAGCTCGAGGGTGCCGTGG
>JAGZUC010000053.1 GCA_018380195.1 Collinsella sp. | reverse complement strand
CTCGTCGCCGGGACGGTGCAGGCAGACCTTCCTGAGCTTGCCGATCTCGGAAGGCACGTGCAGACCTTTCGTCATGGCCTCCTACCTTTCTTTCGGGCCCCTGTCAGGGCCGATTCGTTAGCGCCCCTCCGTGTGAGGCGTTATTGCTGACGACATATTTATATCCAAAATCAGTTCATACTTCCACCTCGCCCCCGAACGGTTTTATATGAGGGGTGAACGGCATACACATATACTTCACGCATGGCACACTTTGATTTAATAAAGTGTATTTACGTGCTTAAACGCGTTTTCAATCCAAAAATCAATTGGAACTAAACTTTGTTAAACCACCCTCATATTGCATATTTCCAATAAAGCTATGAATAGAATTAGCGGTTCGTACTGCGTCTCAACCATTTTCATTTTTATTCAGAAAAAAGTTTGTCCTATTCATTTCTGGTAAACAAATTACCGTTTACCAGACGCTTGATACCGTTCACCGGAAGCTCAGTATAAGGCCCAGCGGATATCGGCTCGCCATACTGCCTCATTTGTAACAACTTGACTTCTCGGTATAGAAAAACAGGCCCGCTTCCCCTAGGGAAACGGGTCCGTTTTCGATTATCTTCGGCCAATTTTGATAAGGCCCTCGAAGATCATCGGAATCCTAGCGATCAAACTCCGCCAGTGCCTCGCCCAAAAGCCTCAGGCCCTCGCGCAGAACGTCCTCGCTCGCGCAGTAGCCCAGGCGTGCGCCGCAGGGAAGCTCAAAACGGCTACCGGGGACCAGCAGCACTCCCCTCTCGGACAGCAGGCGCCTGCAGAACTCCTCGTCATCCTCGGGAATATCCAGCTGGATAAACGAGGTGGACACGCCCTGCGGGGCCGTCCAGGAAACGCGATGCTGCGTATCGATCCAAGCCTGCGCGATATCGCGGTTGCCAAACACGATCTTGCGATTGCGCTCGAGAATCTTATCCTTGTGTTCAAGCACATAGGTCGCCAGGGCATCGTTGAACACGCCGCCGCAGATCATGGTGTAATCGCGATAGGTACGGATGCGGTTGGACACCTCTTCGTCGCCCACGACCCAGCCCACGCGGGCCGCAGGCGTCGAATAGGTCTTCGACAACGAGTTGGTGACAATGGCCCTCTCGTACACGTCGACCATCGACATAAAGGACTCAGTGTTCTCGAGCGGCAGATACACCTCGTCACACAGCACGTAGGCGCCCACCGAACGGGCGATCTCGGCAATCTGGCCGAGCATATCGGCATCAAGCACCGCACCGATGGGGTTCGATGCGTTGTTGATGCAGATGAGCTTGGTGTTGGGGCGCACCAAGCGCTTGAGTTCCCCGATATCGGGCTTCCAGCCGAGTTCCTCGCGTAGCTTCCAATAATCAACCTCGGCGCCCAGCGTGCGCGGAATCTCGTAGAGTGGCGCGTAGGTGGGCCACTCGGCGATAACGTGGTCGCCGGGCTCGACCACAGCCATGATGGCGTTGAGGTTAGCGCCCGTGCAGCCATTGGTCTGCAGAATGTGATCGGGATTGACCTCGCGACGATACAGCTTGGCAACCTCGGCCTTAAACTCCGGCGAGCCCTCGATCCAGCCGTAGTTCATCTTCTCGCGGTCCAGGCGCTCGTAGAACGTGGCGCCGTCCTGCTCATCGAGCGCGCGCAGCTCGCCCATGGTGAGCGACGAGATCGTCGACTGGGCGATGTCCCACGTGGCGCTCTTCTCCCAAACGTTGAGCCATTCCTCAACGCCAATCGTCTTGATGTCCATGGCCAAGCTCCTTACAAAAGCAGTCATCCAATCGTGTTGACGTTCCTCATACAAGATTGGGGCGGTGCGAAAACCCGCACCGCCCCAATGGGAGACATCTAATGGCAGCTAGATGTATGTATCAAGACCTGTACGGGTCCTTGAAGACCCTAGAGGTCCTCGCGCCAGAAGGGCATGCTCATGCAGCGCGGGCCGCCGCGGCCGCGGGAGAGCTCGGCGGAGGGCACGACGAGAAGGTCCAGGCCCTCC
>JAGZUC010000034.1 GCA_018380195.1 Collinsella sp. | reverse complement strand
GTTGGATTATCCAATGTTGGATTTTCCAATGTAGGTAAATCCGGCGTAGGCGGCTGCGGCTGCTCGAATATCACATAGTCCGCGCCCCGCAAGCGTCCTTTCTCGTCGCGCTCCCTTGACCGAACGATATACCCGGCGCGTTCAAGCTCCTTAATGGCTTCGCGGATAGCGTCTATCTTCTCCCGGTTGATAAGGGATAAGCCTTTCAAGGTGTAGTCCCAATCTTCGGGGAGTGACAGCATTTGCGACAACAGCCCTTTTGCCTTTAAGGAAAGCTCCTTGTTGCGTAGGTGGTGGTTGCTCATTACGGTGTAGCCCTTGTTCCGTTCCACTCTGAAAACTGCCATAGTAAATCACTCCTTTTGCTGTGGATTTGTTACGCAGTAGAAGCGCGGTTTCGGGGGATAAGGTATAAATCCCTTGCCGCGCCAGATACGCGCCCGCAAAATCGCTTGTAGCAAGGCTTTTTCTGCCCCTACTGCGTAACAAAGGGCATAAAAAAGCGGCGTTCCTGTTCTCCCATGTAGAGAGTAAGAAACGCCGCTTCTGCGTCGTATTCAGTTTTTAGTACAATACCCTGCTTGTCCGTCGCTCGAAAAACCTTGATTTTCCAGTGTTTTCAAAAGTATCGTTATCTAACGTCAGCTTTGTTTGCGCCAATCATTCCGTGCGGGTTATATGCAGGTTTGCCTGCGCACGCTATCATGTATGGGTTAGACCGCAACTATGTACCCCCATACGCGAAGGGATGCGCATGTATCTGAAGATCGACATGTTCTAGCCGGGCTTACCCCCGCAGTGGCGCCGCGCGCCCCATCAACTCTGCCGATTTTCACCTTCACGCATATAAAGGAGTCCCGCCATGCGCGACAAGCTCGAAAAGATCATCAAGGCCTACGAGGAGCTCGAGAAGAAGCTCTCCGACCCGGCCGTCGCCTCCGATATCAAGGAGTTCACGCGTCTCAACAAGGAGTACGCGCACCAGTCCGACCTCATTGCCGCCTCGCGCGAGTACATCGGCGCGCTCGATGACATCGAGGCTGCCAAGGAAATGCTGCACGATACCACCGATGCCGATGAGAAGGAGATGCTCCAGATGGACATCTCCGAGAACGAGGCCAAGCTTCCCCAGCTCGAGGAAGACATTAAGTACATGCTCATCCCGAGCGACCCCAACGACGACAAGAACACCATCGTCGAGATCCGTTCCGCCGCCGGTGGCGACGAGGCAGCCATCTTTGCCGGCGATCTGTACAAGATGTACCAGCGCTTCTGCGAGTCGCGCGGCTGGAAGACCACCGTGCTCGACTCCAGCCCCAGCGAGGCCGGCGGCTTTAAGTCCATCGAGTTCAAGGTCGAGGGCGACCGCGTCTACTCCGTCATGAAGTTCGAGTCCGGCGTGCACCGCGTCCAGCGCGTTCCCAAGACCGAGTCCCAGGGCCGTATCCAGACCTCCACGGCAACCGTCGCCGTGCTTCCCGAGGCCGAGGAGATCGACGTCCAGATCAACCAGTCCGATCTGCGCATCGATACCTACTGTGCCTCCGGCCCTGGTGGTCAGTGCGTTAACACCACCTACTCCGCCGTGCGCATCACCCACCTGCCCACCAACACCGTGGTGCAGTCGCAGGAGCAGCGCTCCCAGATCCAGAACCGCGAGGTCTGCATGCAGATGCTGCGTGCCCGTCTGTACGAGATGGAACTCGAGAAGCAGCAGGCCGAGCTGGGTGCCGAGCGCCAGAGCCAGATTGGCCACGGCAACCGTTCCGAGAAGATTCGTACGTACAACCAGCCCCAGGACCGCGTGACCGATCACCGTATCGGCTTCAACTCCACCTACAACGGCGTCCTTCTGGGCGATCAGCTCGGCACCGTCATCGAGGCACTTGCCGCCGCCGAGCGAGCCGAGAAGCTGGCACAGGCTGTGTAGGTTACGCGGTTTTACCAAACCGCGTAACGGCTCGACGCTGCAAACGCCCCTAAGCGGCAATCTGACGTTCAATCGTCGGTCGCGTACCGAAGTACGCTTCCCTCCTCTTTCACGTCACCTTGCTCGCTTAGGGGCGTTTTCGCTGACTTATGCTCAACCTGCGGCGTCTTAGAGGTAGCCATTGGGGACGTTCTTAAACGGCTAGGTTGGGCTTATTGCTTTGAGGTGTTATTCAATCGGTTTTGATGGCCTTTAGGCTGTTTGCTTGCTTAAAGCAATTAACGGTGTGCATCTGCTATTGAAAATATTGCGCAAAAAATCGTCCAAGAAGTCGCGGGGCCCTTTTTGGTGCGTCGCTCGTCAAGTGATGTGGCAAGCGTTTGGTTAGATATTGGTCAGTTTTGGGGCAACCTTGCCAAAAGCTTGACGGATGCAGATTTAGACGTCGACGAATGAACACTCTAGGCGGGCTCCAAGCAAAATTCTGGGCTGATTCTCGATAATCGCTTCCAATCGTCCCTTGTCGCGTGCCGCCCTCGCTTACAATCTGCTCCGACATTCGCGCGCCGCCCGGCGCTTAAGAGGGGAGGACCCCATGGCAAACGAGATCTGGACCATCAAGCGTTGTCTCGAGTGGACCAAGGAGTACCTGGCCGAGCGCGGCGAGGAGCACCCCCGTCTTTCTGCCGAGTGGCTGCTGTGCGCAGCTACGGGTCTGGCGCGCATCGACTTATATATGCGCATGGACGAGACGCTCGACGCAGCGCAGCTCGAGACCATGCACGCGGCCGTCGTCCGTCGCGCGAAGGGCGAGCCGCTGCAGTACATCACCGGTAGCACGCAGTTTCGCATGATCGACGTCGCGTGTGCCCCTGGCGTGCTCATCCCGCGCCCCGAGACCGAGATGCTCGTCGAAGAAGTCCTGAACTACCTGGATGCCGAGGTGCTGAGCCCCGAGGCCGCCGCCCGCCAGCGCGTGGAGCTGCCTTGGAACGATGAGGTCGAACAGGCTCGCAAAGCCGAGGCGGCGCTGGCCGACGAGCGCGCGACCGCCGAGCGCCGTGCTGCCAACCTGACGGCCGCCGATGAGGCTGCGCTGGGTAGCGACGTGCTCGGTAGCCGCGCCTATGCCGAGGAGCTTGCCGATCGCGAGGCCGAGGAAGCCGCCGTGCGGGCGGCAGAAGCAGAGGCCGTGGAAACCCCCGAGCCCGAGCTCGACGAATACGGCATCGCCATTGAGGACAACGACCAACAGACGACTCCCGCGCAAAATGCCGCCGAGGCCAACGTATCTGCCCCAGCCGAGCCCCGCATTGCCCGTGTTCTCGAGGTCGGCTGCGGCACGGGCTGCATCTCGCTCTCGCTTGCCTGGGAGCGTCGCGGCCACGTCACCTGCACTGCTACCGATATCGAGCCGCGCGCCATCGACCTTGCTACCAAAAACCGCGATGCGCTTGGCCTCACGTCCGACGAGGTCGCCTTCAGCCTCACGAACCTGGTGAGCTCCATTCCCCGCGAAGAGTGGGGCACCTTTGACGTACTCGTCTCCAACCCGCCCTACATCCCCACCGATGTCATGCGCTCGCTGCCGCACGAGGTCAAGGACTTTGAGCCCGATCTGGCGCTCGAGGGCGGTGCCGACGGCCTCGATATCTTCCGCCGCCTGCTCAACGCGGCGCCCTACATGTTGCGCGCCGGCGGCCTCTTTGCCTGCGAGCTCTACGAGGGCGCCCTCGATGCCGCGGCCGAGCTCTGTCGCCAGGCAGGCCTTTCGGACGTGCGTATCGTCCACGACCTCACCGATCGCCCTCGCATCGTTCGAGCCATCGTCACCGAGCCCAAACAGCGTATTTAAGCTGAATAAATAGACATTTGCGCAAGTTTGTCCTTGCAATATACCGTAAAACTTCTACTATAGAAGGAGAAAGGTATGTCAAATCAGCTGCATCGGTACCGTATCGTGCTTGATTACATTGAACCTTGGCTTGATGAGCAGGATGAAGCTACGCTGAAGCAGATTTATGCAGACCTTTTGGTGCTCGAGAAGGAAGGTCCCAGCCTTGGTCGTCCGCTGGTTGACCGCGTAAAGGGCTCGAAGCTTCATCATTTAAAGGAGCTGAGAGTGACGTCGTGTGGTGGGCAGGTGATTCGCATCCTCTTCGCCTTTGACCCCAAGCGCCAGGCGGTATTGCTATTGGCGGGTGATAAGTCGCGAGCGGGATCGTCAAGGGCGAAATGGAACGGTTGGTATGCGATCAACATTCCAAGGGCCGAGCAAATATACCGTCGCCACGTAAGGAGGCTCGATCGAGATGGAACTGCATGAGTATATGGAATCTCGTGGGATAACACGCGACTCCATTACCGCCGAGCAGGAGAGGACTCGCGATCGTATCGAAGCCTATAAGCTTGCTCAGATTCGCAGGTTAAAAGATCTAACACAGGCGTCGGTCGCCCAGTCGATGGGCGTTTCTCAAAAACGTGTATCCGAGCTCGAGCGTGGGGAGTTGGGTTCGATGAGGCTCGACACGCTGAGCAGGTACGCAGAGAGCCTCGGCGGAAAACTGGTTGCAAGCATCGAGTTTCCCGATCGTACCGTTACGCTTGCGCGCTAAAATCTTCAATTAACCCCCTCACTTTCACCGACTACTAGAGCCGCTCACCAAACCAACATGCGCTCTGGGCAAATAGGTTGAATGTTTCGTGCGAGAATGCCCCACAGTAAACAAACTTGCACCGGAGCGTAAGGGGCTGGCATACACATGCAGACGGTCTATCGGGTATACGAGGGAACGCGCGAGCCGCATCGGCTTGCCGTCGAGCGCACGGCCGAGGTGCTCGGCCGCGGCGGCCTGGCCTTGATTCCGACCGAGACCGTCTACGGTGTCGCCGTGGCAGTCAACGCCTTCTCGGACGCCGTGCCCCAAGATACAAGCGAATTCCCATCGTGGCCGCGCGATCCGCAGGCTGCCGTCAACGGTGCCGCAGTCCCTGCGCTTGGCACCGGCTATCGACGTATCTTCACTCTCAAGCAACGTGAACTCACACAAACCGTTGCTTGGCTGGTCGATGGCGTCGAAGCGCTCGGCCGCTATGGCGTGGACATCCCCGAAGAGGCCCGCGCGCTTGCCCGAAGATGCTGGCCGGGCGCCCTGACTATCGTGGTCAAGGCAGCCCCCTGCGTGCCGACCTTTATGCGCGCCGCCGACGACACGGTGGCCCTTCGCGCATCGGCCTCGCCCGTGGTGCAGGCGCTCATCCGCGCGTGCGGCAGTCCACTTGCCTGCACCAGCGCCAATACGCACGGCGCGCCCGCGCCGGCAAGCTTCGCCGCCGTTGAGGACCGCATCCTGGAGGGGGTCGATGTTGCCGTCGACGCCGGCGAGACCCCGTGTCGCGACGCCTCGACCATCGTGTCGTTCCAGCACGGCGGGCTCCAGATCCTGCGCCAAGGCGCACTTCCCGCATCAGAGATCGAACGGGTCCTGTCCGACCCGATGCAATAGAAAGGTGTAAGCGATGTCGTTGAATCTGGGCAGCCTGGGCATGGAAGATGCCTCGTTTAACTTTGGCGGTTCCTACATCATGGCGCTCGACTGCGGCACCACCTCGGTACTTGCGACCATCGTCGACGAGTACGGCTGCATCGTCGCGCAGGCACGTCGTAGCGTCAAAACTAGCTTCCCGCGTCCCGGTTGGATAGAGCAAGACCCCATGGAGGTGCTTGCCAGCCAGATCGGCGTGATGATGGAGGTCCAGTTTAAGAGCGGCATCCATTCTGACCGCATCGCCGCCATCGGTATCTCCAACCAGCGCGAGACCACGGTGGTGTGGGACCGCATAAGCGGCCAACCCATCTATAACGCCATCGTGTGGCAATGCCGTCGCACCGCACCTCTGATCGACGAGCTGGTCGAGCGGGGCGCAGAAGAGCTGGTGCGCTCCCGCACGGGACTCACGCTCGATCCGTATTTCTCGGCTTCCAAGGTGCAGTGGATCCTCGACAACGTCGACGGTGCGCGTGAGAGCGCGGCGGCGGGCGACCTCATGTTCGGCACCATCGATACCTGGCTCATCTACAACCTCACCGGCAGTCAGGTCTTTGCCACCGACTACACCAATGCCAGCCGCACGGCGCTCTTTAATATCCATACGCTCGATTGGGACGACGACCTGCTGGCGCTCTTTGACGTTCCACGTTCCATGATGCCCGAGGTTCGTTGGAGCTCGGGCGACTACGGCCGCGTCGCGAGCGACATCATGACCAACATGCCGCCCATCATGGGCGTGGCGGGCGATCAGCAGGCGTCGCTGTTCGGCCACTGCTGCTTCCATCCCGGCCAGACCAAAAACACCTATGGCACGGGTTGCTTTATGCTCATGAACACCGGCGACGAGGTCGTCGAATCCAAGAACGGTCTGGTCTCCACGATCGGTATCGCCGCGGACGGCAAGATCAGCTATGCGCTCGAGGGTTCTATCTTTGCCGCCGGCTCAACCATGAACTGGCTGCGCAACAACATGGGTATCATCTCGAGTGTGAGCGAGTCCGCGCAACTCGCCGCTTCGATCAACGACAACGAGGGCTGCTACTTCGTCCCCGCCTTCGCTGGCCTGGGCGCTCCCTGGTGGGACCCGCGTGCCCGCGGTATCGTGTGCGGCCTGACCGGTGCCTCGAGTCGCGCGACCATTGTGCGTGCGGCCTGCGAGTCCATGGCCTACCAGAGTTATGACGTGCTGCGCGCCATGGAGCAGGACGTGGGACTTTCGATTGAGCGCCTGTCCGTCGATGGCGGCGCCTCACGCAACGAGTTCATCATGCAATTCCAGGCCGACCTGCTGGATATCCCCGTGCTGCAATGCGAGACGGTGGAGACCACGGCAATCGGTGCCGCGTACTTGGCGGGTCTTGCCGTCGGCTATTGGGAAGACCTGGAAGAACTGGAGCAAAATGCCCAGATCGTTAGGACCTTCCTTCCCCACATGTCCGCCGAGCGCCGCGAGCAAAACCTTGCGGGCTGGCGTGATGCAGTCAGGCGCTCGCTCAGCACCGCACAGTAGGGCTGTGATGGGCTGCTCGATATAACAAACCGCTAAACTAATGCATGGCGTGCGGCGGCAACATTGCTTCGCGCCTTGTCAGCAAGGCCGTTTTGCGGCCGCAACGAAAGGGGCAATCAACCCATGACCGTCACCTACGACGCGTCCCGTGTGACGCTTGTCGACCACCCGCTCGTCCAGCACAAGCTGTCGATCCTGCGCGACAAAAACACCGGCACCAACCAGTTCCGCCAGCTTGTGCGCGAGCTCGCACTTTTTGACGGCTACGAGGCCATGCGCGACCTGCCCATGGAAGACGTCGAAGTCGAGACCCCCATCACTACCGCCACGTTCAAACAGCTCGCCGGCAAGAAACTCGCCATCGTGCCCATCCTGCGTGCGGGCCTTGGCATGGTCGACGGCATCCTCGACCTGGTGCCCTCCGCTCGCGTGGGCCACATCGGCATGGAGCGCGACGAGGTCACCCACGAGCCGCACGAGTATTACTGCAAGATGCCCAAGGATATCGACCAGCGCATCTGCCTGGTCGTCGACCCCATGCTCGCCACGGGCGGTTCGGCCGAGATGGCCATCAGCTACCTGCGCGAGCGCGGTGTCAAGGACATCCGCATGCTGTGCATCGTCGCGGCCCCCGAGGGCCTCAAGTCGCTGACTGAGAAGGACCCCGATGTGCATATCTATACCTGCGCCATCGACGACCATCTCAACGAAGCTGCCTACATCGTTCCCGGCCTGGGCGACGCCGGCGACCGCATCTACGGCACGCTGTAATCTCTGGGCCATACCGGCTAACGTCGAAAATACGAAGAAATGGTGCGCGCGGTCGAACAAAAGACGACCGCGCGCACTCCTGTTAACGGACGTTTTGCCCTGCAGGGTTCGAGAAAAACGTATTACCGTACCTGCGGCATAAAGAAGGTCTTAAGAAAACGAACAGGTGCGTATTAACCGATGCTTTTTCGGTTGTACTTTAGCGATTGGCTCGTACAATAGTCACCAATGTTTGGCGGGAACTGTCCTGTGAGGCGATAAAAAAGGAAAGTGAGGACGCCAGTGTTTCAGATAGCCGATCTGCTCGCTATCGTTGCAGGTGCCATCGCGGGCGCGATTGCCTTCCTTCCCTTTGTCTTTACGCTCAAGCCGGTTCTTGACGATAAGCAGAATGCGGACATGCTCAAGGGTATGGTGAGTCTCGCGGTCTCGGCAATCGCGTTGCTTGTCTTTACCTTGGTTGTGTTTGTGTTGTTCGGAGAGGCATTTCGCATGTTCCTCCTGGGCGAGGCGATCGGCTTCGTGGCCTTTATGGCCGCCTGCGCGGTTCGCGTCGCCAAGGCGCTGCGAGATCCTCATGAGGTCGAAAGGTAAGTCGTGGAAATTTTTGAAAAGCTGCCTGATGAGATTAATCATCTGGTCAGCGAGTTCAGCTCCACCCCTGTCGTGGGCGATCTGAGCTGCGGCATCACGCAGTACTCGTTTTGGCTGATCGTCTCCACGATCGTGCTCCTGATCGTCCTGGCCGTGTTCAAGAAGAAGCAGACCCTGGTCCCCAAGGGCTTCTTCGTCAACGGTTTCGAGTACATCATCGAGTACGTCGAGAACGATATCGGCAAGGGTGTCGTGGGTGAGAACTGGAAGAAGCACTTCCCGTTCCTGTGCTCGCTTTTCCTGTTCATCCTGATCAATAACATGATCGGCCTGATCCCGGGAATGAAGCCCGGCACCGGCGCAATCGGCTCCACCGCCGCGCTCGCCATCTTCGCCTTCGTGTACTTCATCTACTACGGATGCAAGGCTCACGGCGTGATCGGCTACATCAAGAGCCTCGCCCCGCAGGGCGTGAGCTTCCCGATGAACGTGCTTGTGTGGGTCGTCGAGCTTTTCTCGACTTTCCTGCGCCTCATCACGCTCGCCGTCCGTCTGTTCTGCAACATGTTCGCAGGACACGTGGTCATGGGCTCGTTCGCCATCATGGCGAGCATGTTCATGCAGCCGCTGCTTCAGCAGGTTTCCGCGGCCCACGCCGTCGGCGCCCTGCCTTCGCTGGCCTGGCTTGCCATCCTCATCCTGATCTATGCGATCGAGCTTGTGGTCGGCGCCATCCAGGCTTACGTCTTCACGGTCCTTACCGCCGTGTATGTCTCCGAGGCAGAGGAGGTCGCGGAGGAGGAGTAGTCTTCCGTTCGCGCCTTAAAGGTAAGGCAATTCGTTAAACCGCCGGTGCCCGTACCCATGGAGCCCGGCAGTTATAAAAAGGTTATCCTGCGTGAAATAAGACACGCACGACAAAGGAGGAATCGTGGGAGTTATCGGTTACGGTCTCGGTGTTATCGGCGCTGGTCTTGCTATCGGCCTGTCTGCTCTGGGTGCTACGGGTGCTATGGCCCGTCAGCCTGAGGTCCAGGGCCGCGTGTTCACCGTCTTCATCATGGGCTCCGCTTTCGGCGAGGCTCTGGCTCTGATCGGCTTCGTTGTCGCGCTGATCGTTAAATAGCACGGAGCGTCAAGTATGAATCTTTCATCCCAGAAGAGCGCGATCGCACTCTCCGCGTCCGCGGCCGCGCTGCTCATGCCGGTTTCCGCGTTCGCCGAGGACGGCGCTGCCGGTGCGGACATCCTCATCCCTAAGATGGCGGAGTTCATCCCGGCGCTTATCGCCTTCCTGATTATCTGGATCGTGCTGGCCAAGGTCGCCCTGCCGGGCATCATGAAAACCATGGAGGAGCGCGGCAAGAAGATCGAGGAGAGCCTCGACGAGGCCGAGAAGACTAAGCAGGAGGCTATCGCCAAGCGCGCTGAGTCCGACTCGATCGTCACCGACGCCCGTCGTCAGGCTGCTGACATTGTTCTCGAGGCCCGTAAGGACGCCGAGTCCGAGCGCGCCCGTATCATCGAGGCTGCTCACAAGGAGGCCGAGGAGATCATCGCCAAGGCCCATACGACCGTCGAGGACGAGCGCAAGTCCATCTACGCCGGTGCCGCGAGCTCCATCGCCGACCTGTCCGTTGCCGTCGCCACCAAGATCGTGGGCGAGGCACTCGAGGACGAGACCGAGCAGAAGAAGCTCATCGAGCGCTACATCCAGGAAGCAGGTAGCCTGAATGCCGACTAGCCGCTATCAGGACAAGGTGCTCGAGACCTACGCGCGCTCCCTTCTGGAAGCCGCTAAGGCCGAGAACCATGTGTTCGAGGACCTCGAGATGATCGAGCGCCTGGCTTCTGCCAGCCCCGAGATCATCGCCGTGCTCGACACCATGTCCAAGCGCGACCAGCTCGACCTTCTTCCCAAGGTGGCAGCTGCCTTTAAGTATGTTGCCGAGGAAGACGAGGATGTAGTGGGCGTGACCGTCACCACGGCGATCCCGCTCGACGACGAGCTGCGTCAAACCATCACTAAGAAATGCGAGCAGGACTTCGGCCGCAAGGTATTCCTTATCGAGCAGGTCGACCCGTCTATCGTGGGCGGCCTGGTGCTCGAGGCCCGCGGCGAGCGTCGTGACATTTCCGTCAAGACGCAGCTGCGCATCGCGCAGGAGACCCTCGCAAACTCTGCTAATTCGTACGGAGGTGAAGCCTAATGTCCGAAACCCTCAATGCCCAGGATATCGCCAAGAAACTGCAGGAGCAGCTCACGAGCCTCTCCGCGACGGTCGATACGCATGAGGTTTCAACGGTCGACGAGGTAGGCGACGGCATCGCGCGCGTCTCCGGCCTCAAGAGCGCCATGGCAGGCGAGCTTCTGGAGTTCAAGAGCTCCGATACCGGTGAGACCGTCTTCGGCCTTGCCCAGAACCTTGACCGTGACGAGGTCGGTGCCGTTCTGTTTGGTGCCGTCGACTCCATTAAGGAAGGGGACGAGTGCCGCACCACTGGCCGCATTATGGATATCCCCGTGAGCCGTGCCATGCTCGGCCGCGTCGTCAATCCGCTCGGCCAGCCTATCGACGGCCTGGGCGACATCGTCGCCACGCACCGTCGCCCCATCGAGTTCAAGGCCCCCGGCGTCATCGACCGTACCCCGGTGTGCGAGCCGGTTCAGACCGGCCTGTTGGCCATCGACTCTATGGTGCCTATCGGCCGTGGCCAGCGTGAGCTCATCATCGGCGACCGTAAGACCGGTAAGACCGCCATTGCCATCGACGCTATCCTCAATCAGCGCGGCAAGGGCATGGTCTGCATCTATGTCGCCATCGGCCAGAAGGCCTCCACGGTTGCCAACATCCGCGAGACCCTCGCTCAGCACGGTGCGCTCGACTACACCATCATCGTTTCGGCAACCGCTGCCGATTCCGCTCCTATGCAGTACATCGCGCCTATGGCCGGTGCCGCTATCGGCGAGTTCTTCATGTACAACGGCGAGGACGGCAAGCCCGCCAGCGAGACCAACCCCGGCGGCCATGTGCTCGTCATCTACGACGACCTGTCCAAGCAGGCCGTGGCCTACCGTCAGATGTCGCTGACGCTGCATCGTCCGCCCGGACGCGAGGCCTATCCTGGCGACATCTTCTACCTGCACTCTCGTCTGCTCGAGCGTGCCGTCAAGATGTCCAAGAAGAACGGCTACGGCTCCATGACGGCTCTTCCGATCATCGAGACCCAGGACGGCGACGTCTCGGCCTACATTCCGACCAACGTCATTTCCATTACCGATGGTCAGATCTACCTGCAGTCCGAGCTCTTCTTCCAGGGTCAGCGCCCGGCAGTCGACGTGGGCATCTCCGTGTCCCGCGTCGGTGGCGATGCGCAGACCAAGGCCATGAAGCAGGTCGCCGGCAACCTCCGTCTGGACCTCGCTTCCTATCAGGAGCTCGCTGGCTTTACCCAGTTCGGCTCCGACCTCGACGAGGCTACTCAGAAGCAGCTGACCCATGGTGCCCGCATGACCGAGCTCCTGAAGCAGCCGCGCTACAAGCCGTTTGAGGTTGGCGAGCAGATCGTTACGCTGTTCGCTGGCAACGAGGGCTTCCTGGATGACCTGGAGATCGCCGACGTGCTGCCTTTCCGTGCCGAGCTCATCGAGTACATGGACAATGGCTTTGGCTCGCTGCTCGACAAGGTTCGCGCCAAGAAGATCGATGATGACACCAAGGCTGAGCTCTTGCGCGTCATCGGCGACTTCAAGCAGCAGTTCATGGCCAAGCACCATTCGGATGTTTCTGGATCAGAGGAGAACTAAGCCCCATGGCCAATCTTCGCGACATTAAGAAGCGAATCTCCTCGGTTACCACGACCAAGCAGATCACGCGCACGATGGAGATGGTCTCTACGGCCAAGATCCGTCGTGCCCTCGATCGCTCCAAGCAGGCCGAGCCCTATAAGGAGGCGCTGACCGACGTCATGTTGACGGTCGCCGGCGACGCCTCCTGTTCGGGCACCGATCCCATGCTGCAGAAGCATGAGAGCGTCAAGCATGGCCTGATTGTCGTTATTGCCTCGGACCGCGGCCTTGCCGGCGGTTTCAATACGACGGTGGAGCGCACGGCCGAAAAGCTCGCCGCTTCTTGGGCGAACGACGGCATCGAGTGCGAGATCATCGCGTGTGGGCGCAAGCCGGCCACGTATTTCCGTGACCGCGCAAACGTCGTCATGCACTTTGAGGGCAACTCCTCTGAGCCCGATTTCAATCAGGCCCGCATGATCTCCTCTCATATCTGCGATGCGTATCGTGCCGGTGAGCTTGACCGTGTCGAGCTTGTTTACCACCACGCCAAGAACCGCGTGGATCAGGAGCTTCGCGTCGAGCATCTGTTGCCGCTCGACCCCGAGATGATCGCTATGGCCCACGGTCCGCGTAAGAACGAGACCGACGCCCCTAAGCGCATCTCGTCCACGTTCGAGTTCGTGCCCTCTCCCGAGCATGTTCTCGGCAAGCTTGTGCCGTCTTATATCCTGACGGTCATTTACCAGGCCCTGATCGATTCGGCGGCTGCCGAGCAGGGTGCACGCCGCAAGGCCATGCACTCCGCGACGGAAAACGCCACCGCGATCATCTCGACCCTTACCCGCACGTATAGTCGCGTGCGCCAGGCTTCGATCACGACCGAGATTAACGAGATCGTCGGCGGAGCCTCAGCATTGGAGGAACAGTAATGGCTAATAACACCGTAAAGCTTGCGGTCGAGGAAGCCACCAAGAAGACGACTGCCGGTGATGGTCGCATCGTGCGAATCATCGGCCCTGTCGTCGACGTCAAGTTTGACGGCGCGGTGCCCCCGATCTACAACGCGCTCACGGTCGAGGCCGAGACCCCGATCGGTCATCTGAGCACGATCCTCGAGGTCGAGAGCCAGCTTCCGGGCGGCGTCGTCCGCACGGTCGCCATGTCCTCGACCGACGGCCTGCAGCGCGGCCTCATCGCCACCGATACCGGTGAGCCCATGAAGATGCCCGTTGGCCCCAAGACGCTCGGCCGTATTTGGAACGTCATGGGCAAGCCCGTTGACGGCAAGCCCATGCCCGAGGTGGAGGAGTTCTACCCCATCCACCATGCAGCGCCCCGTTTCGACGAGCTCACCACCAAGACCGAGATCTTCGAGACCGGCATCAAGGCCGTCGACCTGCTCGAGCCCTACATCCGTGGCGGCAAGACAGGCCTGTTCGGCGGCGCCGGCGTCGGCAAGACCGTTCTGATTCAGGAGCTCATCAACAACCTCGCCCAGGAGCACGGCGGCACCTCGGTGTTCACCGGCGTCGGCGAGCGTACCCGCGAGGGCACCGACCTGTTCCTCGAGATGAGCGAGTCTGGCGTTATCGACAAGACCTGCTTGGTCTATGGTCAGATGAACGAGCCGCCCGGAGCGCGTCTGCGCATCGGTCTGGCCGGCCTTACCACCGCTGAGTATTTCCGTGATCGTGGCCAGGACGTTCTGCTGTTCATCGACAACATCTTCCGCTTCTCCCAGGCAGGTTCCGAGGTTTCCGCACTGCTGGGCCGTATGCCGTCCGCCGTTGGTTACCAGCCCACGCTGGCAACCGAGATGGGCGACCTCCAGGAGCGCATTACCTCGACCAAGACGGGCTCCATTACCTCCGTCCAGGCTGTCTACGTCCCCGCAGACGACCTGACCGACCCGGCGCCTGCCACGACGTTTACGCACCTCGATGCCACCACGGTTCTTTCGCGTAGTATTTCGTCGCTCGGCCTGTTCCCGGCTATCGACCCGCTCGCGTCTTCCTCCGACGCTCTCGATCCCTCGATCGTCGGCGAGGAGCACTACCGTGTCGCCGTCAAGGTCCAGGAGCTCCTGCAGGAGTACTCCGACCTTCAGGACATCATCGCCATCCTGGGTATGGACGAGCTGTCCGAGGAGCAGCGCCTTACGGTCAACCGTGCCCGTAAGATCCAGCAGTTCCTCTCGCAGTCCTTCCACGTCGCCGAGAAGTTCACCGGCAACCCCGGTGTCTACGTCCGCGTCGAGGATACCGTCCGCTCCTTCGCCGAGATTGTCGACGGCAAGGCCGATGACCTGCCCGAGCAGGCTTTCCGCTATGCTTCCACGATTGAGGACGTGCGCGAGCGCGCCCGCAAGATGGGGGAGAAGTAGGTTATGCGTATCCGCATCGTGTGCCCCGTGAGCTGCGCCTATGAGGGCGACGCTGCGTTTGTGTCGATTCCGTCCACGGATGGCGAGTTTGGCGTCCTGCCTGCTCACTCCAGCGAGATCTGCACGATCGACCGCGGTTACGTTCGCGTTTCCGATAAGGCCATGGGCACTGTCGACCACACGTTTGCCGTGGCCGGCGGCTATGCCCAGGTTGCGGACGATGTCGTGACCGTTCTCGCCGAGCGCGCTTGCGATTTGGCGACCGTCGATACCGACAAGCTTAAAGCTGATATTCAAGGTTTTGAAGAGAAGCTGGGTAATTTGTCGGAGGATGATGCACGCCGCGCCTACCTCTATAATGAAATCGCATGGTGTAAGCTCAAGCTTGCCCAATAGTCAAACGATTTAGCGTTCGACCATTTGCGAACACATCATGCCCGGGATGGCTCAGCCATCCCGGGCATGCTTTTTGAAAGGGTAGACCTTGGATATTATCCGCGTTGAGGGTGGCCACGCCATCGGAGGCTCCGTGCCCGTTTCGGGCGCCAAGAACTCCGCACTCAAACTCATGGCGGCAACGCTTCTGGCGCCGGGCAAGACGACGCTGCAGAACGTGCCCGATATTTCCGATGTCCACGTGATGGGCAAGGTGCTCAAGGGCATGGGCGCTACGATCGATGTTCTCGACGAGCACACGCTCGAGATTGATACCTCTCAGGTCGATTCTTGGGAGGCTCCCTACGAGCTCGTTGCCAAGATGCGTGCTTCCACCGCCGTCATGGGACCCTTGCTGGGCCGCTTCCATCGCGCCAAGATCGCCATGCCGGGCGGCTGCAACCTGGGTGCTCGCAAGATCGATATGCACATTCTTGGTCTCGAGGCCCTGGGCGTAGAGTTCGATACCGCCCACGGCTACATCAACGCTAATGCGCCCCAAGGTCTGCGCGGTACCACCGTCACGCTCGAGTTCGCCAGCGTCGGTGCGACCGAGAACCTCATCATGGCATCCGTGCGCGCGCAGGGCACCACGGTTATCGACAATGCCGCCCGCGAGCCCGAGATCGTCGATCTCGCCAACATGCTCAACGAGATGGGCGCCAAGATTGTCGGCGCGGGTACGCCCGTCGTGACCATCGAGGGCGTGGAAGAACTGCATCCTGTTACCCATCGCGTAGTGGGCGACCGCATCGAGGCCGGTACCTTTATCGTTGCCGGTGCGTTGATGGCCGACGATCGTGGTGTCGATGTCACGGGCTTTTGCCCCATTCACTTGGGCATGGTGCTCAAGAAGATGGAGCTCATGGGTATCGACTGCGAGCGCGTCGAGGATGGCGTCCATGTAAACCGTGCCGAGCGTATCAAGCCGGTCGACATCCAGACGCTTCCGTTCCCCGGCTTCCCGACGGACATGCAGGCGCAGATTATGGTGCTCTCCGCCCTTGCCGACGGCAGTTCCGTTATTACCGAGAACATCTTCGAGAATCGCTTTATGTTTGCCTCTGAGCTGGTGCGCATGGGTGCCGACATTCGTATCGAGAGCCATCATGCCATGATTCATGGCGTTAAGGGCTTCTCGGGTGCACAGGTTACCTCGCCCGATCTGCGTGGCGGAGCGGCCCTCGTCGTAGCGGGCTTGATCGCCGACGGGACGACCGAGGTTTCGGCCATCCATCACATCAAGCGCGGCTACGAGCAGTTTGTCGAAAAGCTGCAGGCGCTCGGCGCGCATGTCGAGCATGCTTCCGTCCCCGATCCCGTCATCTACTAATACAGGTTGCCTATGTTTAATAAAAAGCCCCTCGCGGATACCACCGCCCGAAGACCCTCAACTGGTGCGCAGGCCAAGATCTACAGTCGCGATAACGTGGCTCGCTATTCCGAGCGCGCTCGTCAACGTCGTCGTAGCCACACGATTCGTCACGTCGCGCTCATTGTCGTGCTTGGCGTGCTGCTGAGTGCCACTACCGCTGCCGGCCTGTGGTTTGCCACCATTATGGGCAAGCTCGGCGATTCTAATGTCATTACCGACAATCTGCGTCGGGTTCTGGTTGACACCGATGAGGCAAAGGATCCGTTCTACGTGCTGCTTCTTGGCACCGACGGCCGTCCGGGCGAGGATACGTATCGTGCCGACTCGATTATCCTGGCACGCATCGACCCCACGCAAAAGCAGGCGACGCTCATTTCCGTTCCGCGCGACACCAAGGTCGAGTACAAGGGCGAGACCATGAAGATCAACGCCTGCCATACCGTTGGCGGCGCCGAGGCCATGGTCGAGGCGGTCAACGAGCTGTGCGGTGTTCAGATTTCCCACTATGCCGAGGTCAGCTTCGACGGTATGCAGGCACTGATTGATTCGGTTGGCGGTATCGACATTAACGCAACCGATGATGTTGACGACCCCGAGCACCTGGATATTAAGATTACCGCTGGCCAGCAGCATATGGACGGTGCCACCGCCCTTACCTATGCCCGCTGCCGCTACACCTATGCCGACGGCGATTACACGCGCATGCGCCACCAGCGTCAGGTGCTTGGCGCCCTTGCCAACCAGATTCTCAATAACTTCGATGCCACCAAGGTCTTCGACCTTGTCAATTCGCTGTCTAACATGCTCGTGACCGATATGAGCGTTCAGGACATCGTCTCTACGGTCAATGCCATGCGCGGCATGGATGTTGACGGCATCTATTCGGCCAACTTACCTTCGTATGCCGATGACAGCACCATGATTGATGGCGTGAGCTACGTCTTTGTCTACGAGGACGAGCTCAAGGAAATGATGAAGCGCGTCGATGCCGGCAAGGATCCCAAGGGTCCCAACACCATGGGTCTTTCCGACGGTTCCAGCTCTACGATCGGCGACCTGAACAACAACACGTCTGACGACTACGCAAACGGTACCGCAACCTCATCGGTCAGCTCTGACGATTCCGATGACTCAAGCGATTCGAGCGATTCGGACTACTACGAAGAGCCCACCGGCGACGGCAACGGCTACGAAGCCAACTACTAAGTTACGGCGTTTTACCAAACGCCGTAACGGCTCGACGCTGCGCGCCGCCCAAGGCGACAATTTGTCATTCAAAAGGCAGGGCATGACCAGAAGGTCAATGCCCTGCCTTTTTCATGCCAACTTGTTCGCCTTGGACGTCGCTCGCTGACGTTGGCTCAACCTGCGGTGCTGACTACTCCCCTTGCACCAAAAACCGCCCCGTTCTCGGTTTTGAGGACGGGGCGGTTTTGCTTACCTAGATTGTTCGAGTTCCCTATGCAAAGCGGGCGACGAGCTCCTGGAGCACGTCGGTCATCTTGACGAGCGAACTGACCGGGACGAACTCGTTGACGCCGTGGTAGCAATAGCCGCCGGTGGAAAGGTTGGGGCAGGGCAGACCGCGGAACGACAGCTGGGCGCCGTCGGTGCCGCCACGAATTGGCAGCACTTGGGGCTCAACGCCGCAGGCAAGGTAGGCTTCCTTGGCAACATCAATAAGCTCGGGATAGTCACGAACGATTTCGGCCATATTTCGATACTGCTGCTTAATCTCGACCGTCACGCGCTTCTCACCCAGACGCTGGTTGAGCATCGAGGCGGCGGCATCAATAAGATCGAGTTTCTGCTGGAACTTGGCGGCGTCATGGTCGCGGACGATATAGCGCGCTGTGGCGTGATCGACGGTTGCAGATACACCCTCAAGGTGATAAAAGCCCTCGTAGCCTTCCGTATACTCCGGGCGCTGCACGTAGGGGAGCAATGCGTTGAAGTCGCAGAACAGATTGCCTGCGTTGACCATACGGCCTTTGGCGTCGCCCGGGTGGATGGACTGGCCCTCAAAGCGGACGGTCACCTCGGCGGCATTGAAGCACTCCCACTCCAGCTCGCCGATGGGGCCGCCGTCGACCGTGTAGGCGTACTTGCAGCCAAAGGTATCGATATCCAACAGCTCGGCTCCGTGGCCGATCTCCTCGTCAGGGCAGAAG
Source organism: Collinsella sp. (assembly GCA_018380195.1). Taxonomy (GTDB): domain Bacteria; phylum Actinomycetota; class Coriobacteriia; order Coriobacteriales; family Coriobacteriaceae; genus Collinsella. The sequence goes on along the minus strand of JAGZUC010000034.1, from coordinate 3,753 downwards.
CAAATGCCGAGTGCGGGATGGGGCAGAGAAGGGTCCTGAGCGATACGTGCGACAAGCGACATGATCTCGGCGACGCCTGCCTTGTCGTCCGCGCCCAGCAGCGTGGTGCCATCGCTGCAGACCAGGTCCTCACCAGCGAGGTCGTTCAGGGCGGGAAGCTTGGCGGTACTCATGGCAACGGGCTTACCGTCAACCGTGCCGCAGACCAGGTCGCCGCCTTCGTAGTGTACGATGTGCGGCTTCACGCCGGCGCCCGGTGCAACTTCGGTGGTGTCGAGATGGGCGATCAGGCCCAGGGCGGGCTTGTCCTCAGCGCCCGCACTTGCGGGGATATGCGCGCAGACATAGGCATGCTCGGTCACGTGGGCATCTTCCGCACCAAGCTCGCTCAGCTCTTCAGCCAGCACGTTGGCAAGGTCAAACTGAACGGCGCTCGAGGGTACCTGGTCGCAGTTTGCATCCTCGGACTGCGTGTTGATCTGGACGTAGCGCAAAAAGCGCTCGAGGACATCGGGGTTCGTGGTGGTGTTTTCCATAAAGACCGCTCCAATCTTGGTCGTCGTGTGCAACAAGAACTCTAGCACGGTATGCCACGGCATACCGCGACGCTTGGATGGGGTAGAATCAGCCATTGAATGCAGAAGGGACGGAAGATCATGGATACGACAAATAGCTCGCGCGAACTACATCTGACGGTGGCGAACGAAGACTACTTGGAGTGCATGGTTCGCATTGAAAGCGAAGAGGGGGAAACCAACGGCGTTCGATCGGTCGACATCGCGCAGCGCCTTGGCGTCTCCAAGGCATCGGTCAATAAAGCGGTTTCGGCTCTCAAGGCATCCGAGCTTGTCGAGCAATCGCACTACGGCAAGGTGATCCTGACCGATCGCGGCCGCGAGGTCGGCACGGCTATCTGGTACCGCCATCGCCTTGTCCGCACGTTTTTGGTTCAGGAGCTCGGTGTCGAATTTGAGCGAGCCGATTCCGAGGCCTGCATGATGGAGCATGCGCTATCCGAGGACACGATGAGCCGCTGGCTCGCCTATCTCGAAAAGCAGGGAATCAGCGTCGAGGAATAGCGGGATATATGGATACGAGTTATTACAACCGCTTTGGTGCCGAGGAACTTACGCGCCGCTTGTCGAGCGAGACCTTGTTGGCGCAGGGCCCCATGGGCAGTGTTTTGTTGAGTGAGTACGATGCCGCCGACATTCCACCGGCGTTTTGGAATCTGGCAGAGCCGCAGACCGTTTCTCGTATCCATCGCTTGTATGTCGCCGCCGGCGCGCAGGTGCTCATTACCAATACCTTTCAGGCATCGAGCTATGCCCTCAAGCACGACCAGATTGCGCCGTCCGTGGCGGAGGTCAATCGCGGGGCCGTCGACGATGCCCGCCAGGCGCACCCTCAGCTACTGCTGGGCTCGATGGGCCCGATCGGTATTGAGTGGTTTGCCGAGGACTCTGTCGAGTATCGTGAAATCCGCGGCATTGCGCGCGAACAGGCGCACGCCTTGCTCAATGCTGGTGTTGACGGTCTGCTGATCGAGACGGTGACGTCTATCCGTAATCTGCAGCCCATGCTTGCCGGCGCCCGAGATGCCGCCGACGGCATGCCTGTTCTGGTGAGTTTTGTCGTTGACGATAAAGGCGACCTGCTGGGCGATGGCCTCAACATCGAGGCAGCCGTTTTGTACGCCGAAAAACACGGCGCAAACTCGGTTGGTGTTAATTGCTGTTCGCTTGCGGCCGCGAATGCGGCGGTGCCCAGGATGGTTGCATCGGCGACTACTCCCGTTACGGTGCGTCCCAACGTAGGCGATCCGGTCCAGACTCAGGATGGCCCCGTATGGCACGAGAATCCCGAAGCTTTCGCGCGCGCATGCATCGAATGGAGACATGCCGGCGCCGCAATGGTGGGCAGTTGCTGTGGAACCACGGCAATCACTACGGCAGCGATGGCCGAGGCGCTCGATATATAAAGGGCAAAACCGCTCCATACGGGGCGGTTTATTTTATTGCTTGCATGTCCTCGGCAGCATTTGCCCAAATGGTGAATGCTGGTGCCGGCAGGTTGCTGAGTGCGTGTTGCGGGTATACCTCACGCGTACCATGATCCAAACACTGTGAGGTGTCTGCGCGTGTGCGCGATAATTCATTTTGGAACTGACGGTTGGCGCGCTCGCGTCGATGAGGACTTCACTGCCGATAACGTTGCCCGTATCGCCGATGCCGTCGGCGAGTTGTGGCAAAAGACCAATCCGGGCAAAACGGTATATATAGGGTTCGACACCCGGCCCCTGGCGAGCGAGTTCGCTGAGCTTGCGGCGGGCGTGCTAGCAGCGCACGGGCTGGACGCCGTGCTCGCTTCGCGACCTGTTCCGACCCCTGCCCTTACGTGGGCGGCGGCTTATGACGGTGAGGCGTGCGGCGCGCTCATGGTGACGGGGTCCCATCATCCGCAGGGTTATCTGTGCCTCAAGATTCGCATGGGTGACGGCTCGACCGCCAACCAGGATGTCATCGAAGAGCTCGAAGAGACCATGGCTCCCGAGCCAATGGGGATCGAGGGGCAATATCGCACCGCGGATATCATTCCTGACTATATGCAGGCGGTGGCATCGTTTGTCGATGCCGAAGCCATCCGCGGCGCGCACCTGCGCGTGGTTGTCGATCCCATGGGCGGCGCAGCCCAGGGTTATCTAGCCGACTTGCTGCGCGAGCTTGGCGTTGAGGTGCACGAGATTCACGCCGGGCAGGCGTCTGACCAAGAAGATATCTGCCCCGACCCCGTTGAGCCTTGGGTGGACGCTTGCGAGCGCACGGTTATCGATGACGGAGCTTGCGCTGGTCTGGTGACCGACGGCGACGCCGACCGTATCGGTGCGGTTGACGAGCGCGGCAGATATATACATCCGCATCAGATCATGGCGCTCGTTTTGGGCGACTTGGTTCAATTTCGTAATTTGGAGGGGCGCGTCGTCGTCAATCTTTCATGCTCGACGCTCGTGCGTCGCATTGCCGAGGCGCTTGGCTGCCGCGTGACCGTCAAACCAGTCGGTTTCAAATATATAGCGGCGGAGATGAAAAAGGGCGGCGTCCTCATAGGCGGCGAAGAAGCCGGTGGTATCGGCATCGCCGCGCATATGCCCGAGCGCGATGGAATCCTCGCCTGTCTAATTCTGTGTGAGCTTATGGCAAAGACGGACGCGCCTTTGGGCGTTCTGGTCGACCAACTCGAAGACAGTTTTGGTAAGACGAGTTACGGTCGACGGGATTTGCGCCTTGAGGCCGAAGATGCCGAAACGTTACGAACCCTGCTGCCGGGCGTAAACCCCAAGTCGATTTGTGGCAAGGTGCCGCAAAACGTTAGTCATATGGATGGCTTGCGTTTGGCATTCGAGGATGACACGTGGCTGCTGGTCCGTCCTAGCGGGACCGAACCAGTGGTGCGCGTCTACGCCGAGGGGTTCTCGGTGGAAGAGCGTGATGAGTTGCTCGATGCTGGCTGTGCTTTAGCTAGGGGGACGTATCCGCTTTAACCATGAGTCTGCCTTATATAGAAGAGATGCTCGGCGAGCGGTAGGTAACGGCTGGCAAACGTTAGTCGGATCACAAAATGTGTAGGAAATGTGTACGCCCAGATTCCCGCCCCCGGGGCCCCTCCGGTCTGGCAATATATCTCCTTGCCGCGCGGCCCGGTCGAACCGGACCAGCCGCCAGGCGTGCACCTTGAGAACCGGATACTGCGAGG
>JAGZUC010000052.1 GCA_018380195.1 Collinsella sp. | reverse complement strand
GCCTGGACGAAGTCCGGGCCCGCGCCTTTAGACGCGAGCCCGGGGCCCGTGGGTTATACCCTAAGAGCAAACCACCCTTTTTAAGGGTGGTTCTGATTTACGGGCAACATTCCTTATGCAATTAAATCAATTTAATCATCCACCGCTGAATATAGACGTTCACCGTTCTTTGGCCGGTTCTCTGTTCTCAATGGACTAATATTTGCTTTAGCGCACTGCTGCGCTTGCCCTGTTTTTACACGGGTCGTTTTATTGATTGTGACGGAAGGACTCACATGGCAGATGTTCATGAGCTGCTTGATACTTGGATTGCTAATGTCAAGGACGAGGAGCTCCTCGCTGAGCTCAACACGATGAAGGAGCAGGGTGATGAGGACGCCATCACCGACGCTTTCTTCCAGGATCTCGCCTTCGGTACTGCCGGCCTTCGCGGCACTATCGGTGCGGGCACTAACCGTATGAATATCTATACGGTCGGTCGTGCGACCCAGGGATTCGCTGACTACCTCAATGCGACCTTCGAGCATCCGACGGTCGCCATCGCTCGCGATAGCCGCAATAAAGGTGAGCTGTTCGTCAAGACGACGGCTGCCATTCTTGCAGCAAACGGCGTGACTGCCCTCGTGTATCCCAAGATTTCTCCTGTGCCGACGCTCTCCTGGGCCGTCCGCGACCTTAAGTGCTCCGGTGGCATTTGCATGACCGCTAGTCATAATCCGGCGCCTTATAACGGCTATAAGGCCTATGGCCCCGACGGCTGCCAGATCACCAGCGAGGCCGCCGATGCAATTTCTAAGGCTATCGCCGAGACCGATACGTTCACCGGCGTGAAGTCCATGGACTTCGATGAGGCTCTTGAGCAGGGTCTGGTCAAATGGATCGATGATTCGTGCCTCGAGCGTTATTACGACGCCGTTCTCGCCCGCGGCGTGACTAACCTTTCTGCCGAGGAGATCGCTGGCGCTCCGCTTAAGCTCGTCTACACTCCGCTCAACGGCACTGGCCTCATTCCCGTCACGACGGTGCTCGAGCGCGCTGGCATCACTGATGTCACGGTTGTTCCCGAGCAGAAGGAGCCTAACGGCGATTTCCCGACCTGCCCGTATCCTAACCCCGAGATTCGTCAGGCCATGCAGAAGGGCATTGACCTGTGCGAGCAGGTTCACCCCGATCTGCTGCTTGCAACCGATCCTGACGCCGATCGCGTTGGCGTTGCCGTTAAGAATGGCGATGACTATCTGCTGCTGACCGGCAATGAGATGGGCGTTCTGCTGCTTGACTATATCTGCAAGACCCGCGCTGCTCGCGGTGAGGACCTCACTAAGAAGGTTGCTGTCACTACTATCGTTTCTTCCGCCATGGTTGACGCTCTGGCCGACGAGTACGGTTTTGAGCTCCGCCGCTGCCTGACGGGCTTCAAGTACATCGGCGACATCATTACTTCTCTTTCCGATGCTGGCGAGGTCGATCGCTTTATCTTCGGTTTTGAGGAGAGCTACGGCTATCTGGCCGGTGATCACGTGCGCGACAAGGACGCCGTGAGCACTTCTCTTCTGATTTGCCAGATGGCGCAGTATTACAAGCTCCAGGGCAAGAACCTTGCAGATGCGATGCACGAGCTGTACGAGAAGTATGGCTACTATCACAACAAGACGATTTCGCTGAGCTATCCGGGCGCTGAGGGTGCGGCAAAGATGGCCGGCATCATGGCTGGTCTGCGCGAGAACCCGCCCGCGGAGCTCGCCGGTTCCAAGATTGAGGCTGTCGTGGATTACAACACCTGCGTGAACGGCCTGCCGAAGGCTAACGTCATTGAGTTCGATCTTGAGGGCGGCAACAAGGGTATTGTTCGTCCTTCCGGCACCGAGCCCAAGATTAAGCTGTACATCTTCGCTAAGGGCGCGGATGCCGCCGAGGCTGATGCCGCACTTGACGCGATTGAGGAGTCTGGTCGCAAGCTGCTGGCATAAGGTATTTAAGAGTCTATAGCTATAGATGGGCTAAAGAGGGGATCTCGGATGCGAGGTCCCCTCCTGTTTTTAACCAGCCAGCCGAGAGTACTTATATGTGTAGGAAATGTGTACGCCCAGATTCCCGCCCCCGGGGCCCCTCCGGTCTGGCAATATATCTCCTTGCCGCGCGGCCCGGTCGGACCGGATGAGCCGCGGGGCGTGCACCTTGAGAACCGGATACTGCGAGGATGGACACTTACTTCAGTGTCGCATCCGGGCAGACATCGAACCATTTGAAATGGTCTAA
>JAGZUC010000033.1 GCA_018380195.1 Collinsella sp. | reverse complement strand
CGAAGTGATGGCCAGGTGCCGGGAGCTATTTCCGCGTTGCGCTAGCTGCGGAAACGCAGGGTCCGTTCAGGCTGTTGCGTTGAGATTGAAAATCAACCAAGCGGCCGCCTCCTTGAATATCAACTTCATCCCACCCAAAAACTCATCCAACATTAATCTTGGCTCAAGAATCGCTTAATCTATAACCTGCACTATAGAGTTCGACCGAGGGCGGGGCGGCGCCGCGCAACGCAGGCCGCCGAACGCAACGCTCGCGCCCGGGCAAATCGCCCGGCGTCGCGCCCATCGAACGAAAGGACAGGTCATGGACGACCTCGAAAAAGTTGAAACTATCCGCACCAAGTGCAACGTGAGCTATACCGATGCCAAGGCCGCGCTCGACGCCGCCGACGGCAACGTCCTGGACGCCATCATTTGGCTCGAGTCGCAGGGCAAGACGCAGACCACGTCGGCGCACGCCGCCACCGAGTCCGCGCCGGTCGATGAGCCCTCGGCCGAGATGGTCGCTGCGCAGGCCGCCTACGAGAAGTCGAGCGAAAAGACCGACTTCTCCAAGAAGATGGACAGCGTGTGGGAATACCTCAAAAAGCTCTTCCGCCTGAGCCTGGATACCAAGTTTATCGCCACGCGCCGCGACGCCATCATCCTCAACATTCCCATCCTGATCCCCATCGTCGCCCTGTTTGCCTGGGGCGCCACGATTTGGCTGATGCTGCTTGGCCTGTTCTTTGGTATGCGCTACCGCATCGACAGCGACGGCGACGTGCCCGGCAGCATCAACAACCTGATGGACCACGCCGCCGATGCCGCGGACGGCATCAAACAAAATCTGAACGACGACAAGTAATCGCAGATAGGGGCACGTATGGCACGAATCCTGATCGTAGAGGACGAAGAGAAAATCGCCCGCTTTGTGACGCTCGAGCTTGAGCACGAGGGCTATCAGGTGGAACACGCTGCCGATGGCCGCACCGCCGTTGACCTGGCGCTGGAGCGCAACTACGATCTGATTCTGCTCGATGTGCTGTTGCCGCAGCTCAACGGCATGGAGGTGCTGCGACGCGTCCGCAAGCACAAGGATGTGCCGGTGATTATGGTCACCGCGCGCGATGCCGTGATGGACAAGGTGGCCGGGCTCGACGCCGGTGCTGACGATTACCTGACCAAGCCGTTTGCGATTGAGGAGCTGTTCGCACGGATCCGCGTGGCGCTAAAGCGCTCGGAGGCCGTGCGGGCGGCTTCGGGCGTTGGCGGCATCGGTGCCGGGGCGAACGTAGTGGGCGGCGTGGGCGCCGGTACCATTGCGATGCCCCTGGCCGGCGGCTCGGCCCAGGCATCCGCCTCGCCCTCCCCCGCCGCGCTCGTCGTGGGTTCGGTCGCGCTCGATCCCAACCGCCGCGAAGTCACGGTCGGCGGCTCGCCCATCGCGCTCACGGCCCGCGAGTTCGATGTCCTCGCCCTGCTTATGACGCATGCCGAAACCGTGCTCACACGCGAGCGCATCGCGCACGAGGCGCTGGGCTACGAATACGTGGGCGACACCAACAACGTCGACGTGCACATCGCGCACCTGCGCGCCAAGATCGAGGACGCTGGCGGTGTCCGCATCCTCCAGACCGTGCGCGGGGTGGGCTATGTCTGCCGCGCGTAACGCCGAGACCAAGCGCGTCACCTCCATCGCCCGCGCCATCAACTGGAGCTACATGTGGCGCCGCTTGGTAAGCTACGTCTGGCTGGATCTGTTACTGCTGCTTGTTGCGGCGGCGATCCTCGTCTATGGATACAACCAGACGCTACCCGACGGCGCGTTTACCGCAGGATGGATTCCAGGCGCCACCGTTCACGGCATGTCGCTGACGCCAGCACGCGGCTGGGATCTGACAACGCTTACCTATACCGTCGAGCTTGCGCGTACCACCAAGACCTTCCCCCTCGCGCAGGATCTGGTCATGCTGTGGCCCCTTTATCTTGTCGTTGCGGGCTGGCAGGTCATCAGCGTGCTCAACATGCTCGGCGGCGCGAGGCGCGTGCGCCGTACCATGGCGCCGCTCAACGACCTGGCCTTGCGCGTGGACGAGCTCGGCCGTATGCAACTCGCCGGCGGCAAGATGGAAACGCTGGAGCAGGCCATCGAGCGCGCAAGCGTCGACTCGCCAAGCGTCACCACCGGCGACGCCGACTTGGCGAGCATCGAGGTCGCGCTCAACCGCCTACTGCGTCAGATGCAAGAAGCAAAGCTGCAGCAGATGCGCTTTGTCAATGATGCGAGTCACGAACTGCGCACGCCCATCGCGGTGATTCAGGGCTACGTAAACATGCTCGATCGTTGGGGCAAAGACGACCCGGACGTGCTAGCAGAGTCCATCGCCTCGCTCAAGACCGAAAGCGAGCATATGCAGGAGCTCGTGGAGCAGCTGCTGTTTTTGGCGCGCGGCGATGCCGGCCGCACCGTGCTGCGGCGCGCGAATACCAACCTGGCCGCACTGGTCGGCGAGGTTTGCGAAGAATCGCAGATGATTGATGCCACGCACGCGTATCGGCTGGCCTTTGACGCTGCGCTCGCCAGCGACCCGCGCTGCGACGCGCCCGTTGACGTGGCGCTTGTGAAGCAGGCTCTGCGCGTGATCGTGCAAAACGCCGCCAAGTATTCGGACGCGGGCACGACCGTCACGTTTGCCATAACGCCCGATGCGGGCACGGGCGCGATTGACATAAGCATTGAGGACGAGGGCATCGGCATGAACCAGGAATCTGCAGCTCACGCGTTTGAACGGTTCTATCGCGCCGACAACGCACGCGATGCCGGCGCGCAGGGCTCGGGTCTGGGGCTTGCCATTGCCAAGTGGATCGTCGATAGCCATGGCGGTGTCATTGGCGTGACCTCAGTCGAGGACGTCGGCAGCCGCTTTACGATTCGCCTGCCGCGCTAGGAAGCCCCTCGGCATAAATAAAGGGATAGGGCCACGCGGCCCTATCCCTTTTTGCTAGCTATGGCAGCTTGTGCGCTATTCGCGGCACAGGTGCACGGCGAAACCGGCGAACTCGCGCTTAAAGTACACGAGCTTGGTACCACCGTCGGGCAGCAGCGCGCGCGACTCCTCGTTGACCTCGAGCCCGCGCTCGGCAAACCACTTCTCAGCTGCATCGATGTCGTTAACGGCAAAGCCGATGTGGCCCTTGGTGCCACGACCGTTCTGCTTCATGATCTCGACCAGCGAATCATTAAAGTACGAAACGGGGGTCTCGATGACGGGCAGGCCCATCATCGTCGAGAACAGCTCCGCGATCTCCAGGGCGTCTGCCGGGTCGGCGGCGTTAATGCCCACATGGGCAACGCGCATGCCAAAGAGCTCGACCGGGTTGGCGTTCTGCTCACTCATACAGGCAGTGCCTACTGAGCCATGACGTCGAGAACGGCCTTCTCGGCAGCGACGCGGTTCATGCCGGTCATGAAGGGCACGCCACTCACGTACGGGCAGGTAAGGCCCTCGGGGGCAACGGTGGTGGCGATCAGCAGATCGGCGCCCTCGTCGCAAACGTCCTTGGCCTCGGAGATGGCGCACTGCACGATCTCGTACTTGTCGGCGTAACCGTTGGCGTCGAGCATGGTGGCGACCTTCTGGGCAACGAGCGTGGAAGTAGCAGCGCCAGCACCGCAAGCCAAAACAATCTTCTTCATAGGTAATGTCTCCCTTCATGGTTTACTTTAGGTAAGTGTACCGCAGCGAGCGATGGCGCTCGGCCTCGATGCGCTTTTATGCCAGTTTGCTTGCACGCCGCGTATAATACATCTAGCACGTGTTGTCATACCGCTCGCTTTACGAGCGACTAAGGACTCTAAAATGCCCGATTCCCGCACCCTCTGGACCGCCGTCGTCATTATTTGTATCGCCATATCGGTGTTCTTTAGCGTAAAAAAACGCACCACGTTTAAGCGCCTGCAACAGCTTATGGCTGCCAAGCAGTGGGACGAGTTCGATCGTTTGCTCGATGGCAAACTCACCAGCATGCTGTACCCGCGCTATAACCGCGACTACCTGCGCCTGAACTCCTATCTGCTGCGCGAGGACCACAAGCGCGCCGACGAGATGTTCGATTTGCTGCTGGGACTCAATCTGCCCAAGATGCAGCGCGTCGACCTGGTGATTAAGGCCTTTAACTACTACGTTGGCCAGGAGGACCGCAAAAAGTCCAAGGAGCTGCTGCACGAGATCAAAGGCTTTGAGGGCGGCCAGGCCGAGGCAGTCGCACACGAATGCCAACTGATGTACGACACGATGATCCTCAAGCGCCACAACGACATTCCCGAGCTGGAGCGCATGCTCAAGGAGGCCGGTGACGACAAGGTCAAGAGCTGCCGCTTGGAGTATCTGTTGGCTCTGCAGTACAAGAACAAGGGCGACGAAGCCAAGTTCCAGGAGTTCCTGGAGAAGTCGGGGCAACACTCGATGGCCGTCAACGCGTAACGGACGGCTTGTGCTAGACTTCTAGTCTCACGGGGGCGTGGCGGAATTGGCATACGCAGGAGACTTAAAATCTCTCGCCGCAAGGATTGTGGGTTCGAGTCCCACCGCCCCTACCATATGGAGCTTTCGAGCCCGTGTCCCCAAGGGATGCGGGCTCACTTCTTTTAGATGCCGGTGGGACTCGAACCCGCGAGGGGGGGGCGAGCGTCAAGCGGACGCGCAGCGTCCGCAGCGAGCCGGCGAGGGCGCCAGCAGGCGTCCGCAGCCGGTGCGGATTTGCGCAGCAAATACGCAGACGTCCCACCGCCCCGCGCTTCAGAAAGTCAACTAATTTAGGACGGGCTAAAAAGACAGCTTCGGTCCCTTAGAAGTTGCGGTGGAATAGATCCTGTTTATACCGTTTACCAGCTTATTTAGGAACTATTTCACCGCAACTTATTTAGAGGGTGCTGAGCTCTGGGGTCCAGGAGATGGTGGGGGTCGCACCGTCGAGAGCCTCGTTGATGGTGGCGGCCATGCCGGCGAGTAAGCTGTTCTCGCTTACAGTGAGCGTCTTGTAGCCGCCGGCTCGCATAAGCTCGCGGATTACCACGGCACCAGCCAAGATCACGCCCGCGCGTTTGGGCTGTACACCCGGTAGAGCGGCGATGCCGTCCGCATCCAACGCAGACATGCGCTCGATAGCGGCCGAAACCTGATCCAGCGAAAGCTCGCGCAGGTGCACAAAGCTCGAATCGTACGGTTCCAGCTCATGAACGAGCGCCACGAGTGTGGTGACGGTGCCACCCACTGCGACCAAGCGTTCGGCGCGCTCAAAATTGCTCGGCAGGCCCTCAAAATAGGCAGCGAACTGCTCGCCCGCCCACGCGGCAGCGGCAGTAAGCTCGCCGCGTGCGGGCGGCAGTGCCGAGAAAAATCGCTCCGTCACACGGCGACAACCGATGTCCAGCGAACGCGTGCCCTCCAGCGCAAAGACCCCACGCTCCGGCGCATAGACGCCCGTCGCGAGCTCCGTGGATCCGCCGCCCGAATCGGCAACAATGATGCGCTCGCCGGCAAAGTCGTGCGCCACGCCAAAAAACGTCAGGCGCGCCTCGACCTCGCCCGGAATCACCTGCGGTTCGAGCCCCAGCTCACACAGACCGTCCAGCAGCAGTGCGGCATTGGATGCATCGCGCGCGGCGCTCGTGCATGTGGTGCAAATGCACGCGGCCCCAAAGGCACGCGCCTCGTCCACAAACATGCGGCATGCAGCGAGCACGCGCTCGACCGCCGCCTCGCAAAAGCGACCCGTCGCGTCCACACCCTCGCCCAGGTCGGTAATCTCGGTATGCTTGGACGATTCCACGATCGCCCCGCCCTCGACCTGCGCCAGCACCAGTCGCGACGACACCGTTCCCAGATCGATCGCCGCCACCTTATATCGTTTGCAATCTGCCATTGCGAGCTCCCCTCCGGGCGCTATTTGCCGTTGGACACGACCGTCTGGCCCTCGACACCGTTAAACCCAAACAGCATGTCGAGCGCCTGGATGTACCACGGGGCGTCCTTACCGACTTCTTCGATTTCCTTGGCAACTTCGCTGGCCTTCTTGGCGTTCGACGACTTCTTGCTCGAAGACGAATCCGAATCGTCGTCCAGGCCCTGCACTTCAATCCTCTTCTCGCCGGGCATCACCAGGCCCAGATCCTCGGACGCCGCATCCTTAATGCCCTCCTCCGAGAGCAGTTTGTCGACGCTTTTTTGCAGCTCATCATTGTATTGCTGACGAATCTCGACCTGCTTGGCCAAGATATCGCTCGAACGCTTTGCCACGTACAGATCGCGCACGGGGAAATACAGGCTCACGAGCACCAGGGCAACGACAATGCCGATGAATAGCCCTCGCTGAGGACCGTGGGTAAAGTCGTAGATCGCCTTGACCACCGCGTTGTCGTTGGCGTAGTGCATAAAGTCCGAGCCCGAAAAACAGTTCGAAGGCCTGCTCGACCTATCGTGCGTTTGAGCCGACGAGCGCTGAGCATGCGACGAACGTGCCGGGCGCACTGGTCCATCTGTCGAAGTATTCACTTGAGCATTGGGGCGCGAGGTACTTGTCGGGCGCTGCATGGAGCGGTCGGCGCCGGCGTAGGCGGACCCACCGAGCTGCACCGTGCGCGCACGGCGAGGCGACGGCTCACGCGAACCGGCGGAATAGTACCTGTTGTCGTAAATCTGATCCATGTGCGCCTTGTGCGGTTGAGGTTTGTTTGCGCTAAGTATTCTAGTTATAGCACGAGCGCCCGCACCGCCTTCGCCAGCCTTTGCTCGACATAAAAAAGGCGCTGAGTCATATGGCCCAGCGCCCAATGGTGCTCAACAGCGCCCGGCTGGAGCAAGGCAAATCCGAGTCTTCCCCGCCCCCGCGACCTCCGCGTGCCTAGCGAATGTTGTAGAACGCGGCCTTGCCGGCGTAGCGCGCGCTGCCCTCGAGCTCGCCCTCGATGCGGATGAGCTGGTTGTACTTGGCGATGCGGTCGCTGCGGCAAGGGGCGCCCGACTTGATCTGACCGGCGTTGACGCCCACGACCAGGTCGGCGATCGTGGAGTCCTCGGTCTCGCCGGAACGGTGGCTCACGATGCAAGCGTAGCCGGCCTCCTTGGCGGTCTCGATGGCCTCGAGCGACTCGGTGAGCGTGCCGATCTGGTTGACCTTGACCAGAATCGCGTTGGCGGCACCCAGCTCGATGCCCTTCTTGAGGCGCTCGGTGTTGGTGACGAACAGGTCGTCGCCCACCAGCTGCACCTTGTTGCCGATGCGACGGGTGAGCTCAACCCAGCCGTCCCAATCCTCCTCGGCCATGCCATCCTCGATGGAGATGATGGGATAGGCGTCGACGAGCTTCTCCCAGTAATCAACCATCTGGGCGCTCGTGTACTCCACGCCCTCGCCCTTGAGCTCGTACATACCGGTCTCGGCGTTGTAGAACTCGGTGGACGCCGGGTCCATGGCGTACATGAAGTCGACGCCGGGCTTAAAGCCAGCCTTCTCGACGGCCTTGGTAATGTACTCGAACGGTTCGGCATTGGTCTTGAGGTTGGGCGCGAAGCCGCCCTCGTCGCCCACACCGCCGCCCAGGCCGGCCTCGTGCAGCACGCCCTTGAGGGTATGGTAGACCTCGGCGCACCAGCGCAGGCCCTCGGCAAAGCTCGGAGCACCCACGGGCATGATCATGAACTCCTGGAAGTCAACGTTGTTGTCGGCATGCACGCCGCCGTTGAGGATGTTCATCATGGGCGTGGGCAGCAGGTGAGCGTTGACGCCGCCCAGGTACTGGTACAGCGAAAGACCCGCCGACTCGGCAGCGGCGCGGGCAACGGCCAGCGACACGCCCAGAATGGCGTTGGCGCCGAGCTTGGTCTTGTTGGGGGTACCGTCCGCGGCGATTAGCGCGGCATCGACGGCGCGCTGATCGAAGGCGTCGAGGCCCACGACGGCGTCGGCACACTCGTTGTTGACGTGCTCGACGGCCTGCGAGACACCCTTGCCCAGATAGCGGCCCTTGTCGCCGTCGCGCAGCTCGCAAGCTTCGAAAGCGCCGGTCGAAGCGCCCGAAGGCACCATCGCGCGACCGAAGCTGCCGTCCTCGAGCACGACCTCGACCTCGACGGTGGGATTGCCGCGGCTGTCGAGCACCTCGCGACCGTAGACGTCCAAAATATCGCTCATGTTGTCTCCCTCTCACTTGGAAACGGGTTGAATGCTTGGCGACCGGCTGACCGTGCACCGTCGGTGCGTCTCCGTAAGTTAGCCATGTCGCACTTTTTGCATTATGCCCTAAGTTAGCCGAGGGATACACTTGATTTTCGAAAAAATAGGCGGGAACGATGAGGCGTGTCAGCCCGTCGTTCCCGCAGTCTTACTCCTCCGCCTTTGCGGCATCCCACAGGTCGTTGAGGCCGTGGGTCGAAAGCTCGGCCAGATCCACGTGGGCGTCAGCCGCCATCTGCTCCATCGCAGCCCAGCGACGGCGGAACTTGGCCGTGCTCGCGCGCAGGGCGCTCTCGGCGTCAATCCCCTCTTTGCGCGCAACGTTGACTAGGGCAAAGAGCAGGTCGCCAAACTCCATCTCGCGCTCGAGCGAGCCGGGCTCCTCGGCCTCAAACTCGGCGCGCTCCTCGGCGACCTCGTCCCACACGTCCTGGACCGTCTCCCACTCAAAGCCCACGGCCGCTGCCTTGCGCGACACCTTCTGCGCTTGCATCAGCGCCGGCAGATGCGTGGGCACGCCGTCGAGCAGACCTTCGGGCGCAGCCTCGCCCGCCGCCACAGCCTTGTCCTTGGCAGCCTTCTCGGCAAGCTTGACCTCGTCCCAGATCTTGAGCACCTCGGCGGGATTATCGGCATCCGCATCGCCAAACACGTGCGGGTGGCGGCGGATGAGCTTGGCGTCGATATCGCGCGCCACGTCGGCCAGCGTAAACTCGCCGGCGTCCGCCGCAATCTGCGCATGCAACACCACCTGCATGAGCACGTCCCCGAGCTCCTCGCGCAGGTGCGCCGCATCATCGGCCTCAATGCAATCGAGCGCCTCGTAGGCTTCCTCGATCATGTTCTTGCCAATGCTCTGATGCGTCTGCTCGCGGTCCCACGGGCAGCCGTCGGGCTGACGCAGACGCCAGATGGTCTGTGCCAGATGCTGAAGTTCGGCCGACGCGTCGACCAGCGTGGACAGATCGCGCGTGCCCTCGGCATTTTGCTGAGCCAGCTGCTCTGCCATGACTATTCCTCCTCCAGGATCACGTGGCGGAACGCGCCGCCCTCGTAGATGCCGTAGCTGTGCGTGCCGTCCTTGGGGATGCTCACGCTGCCGGGGTTGAAGAGCCACAGGCCCGGGTGCGCCTCGCTCGCCTCGTTGACTTTAATGTGCGTGTGGCCGTAGACGAGCGCGGAGCCCTCGGGCAGCGCGGGCGCGTGGTCGACGCTGTTGTGCATGCCGGCGCCAAAGACGTGGCCGTGCGTCAGGAACAGCTCGCGGCCGGTCTCGTCGAACAGGGTGGCGTAGTCGGCCATGACGGGAAAATCGAGCACCATCTGATCGACCTCGGCGTCGCAGTTGCCGCGCACCGCGATGATGCGGTCGGCCAGGGCGTTGAGCAGCGGGATCACGCGCTTGGGGGCGTAATCGCGCGGCAGGTCGTTGCGCGGGCCGTGGTAGAGCAGGTCGCCCAGCAGCACGATGCGGTCGGGCTGCTCGGATTCGATGGCGGTGCAGAGGCGCTCGGCCCAGTATGCCGAGCCATGGATGTCGGAGGCGATGAGGTATTTCATGGTGGTCCTTTCGGGTGGGTTTGATGGGGCTGGGCGCGGCGTGCCACCGGCCGCGTTACTCAAATCGAAGCGCCGCGCTCTGAGCCGCCTGCATCACGCGCTGGAGCGGCACGTTGTGCGCGCGGGCGAGACGGGCGCAGTCTTCGTACTCGGGAGCCGCGCGCTCGCTGCCGTCGGGCAGGGTCGCCACCTTGACGGACACCTCGCCCCAAGGCGTCGCCACCTGCTCAAAGCGACGTGGCAAGCAAACACGCTCCATGACTTGGCGACGAATGCCGTTGGTCGTGGTTTCCAAAAAGAAAATCGTCTGTAGGCGCTCGATATCCTCGTGCGAGCAGATCACCTGCAACTGCCATCCGGGGCGGCCCTTTTTGCAGTAGAGGGGCAGCCAGTGCACCTCGCGGGCGCCGGCCTCGCGCAGGCGGTCGGCGGCGTAGGCGAGCACCTCGGGCGACGCGTCATCGATGTCGCACTCCAGCTTGACGATAGTTTCAGGCGCATCGGTCTCGCGAGACAGCGGAGATGTACTTCCACGTTGCATACGGTCCGGATCCTTTCCGCACGGGCTCGTTTTGTTCACCCAAACGCTAGCACATCGGACGTGGCACAGGCGTGACTTTCGTCCGTCGTCGCCCTTGCCCCTATCCAAACATGTACGTCAGCCTCCAAACATGTCATTTTTTGTCGGTTTTGGAAGCTGACGTACACGTTTTGGAGCGGGTCGCACACGATCAAAATTGCGCCCGCATTCCGTCCACCACAAAGTTCGCCGCACTCAACAATTTTGAACTTTCTACGCAGTTCATCGGCTAAAAATTACCCTCGGCATACTTACCCGCTGCACGATGTTACTCTAGTTGCATTTGGCTAACTAAGCGGCTGCCGAGGACCCAGCCCGGCACCGTTGCGGCATAGGAGGTTTCATGTTCGAGAAGCGGCTCTTCTCCCTGGTTCCGCAGGCAACGCCCTACATTATGGCAAGCGTCCTGTTTAAGTGGATCGCGCTCATGGCAAACATCACGGTGATGTGGATGCTTGCGCGCATCTTGGGCGGCATCGTCACGAACGGTCTTTCCGCCGCGCTCGCCGTCGATGCCCTCGCACAGGCGGCCCTGCCGCTCGCCGCCGTCATCATCGTGCGCGCCGCCTCCATCTACCTGGCCCAACGCGCCGGCGACAAGGCCGCGTTCGAGGCCGTCCGCCGCGTGCGCTCGCTCGTCTACGACAAGCTCACCGCACTCGGCCCCTCCTACACCGAAACCGTCCCCACCGCCGAGGCCGTCCAGACCAGCGTCGAGGGCGCCACGCAACTCCAGGTGTACTTTGGCGGTTACCTGCCGCAGCTCTTCTTTGCCGGCTTGGCACCCATCACGCTGTTTGTACTGCTCGTGGGCCAGGCGGGTCTTCCCGCCGCGCTGCTGCTCGCCTGCGTTCCGGTCATCCCCGTCTCCATCATGATGGTCATGCGCAACGCCAAAAAGATCGGTGCCGAGTACTGGGGCAGCTATGTCGATCTGGGCGGCATGTTCCTGGAGGCCGTGCAGGGTCTCACCACCCTTAAGGTCTACCAGGCCGATCGCAGCTGGCACGAGCGCATCAACGCCGAGTCCGAGCGTTTCCGCACAGCGACCATGCGCCTGCTGGTGATGCAGCTGCGCTCCATTTGCGTTATGGACCTGGTCGTCTATATGGGCGCCGCGCTCGGCATTATCGTAGCCACGCTGCAGCTCGCCACGGGCAAGATTGGCTTTGAGGCTGCCTTCCTCATCGTCTTTCTGTCGCAGGAGTTCTTTTTGCCTATGCGCCGCCTGGGATCGCTGTTCCACACGGCCATGAACGGCATGGCCGCCTCGCGCCGCATGTTTGGCATTTTGGATACGCCCGAGCCCGAGCGCGGCGATGTTGAGCTTGACGGTCGCGGCGATATCGAGCTCGCGGGCGTGAGCTATGCATACGGCGACCGCACGGTGCTAGACAGCGCCAACGCGACCATTGCGCACGGCTCGCTCGTGGCACTCGTGGGCGAAAGCGGCGGCGGCAAGTCCACGATCGCGGGGATTATCGCGGGGCGCAAGGGTGCCTACCGTGGCAGCGTTCGCATTGGCGGCGTTGAACTGCGCGATGCCACGGCCGCCTCACTCATGCGTGCCGTCACCCTGGTGCCCACCAACGGCTACCTGTTTGCCGGCACCCTGCGCGACAACCTGCTGCTCGCCCAGCCCAACGCCACCGACGCCGAGCTTTTGTGCGCGCTCGGCCGCACGCGCGTGGCGGCCTTTGTGCAGGCCAACGGCGGGCTCGACATGGTGATTAACGAGGGCGGCACCAACCTTTCGGGTGGCCAGCGCCAGCGCGTGTGCATGGCACGCGCCCTGCTGCACGACTCGCCGATCTATGTGTTTGACGAGGCTACGAGCAACGTCGATGCCGCAAGCGAAGCCGCAATCGGCGAGGTCATTGCATCGCTCGCCGGCGAGCACACCATAATCGTGGTGGCGCATCGCCTGTCGACAATCGTGGACGCCGATCAGATTCTGGTGCTGGAGCGCGGTCGCATTGCCGAGCGCGGCACCCATGATGAGCTCCTGTCGGGCGCGGGCGCCTATGCGCGCATGTGGAACAGCCAGGAGCAGCTCTCGGCATATGCGTATGCGGAGGATGATGCCGAGGATGCCGGCGCGGTTGAGGCTGTTGGCGGCAGTACTGCCTGTACCGATGGCCTCAACGGTGCTGGCTCGTCTTCCGCTGCCGCGGCGCCTGACTCCGGCCGCGCCCGTCGCTCGGCGCCGTCCATCATGTGGCGCATGATGGGGCTCGTCCGACCGCTTGCCGGCTGGCTTGTGCTAGCCGTCGCGCTGGGCAGCATCGGCATGCTCACTGCGGCGTTCGTGCCGGCCTTTGGCGCCCTCGGCCTTATGGCCGCGCTGGGCCGCAACGCCTTGGGGCTTGGTCTGATCGCAGCATGCGCGGCCTGTGCCGCCTGCGGCATCGCACGCGGGCCGCTCCACTACGGCGAGCAGCTCTGCAACCATTACATCGCATTCCGTCTGCTCGCGCACATTCGCGACCTGGTGTTTGGCGCCCTGCGCCAGCTCGCCCCCGCCAAGCTCGAGGGCCGCGGCAAGGGCGAGCTCGTGAGCCTGGTCACCTCGGATATCGAGCTGCTCGAGGTCTTCTACGCGCACACCATCTCGCCCATTGCCATAGCTCTGGTCTGCACCGTTGTGTTTGAGGGCTTTTTGCTGGCTGTGAACCCCGAGCTCGCGGGCATCGCGCTCGTGGCCTACGCGGTCCTGGGCGTGCTGCTGCCCCTGACCTCGGCCAAGGCATGCGGCACCACCGGCCGCCAGAGCCGCGAGGGCGCCGGTAAGCTGGGTGCCTTTGTGCTCGACAGTCTGCGCGGCGCATCCGAGACTATCCAGTTTGCCGGTGGCGCCGATCGCAGCCGTGCCCTGGGCAAGCTGACCGAGCAAGTCGGCGCCGTGGACGCGCGCCTCAAGCGCCGCCAAGCGGCCAGCGAGGCCGTAGCCGATGCGCTTATTCTTGCGGCCAATCTGGTGATGCTCGGACGTGCGCTGCAGCTGGTGGCTGCGGGAACGATTAACTTTGCCGCAGCGTTTGTCGCCGTCTTTACCTTTGTGTCGTCGTTTGGCTCGGTGATGGCCGTGAGCCGCCTGGGTGCCTCACTGCAGGAGACGCTCGCCTCGGGCGCACGCGTGCTCGATTTGCTCGACGAGCAGCCCCAGTGCGCCGAGGTCGCCGACGGACAGGACGTTGAGTTTGCCGGCGCCGCAGCCGAGCATGTGAGCTTTAGTTATGCGGGCGGCGTGGACGCGGGCGGTGCGGGCGCCACGGAGCAGATCGCGAACGACACCGCTGCGAGTCTCATCCTCGACGACGTGACCTGCACCTTTGCGCCCGGTACCATGACCTGCATCATGGGGCGCTCGGGCTCGGGCAAGCCGACGCTGCTTAAGCTGCTCATGCGTTTTTGGGACCCCGCAGCTGGCACCATCACGGTAAGCGGCGTCGATGCCCGCCACATCAACACGGCGAGCCTACGCAGCCACGAGGCCTATATGACCCAGGACACACATCTGTTCTGCGGCACCGTACGCGAGAATCTGCTGGTTGCGCACGCCAGCGCCACCGATGCCGAGCTGCTCGACGCTTGCCGCTCCGCTTCGCTTACCGCCCTCATCGACCGCCTGCCGCAGGGTCTCGACACTCCGGTTGCCGAGCTGGGCGACTCGCTCTCGGGCGGCGAGCGCCAGCGCATCGGCCTTGCGCGCATCTTCCTCAACGACGCGCCTTTCATCTTGCTCGACGAGCCCACCAGCGCGCTCGACGCCCTCAACGAAGCAGCCGTGATGCAGGCCGTCGACGAGCTCAAGCGCCGCGGCAAGACCATCGTGCTCGTAAGCCACCGAGCCAGCACCTGCGCGTTTGCCGATTTCTCGCTTTCGGTCGAGCACGGGAGGCTGAGCTAATGGCGCGCACTGCCGACACGCCGGAGCTGGCGCGCAAACGTGCACGCGAGGCCCAGATGGTGTCGCAGATGATTGCGCTGTGGTGCCGCGGGCATCATGGCGGCGGGCATGCGGTCGAACAGGCTGGCGACGATGAGCCCGCGCGCGTGAAGCTCGGCCTTCGGACCATTACGCTCTGCCCCGAATGCGCCGAGCTGCAGAAATACGCCATCGCGCGCATTGAGCACTGCCCGCACATGGGCACCAAGACATTTTGCTCGGCCTGTCCTTCGCATTGTTACCGGCCTGCCATGCGCGAGAAGATCCGCGAGGTCATGCGCTGGTCGGGACCGCGTATGATCCGCTATCGCCCCATCACCGCCGTGAGGCACGCGATGGTAACAGTGCAGGCCAAACGCGTGGCGGCACGAAGCAAGTAGTCGCCGGCGCCGGCACGCGCCGCCTGCCCTTTCCAGTCGGTTTCGACTTGCAGCGTTCCCGCCGCGCCGAGGCTGTGCCATTACAATGAAGCGGATTCGCCAAATGCAAAGGAGCCGCCATGTCCGCTTGCCCGCTGGTCGATTGTCACACCCACACCTCGTTTTCGGATGGCCATGCCTCGTTTGAGGACAACGTCCGCGCTGCTGCCGCCGCCGGCTGCCGCGTTATGGTCTCGACTGACCACCTCACCCTGCCCGCCAGCATGGACGCCAACTGCGAAGTGCAGGTTGTCGAGGGCGACCTGACGGCGCATCGCCTGGCGTTTGAGGACGCCCGCAGGCTTGCCGCGCAAATCGCGCCGGAGCTTGAGCTTATCTATGGCTTTGAATGCGACTGGTACGAAGGTTGCGAGCCTTTGGTTGAGGGCTGGTCCGCGGGTGCCATAGTGCGCTTGGGCAGTGTGCACTGGATTGGCGACCCGGGCGATATCATGGCCGGCGCTGCGGGTACGGCGGGAACGGAGGGCGTCGCTCGCCCTGATACGCCCGATTCGCTCTGCGGCTGGATCGACGACGACACCAACCTGCATGTTTGGGAAAACCTGGGCGTGCGCGGCGTGTGGGAGCGCTACGTCGACGACTGGTGCCGTGCTTGCGAAAGCTCACTCAACTTTGATGTAATGGCCCATCCCGACCTGGTCATGCGCTTTTCGAAGGAAGGCTTTGCGCCCGACTTTGACCCCGCGCCGTTTTGGCAGCAGATGGCCGAGTGCGCCCATGACACGGGCCGGCGCGTTGAGGTCTCGACCGCCGCACCGCGCAAGGGCCTCGATGACTACTATCCCGCGACCGGATTGCTGCGTTGCTTCGCCCACGCCGAGGTGCCAATCACCTTTGGCTCGGACGCACACCGCGCCTGTGACATCTGTTGGAATATCCGCGAAGCGCAGGCCCACGCCTACGACTGCGGTTATCGAACCTTCGACATCCCCCACCCCACCGGAGAATGGGAGTCCACGCCCCTCGCCTAAGATTAGTCGTTGGGGACGTTCTTAAACGACTAGTGGCGGCGGGCATTGAGTTCGCCGGCCAGTTCGTCGAGGGTGATGCCGTAGCGTTCGAGTGTCACGAGCAAGTGATAGATCAGGTCGCCGGCCTCGTAGCGAATGTGATCGTGGTCGTTATCCTTGCAAGCCATGATAACCTCGCTCGCCTCCTCGGCAAGCTTCTTGAGCAGCTCGTCCTCGACATCGGTCAGCAGACGGGCGGTATAGCTCTCCTGCGGCGACGCATCGCGACGGCCGTGAATCACCTCAGCAAGGCCGGTCAAGGTCTCGCCGATATTTCCCGGCTGCACGTTAGCGGTTCTGACTCCCATGGTTATTTCCTCTCGTTACTGCAGCGTAAAGTAGGTACCGGCCTCATCGAACCGAGGCTTTGCACCCTTCTTCCCAAAGAACCCATCGATGACGGCATGGGCCTCATCGAGCCTTTCTTTCTCGGTCTCGAGCCAAAGCGACTGTGCCCCGCAGGCATCGGTCAGATGCACGCGGCACGGCACGCCCGCACGGAGGAGCTCGGCGTTACAATCGGCGACTTCGAACGGCGTCACGACCCTCATCGCGCTCCCCCTTCCACGCGCTTAAAGAAGCAGGTACGGTTGCCGGTGTGGCAGGCCGGACCCGGCGAGTCGACCTTGACCAGCAGCGTATCGCTATCGCAGTCGGCCCAGAGTTCCTTGACCTCCTGCATATTGCCGCTCGTCGCGCCCTTGTTCCAGAGCTCTTGGCGGCTGCGGCTCCAAAACCACGTGGTGCCGGTCTTGAGCGTCAGCCCCACCGATTCCTCATTCATCCAAGCAACCATAAGCACCTCACCGGTGTCATACTGCTGAACCACACAGGGAATCAGCCCGCGGGCGTCGTATTTAAGATCAGCAGCTTCTACTACCTCAGTCATCATTTCTCCCAAGTAATAACAGTAAGCCCCACAGGTCGGCGAGGGTTGTCCAGGTGCCGCAGGTTGCCGCGAAAGAGGAGCGACGCGTACTTTGGTACGCGAGCGACGGTTTGAGCGGCAAGATGCGGTGCCTGGGCAAGCCGCAGCGCTAGAAGTCCAACCTGACAGGGATGCCCTGCGAGGCCATGTACTCCTTCACCTGGCGAATGCTGAAGGTTCCAAAGTGAAAGACGCTGGCCGCCAGTACGGCGTCGGCTTCGCCCTCGATCACGCCCTCGGCAAAATGCTCGAGCGTGCCCACGCCGCCGCTCGCGATGACGGGGATTGGCACCGCGCGCGCCACGGCGCGGGTGAGCGCCAGGTCAAAGCCAGCCTTGGTGCCGTCGCGATCCATACTGGTCAGCAGAATCTCGCCGGCGCCGCGACGAGCCGCCTCCTCGGCCCATGCCACTGCATCGATACCCGTGGCGTTGCGGCCTCCTGCGGTAAAAACCTCCCACTTGTCGGCATCCGGCTGCCCAGGCAGGCCGACGCGCTTGGCATCGATCGCCACGACCACGGCCTGGCTGCCAAACGCCGCGGCAGCTTGGCTGATCAGCGACGGGTCACGCACGGCGGCAGAGTTGAGCGATACCTTGTCGGCACCGGCCGCCACCATGGTTCGCATGCCCGCCAGGTCGCGGAAACCGCCGCCCACGGTATAGGGAATAGCGAGCTCCTCGGCCGCGTGCGCCGCCATCTCGATGGTCGTCGCGCGGTTGTCGCTCGTAGCGGTAATGTCCAGGAAGACGACCTCGTCTGCACCCTCGCGGTCGTAGGCACGGGCAAGCTCCACCGGATCGCCCGCATCGCGCAGGCTCACAAAGTTGACGCCCTTGACCACACGGCCGTCCTTGACGTCTAGACAGGGAATCACGCGCTTGGTAAGCATGGGCTACTCCTCCCCTCGGGCGGCGGCCAACGCCTGTACCAGCGTAAAGTTGCCCTCGTAGAGCGCACGGCCGGTGATGGCACCTTCAATCGCGCCCTCGCCCACCGCGGCGAGCGCGCGGATGTCGTCGAGCGTCGAGATGCCGCCCGAAGCCACGACAGGAAATCCCGCGACCTCGGCCACATGGCGATACGCCGCCACATCGATGCCCGTCTGCATGCCATCGCGCGCGATGTCGGTATACACCAGATGCTTAAAGCCCAGCTCGGAAAGCTGCGCCACGGCATCGTCGAGCGCCACGCCCGCGCCGTCGCGCCAGCCATTCACCTTGACCTGACCGTCGCGCGCGGCAATATCTGCCACCAACAGCTCGCCAAAGCCTTGGGCTGCCACCTCGGCAAAACCCGGCTCAGTCACCAGCACGGTGCCCAGTGCGATGCGGCGTGCACCGTAGCCGGCCAGCTCGTCGATGCGCGCGAGCGAGCGGACACCGCCGCCCACGTCCACGGACAGGCCGTCGACGCCGCAGATAGCCTTAATCGCCGCCGAGTTGGCAGCGCACGCGTCCTCGTCCTCGCCAAAGGCAGCGGACAGGTCGACGACATGCACCCAGTTCGCGCCCTGCTCGGCAAACGAGCGGGCGACGGCGACGGGGTCGTCGGAATATACCTTGCAGCGGCTGCGGTCGCCGCGCTCCAGGCGCACGACCTTGCCGCCGATCAGATCGATTGCGGGAAACAGGATCATCGGCCGGCCTCCTCGACGATGTTGACGAAGTTCTTAAGGATGCGCTGCCCCAGCGCCGAGGATTTCTCGGGATGGAACTGGCAACCCCACACGTTGCCGTGGCGCACAATGCACGGGAAGCTCCGCGTATAGTGCGTGCGAGCCAAGACGTCGGCGGCATCGGCATCGTCTGCCACCGCGTAGCTGTGGGTGAAGTACATGTTGGCACCCTCGGCAAAACCGGCGAGCAGCGGGTCGGCCGCACCGGCGGGCGTCATGTGCACCTGGTCCCAGCCCACGTGCGGCACCTTCAGGCGACTCGACTCCAAGCGCATGCACGAGCCGTGCATAATGCCTAGGCCATCGACCCAGGGGCCGCCGGCCTGCTCGGGGTCGCTGCCGTCCGCAGCCGCACCCTCGTCCGTAGGCGCGCCCTCGTTGCCGCGCTCAAAAAATAGCTGAAGGCCCAGGCAGATACCGAGCAGCGGATTTCCGGCGGCAACGGCGTCGAGCACGGCCGCTTCCTCGCCGCTCTGGCGCATAAAGGCGATCGCGTCATAGAACGCGCCCACGCCCGGGATGACCAAGCCGTCGGCGTTGCGGATCTGCTCCGGATCGTCCGACGTGCAGGCAGCGGCGCCGGTGCGCGCAAGCCCGCGCACGACGCTCGATAGATTGCCCTTGTGATAGTCGACCACCACGATCTTCGGTTCGCCCACGCGATCCTCCTTTTTCCCATTCAGACCTGCCAAAAAGGGACAGGTCACAGTGAGCCCTTGGTGCTGGGGATTCCCTGCACGCGGGGATCCAGCTCGCAGGCGTGGCGCATCGTGCGGCCCACAGCCTTAAAGGCGGCCTCGATAATGTGGTGCGAGTTGCCGCCCGTCAGCTCGCGCACGTGCAGCGTGAGCTTGGCGTCACGCGCGAAGGCATAGAAGAACTCGACGGCCAGCTCGGTATCGAAGCTACCCACGCGCTCGGTCGGCACGGGCAGCTCGCAATAGGCCTGCCCGCGCCCCGAAATATCAACAGCAGCCATCACGAGTGTCTCGTCCATGGCGATCGCCGCGTCGGCAAAGCGTGTAATGCCCGCCTTGTCGCCCAGCGCCTGGCAAAACGCCTCGCCCAGCACAATGCCCGTGTCCTCGACGGTATGATGCGCATCGACCTCCACGTCGCCCACCGCGTGCACCGTCAGATCGAACAGGCCATGGCGGCCAAAAGCGTTGAGCATGTGGTCGAAAAACGGCACACCGGTCGAAATATCGCACACGCCGCTTCCATCCAGGTCGAGCTTTACGACAATGTCGGTCTCGCCCGTCTTGCGGGTCACCTCGGCATAGCGGTCCATCTACATCTCCTCCTTCACCAGCGCGGCAAACGCAGCCAGCACCTCGTCGTTTTCCTGCGGGGTGCCCACGGTAATGCGCAGGCAGTCCGCGAGCCCCGGCGCGTAGCTAAAGTCGCGCACCAAAATCGAATACTCGTCGCGCAGACGCTCGCGCACGCGCGTGGCATGCGACGTGCGCACGAGCACAAAGTTCGCCGCGCTCGGCCATGCCTCCACGGGCATGCCCTCGGCGACCATCGCACGCAGCGCTGCAAGTTCGCGATCGCGCTCAGCCGCGACCTGAGCCACCACGGGCGCGTACGCATCGCGGGCACGCACGCAGGCGAGCGCCGCCGCCTGGCTCAGCACGTTAACCGAGTAGATCTGGCGAATCGCCGCGAACACGTCAATAACCTCGGGCGCTGCGATCACATAGCCCAGGCGCGCGCCGGCAGCGCCAAACGCCTTGGACAGCGTGTGCAGAATCACCAGGTTGGGATGCTCGGCGATGAGCGCCTGCGCCGTCGTGGCAGCGCCAAACGAATCATCGGCAAACTCAACATAGGCCTCGTCGACCATCACCATGCCAGGGCACGCGTCGCACAGCGCCGCGACAAAATCGAGCGGAGCCACGTCGCACGTGGGATTGTTGGGCGAGGTGACGATCGCCAGGTTGCACTCGGGTGCCGCCGCGAGCACAGCGGCCTGGTCGAGCTCGAAGGTCGCCGGGTCGCGCCACACGTCGCGCACCTCGGTCTGGCATAGCGAGGCAAAAAACGCGTATTCGCTAAAGCACGGCGGGCAGTTGAGAAGCGTGCGGCCCGCGCCGCCAAACGCCAGCAGATAGTTATAGAGCAGCTCATCGCCGCCGTTGCCCACGCAAATGTTCTCGCGTGCCACGCTATGCCAAGCAGCAAGCTCATCGCGCAGGTCGTTGGACATGGGATCGGGGTAGCGGTTGAGCGGTATGGCAGCCAGGGCGGCGTCGACCGCCTCGCGCACGCCGGCCGGCACGGGATAGGTGTTCTCGTTGGCCGAAAGGTTGATGCGCGTGGGCGTAAAGTTGGGATCGTAGGGCTCAATGCCGGCCAAGTAGGGCTGGACGAGCTCCTTCATGCGGGGCGTGAGTTCAGCCATTTTAGGCCTCCTCGCCAGTCGGACCAGCGCCATCCGCACTTGCAGCCACCAGGTCCACACCCTCGGCAACCGTCGCCACGGCGTCGCCCGGCCAGGCGACCTTGGTCAGATCGGCCGCGGCCAGCGACGCGGCGCTCACGGCATCCTCGCCCTGCTCCAGCACGCGGCGGCGCAGAGCGGCCGAAAGCGCGTGCGCCCACAGGCCCTCGGCCTCGGCCAGGCGCTGCGTAGCGGGAGCGTCGGAGAGCAAGCCCTCGGGCGTATAGCAAATGACACTCGAGCGCTTGACGAACTCCTCCACCGAAAGCGGGTTGGAGAACATGGCGGTGCCGCCGGTCGGCAGCGTGTGGTTGGGGCCGGCAACGTAATCGCCGAGCGGCTCGGAACTCCAAGCGCCCACAAAGATGGCGCCGGCGTTGCGGATACCGCCGAGCAGGCCCATCGCATCCTTGCAGTGCAGCTCCAGGTGCTCGGGCGCCACGGTGTTCACCGCCTCGACGGCGGCAGCCATGTCGGCTGCCACCACGATGGTGCCCTCATTGTCGAGCGAGGCACGCGTGATCTCGGCACGCGGCGACTGCGCTACCAGAATGTCGATACCCGCCTCGACCTCACGCGCAAACTGCTCGTCGCAGGTCACCAGATAGCAGGCCGCCAGCAGATCATGCTCGGCCTGGGCCATCAGGTCGGCCGCGACCACCATAGGCTTGGCCGTGGCGTCGGCCAGCACGCAGACCTCGGAGGGACCGGCGACCATATCGATACCCACGTCACCCGAGACAATCTGTTTGGCAGCGGCGACGAAGGCGTTGCCCGGGCCGGTGATCTTGTCGACACGCGGAATGGTCTCGGTACCGTACGCCAGCGCGGCCACGGCCTGGGCGCCGCCCACCATATAGATCTCGTCCACGCCACCGAGCTTGGCGGCCGCGAGCGTATACGGGCTGATCAGGCCATCTTTTTGCGGCGGAGTCACCATGACCACGCGCTTGACGCCGGCCACCTTGGCGGGAATGGCGTTCATGAGCACGGTGGAGGGATACTGCGCGCGGCCGCCCGGCACGTAGATGCCGGCCGCAGCAAGCGGGGTCACCTTAACGCCGAGCATCGTGCCGTCCGGGCGCGTGGTAAACCAGCTCTGCTCGACCTCGCGCTGGTGGAACTCGCGAATCTGGCGCGCGGCCTTCTCGAGCGCGGCGACAAAGGCCGGATCGAGGTCTTCGAGCGCGGCATCGATCTGCTCTTGCGGCAGACGGAAGCTCTGCAGCTCAACGCCGTCAAAACGCCGACAGTAGTCGCGCACCGCGGCATCGCCATTGGCGCGCACGTTGGCCACGATATCGCGGGCGGCGTCGACGATGTTTTGCGGCAGCACGCCCTTACGGTTGAGTTGGTTGGTAACGAGGCGCTCACCGGGAGCAAGTTTGATGGTCTTCATATCGGTATCCCCTATCGGTCGAGGTTGTGTTCGAAAAACGAGCGACTGGGCAGCGGCGCCAGTCGGCCCGCAGCCCAGACATTGGGGCGCCCGTGCGCGCTCGCGCTATTGTGCTGAGCCCGCGACGGGCTCAAAATGCTTGTCCTTAACGGCCGCTGCCAGGCGATCTGCCAGATTGCGTACGCGCGGATCCAGGCGCGCAGCACCCGGATTGACAAAGAAGCGGGCCGTGCAGTCCATGATGAGGCCGGTGATGACCAGGTCGTTGTCGCGCAGCGTGGCGCCCGTGGCGGTGATGTCCACGATCCGATCGGTCATGCCGACAATGGGGCCCAGCTCGATGTTGCCGTGCAGTGAGACGATATCGGCGTTCACGCCGCGCTCGGCATACCAGGCACTCGCGATGCGCGGATACTTGGTGGCCACGCGAAGCGACCCGCGGCGGGCATAGTTGCGCTCGGCCTGGCCGGCGCGCCACGCGGGCTCTGCCTCGATAAACGTGCACAGGCCGTAGCCCAGATCGACCAGCTGCAGCAAGTTGAGGTCTGCCTCGATGAGCGAGTCCCAGCCACAGATGCCGCAATCGGCACCACCACAGCCCACAAAAGCGGGCGCGTCGCTGGGACGCACGATGACAAACTCGATATCGCCGACCGTGCCCTCGCCGGCACGCGTGTCGCGACCGCGCACAATCAGGTGACGGCCGGGGTCGCGCAGCTCAGAGACGTCCAGGCCCGCGGCCTCGAGCACGTCGAGCGTGTCGGCCTTAAGCGAGCCCTTGGGCACGGCGATGCGTAGCGGGCCTTCGGCGCCGCGGCCCACGGCGTGGTCACCATCGGAGGCGGCGTCCTCGGCAGAGGTGCACGCGGCCTCCAGACGCTCGAGCGAAAAGGCGAAGCCCGCCGCCGGCACCTCGATGCCGTCGCCGAACGCGCCGGTAAAGATAGAGTCGTAGCGACCGCCCGAGCCCACCGGATCGGGCAGGCCACCGGCATAGGCCTTAAAGACCAGGCCCGTGTAGTAATCGAAAGAGTTCATGATGGAGAAGTCGAACGACAGCACCTGGGCGTCCTCGGGAGCCAGACCATCAACCAGGGCACGGAGTTCGCGCGTCAGCGGCGCGACAATACCGGCAGCCGCCAGCAGCGCATCCACGCGATCGAGCACTTCGGCCCCACCATGCAGGCGCGGCAGTTCGCTGACGGCGGCCTTAACGGCATCGGTCTCGGCGCTTGCCGCCACGCGGGCATCGAGGCCCACAAAGTCGTTGGCGTGCACGCAGCGCAGAGCCTCGGCAGCCAGCTCGCGATCCTCGCACGCCGCGAGCAGCTCCTTAAACGGGCGCACGCTACCTGCGATAATGCGCGCATCGGGCAGCGCCAACTTGCGAACGGCCTCGGCCACCAGCGAGACGATCTCGACATCGCCCGCGGTATCGCCCGCGCCGATGAGCTCAAAACCCAGCTGGGTAAATTGACGCGAACCGCCGGCATTGCGCTGGCATTCGCGAACCACCGGCGCCTCATAGCGCAGGCGCAGCGGCAAGTCGGCCGCGCGCATGCGGGTCGAGACCAAACGCACGATCGGCAACGTATTGTCGGGACGAACCACCAACAAGCGGCCGTCATCGTCAAAAAGCTTAAACGGCGTGTCCGCGATACGGCCGCCCTCCTCGAGCGAGCCCTTGTCCTCGAGCAGCGGCGTCTCAACCGGCAGATAATGATGCTCCCTAAAGCAGCCCTTCACCGTCAGCGCGATCTCCTCGCGCGCCTGAGCCTCCTCGGGCAATATGTCCCGGAATCCCCACGGTGTGGCCGTCATCTGGTGAGCCTCCTCATGCTGTGTTGCATACAGAACAAACGACCGGCATAGCTCCGCCGGTCTTTTGGGTACTTTAGCATACTAGAGTGCTTGCGGGGAAAATCCTTGTCCGCAGCTCACACCGTATTCATTTGGAAACATAGGGCAGATTGCCGCAACCCAACCCCACCTAGGCGCCAATCGCACGACGATACTCTGCCATTACCTGCGCATCGGCAGCTGCGGGGTCGGCAAAATAGCGCCAGTCATAGGTCTCGGCCGAAACAACTCCGCGATAGCCGCGCGCCACCAACCTATCCAGGTCGGCGCGCATATCGCGGTCGCCGTCACCCCAGGCAAGATGCGTCGTGCCATCTGCCGCAACATCGACAAAATGCACGTGGGCGACATCATCGCCAAGCAGGTCGAAATAATCGTCGATGGTATCCCCTGCCACCGCCATAGCGCCCAAATCCAGACACGCCTTAAGTGCCGGATGATCAACTGCCTCGATCATGCGCTTCGTATCGGCCGCCGAGTTCACGATCATCGACTCAACCGGCTGTAGGGCCTCGAGTACCAGTCGCACGCCGCGCTCTCCCGCATGCTCGGCAATCGCACGCAGCATCGAGGCGCTGCGGCCCCACGCGTCCTCGATCGGCTCGTTCAAAAATGCCCAGCCGCTCGAGACCATGACCTGCTCGGCTCCAAGTTCCGCCGCGATATCCACAACGTTCTTAAAGTACGCGAGCGTGCGGGCGCGCGCCTCATTCCCGCGCGCCGCGATATTCCACGGCTTGGGGTTGTTCTGTTCGGGACAAAGCCCCACAATCCGAACCCCATACCGCTGTGATAGCTCCCGCACCTGCTCGAGCGAATCGTATCCATGGCAATCGACATACAGATGCATCGCCCCGGTCCAAAGCTCGCAACACGTGTAGCCCGAGGCCGCTGCCGAAGAAAAGAACTCCTCAAGGTCAAAATAACGATGGCTGATATTCATGACGGCAAGCTGGGGATAGCTCATAATTACTCTCCAACCCAAGCGAGGCCCCGTTCCATATAGGAGCGGGGCCCAATTACACAAACGTTATTTGCTCTTAGTAGTCGAACTGGTGATAGTAGCGACGGTAGTTGAGGTTGTGCTTGGTGACCGTCTCGTAGTAAGCGGCAAGGCGATCGGTGATCAGCGAGGAAAGGATCCACGGAGACACGATGACGCGGAACTCGTCGTCAAGGCCGGGGATCGCGAACTCGGCGGTGTCGATGATGTTGATGTCGGTGTCGCCGGTCACGCCGCGGTTGAGGAACGCGCGGACGCGCTCGTCGAGCTTGCGGTTCTCGTCCTCGCCCATGAACAGGAACACGGGGACGCCGGGCTCCACGAGCTCGAGGGTGCCGTGG
>JAGZUC010000051.1 GCA_018380195.1 Collinsella sp. | reverse complement strand
CGCCGCCCACGGCCATGTCGCCGGCGATCACGCCGGCGACCGCCTCGTCCGTAATATCGGCCCCGTCCGCCCGGGCATCGACGGCGCAGCCGTCCACCACGAGCGCCCGCGAGACGTGGATCCCGCACTGCGAGCCCGTCGCCGTCAGGGTCCCGGTGCCGCGAAGCGTCAGGTTGCCCCACACCTCCATGCCGCACAGCGTGATGTCCGCATCGGGCGCATGCGACTCCGTCACGGAGTTCTGTCCGGCAAGCGTCAGCACCAGGTCGCCTTCGGCGCCGATGGCCTCGCCCGCGTAGCCGTTAAGCTCCAGATGGTCGGCATCGGTCCAGGCCCAGCCGGGGCCCGACGCGCCCGGCTCGTAGTACGTCGCGCCCTCGATGATGAGGCTCTCCGCGCCCGCGGCATAAGAAGGCCCGCCCAGCAAAACGCATAGGCAGGCCATGGCGGTAAACATCTTGCAGTCCCTTTTAATGAGAAGGCAAATCGCTATAACCGAGTTTGTCCGAACATCGCGTAAGGCATGAGTCAGGTCGAAGGTGTTCATCGAGACGACAGGGACAGAGATGCCTTAATACGTCGTCTCGATCTGGGCGAACCCCTCGTACCTAGGATCGACGCACCTCGATAGAGAACGCGGGGGCGCAGTTTGCCGCATTCCGCTCATCGACAGTGTTGGGCCATCGCTTTAAGGAACCTGTCGATGAAAAGGAAGAGTCTGGTAGCGTATGGCCACGCGCAGGATCTACCGGCGAGCACATTGCGCAACCTTTTGCAGAGCAAACCGCTGCCAGGGCCTGGTTTGGAGACGATATTCCAGCCTAGGATGGGAGGCAATCATCATTGCGCAGCTAAATCTCCAACAATGTTGAACAAATAGGATGTCATTTGCTTGAAATCCGGATAGCTTTGGCGGTGTCGATATTAAGGGAGCTATCGGAACAGCTCATCATGGCTGCCGGTGCGTTCAAAGAAAGCTACCTCTTCGTTTGATGACCATATGACAAGCCAGTCGCCAGAGTTTGCTACGTGACATTCGTTTCGCCCTGCCCAGTTGCCGCATAGCCGGTGCATATTATGACGTCGTTTTAATATGTCCATTGACTCGGGTGTATTCTGTAGCACCAGGTCAATTAGCTTTTGAAGCTCGGATAGATCCCATTTACGGCGCTTTGCTTTTTTCTTTAAATCGCGGGAGAAGGCTGCAGAGAACTCTGCGGTTAACGTGCTCATTGTGCCATCGCCGCAGCGATAAGATCGGCGCCATTGTCAAAACGTCCTTTTTTGCCAGATGCAAGAAACGCGTCCCCCTCGCGAATGGCCTCAAGGCTTTCGGCATTGGGCTCCTCAGGGGCAAAAGTCAACGGGATGCGATGGGTGTTGACCATTTGCTTGAAGAATGCGCGCGTCACGGACGACAAATCAAGTCCATAGTAATCAGCCACTTCTGCTGCCTCGCGTTTGAGGTCATCGTCAACCCTAATGGTTAATGTTGAGCTTGCCATTTTTGGACCCTCCAATCATGTGAGTGCAACCTTAGTATAACGCACATACAATAGTAGATTATGTAATTACAATCAATTAACTAAGCCTTTTAGTGGTACGGCACCTCATACATTGCATGCAGTAAAAAGGCAACGCTCCCTTTCGGAAAGCGTTGCCTTTAAAGCTTCTACAGGGCCTTTGTATTGCAGCTAGGCATGCCGCACGCCCCAACAGCGATATGCGGCACCTAGATGCCCCAGTCCCAACAGGAGTAGCGTAAAGGACGCGGCAATCCAGTTGCTGTCGCCGGTCTTGGGGAGTGCCGCTGTTGTCGCGGTGGCAGCCTTGGGCTTGGGGACTTTGGCGACCGTGGTCTTGGTTACTGCCGTTGTTGTCTTGGTTGTCACGGTCGCGGGTTTCAGCGCGGGATTTGCCGTGGGTCCAGTGGTGGGCTCTCCGGCAGCGGGGTTAGCATCGATGGGAGACTTATCCACGCTATCGCCAGGCACAACGACCCCGTCGGTCTCCCCCACCGGAGGCGTGGCTACATCGGGCTCAATCACCACATGCACAGCCGTGACCCCGCCGGCATCCACCACGCCACAAGCATCAAAAGCCCCGTCAGCAGGCGTCACAAACCGTGCGGACACAAGCGACCCGCCCAAGCACGCAACACCGCCATCGGCACCGGCCGCATCGAGCCACGAGGCGTCAACGGAAAGCCGACAGCCGGCCGGACCATCGCCAAGGCCCGCATCTTGCAGATACACGCCGTAGGCGTGCATGCCCGCCCCGGACCCGGCGCCCGCGGCA
>JAGZUC010000032.1 GCA_018380195.1 Collinsella sp. | reverse complement strand
TACTCCAACGACGAATTCTAGGCGGTGTCCCCTCCCTTTCAAGAAAGAGAAGAGGCGGGGCATGCCCCGCCTCTTACACCACATCTCTGCGCGCTACCCGAAGACCATCACAACATTCGACACTTTTCGTCAAAATCGAGATTTTCATCGAATGTTGTGATGGCTTGGAAGCCCCCGACCACCCCAAAGGTGCCTGTCCCCATTGTGGTGGTTCTGGACGATGTCTTATGCCGAGGCCTTGGCCTTGCGGCGCTTACGGACCGCGTGGATCACGATGTCCAGCAGCAACAGCACAATGGCCACGACCACAATGAGCACGGCAAACTCGCGCTTGCCCCAGTGGCGGCCGGCCAGCGACTTTTGCTTGTCGACGTCCTTCTTGTTGTACTTGGTGCGCACGCAATGCACCAGCAGGCGATGGTCGTTCACGCCGTAGGGCGTGCAGGTGACGAGCGTCACTTTGTCGGCGCCCGGCTCGATGGTCAGCGACTCCATCTCCTCGGGCAGCACCACCTCGGAGTCCACCATCTTGTAGGCGAGCGTCTTGTTCATGGTGTGCAGCAGCACCAGGTCGCCGGGCTCCAGCGAGTGGATGTCGTCGAACATGCTCAGGTTGCGCATGCCCGAGTGCGCGGTGAGCACGCAATGCGTCGAGCTGCCGCCCACCGGCAGGCTCGTGCCCTCCAGGTGGCCGACGCCCGCCATAAGGACTTCCTCGCTCGTGCCGTGGTAGATGGGCATGCTCACGTCGATGGAGGGAATCTCGACCCAACTCATCATGGGGTCGCGGTCAAAGATAAGCTGCTGATCGTAGGGCTCGATCTGGTCGGCGGGAAGTTCGGTGGCCTCGCCAGCTAGCTGCTCGTTAAAGGAGCGCGCCTGCAGCAGAATGCGCTCGCGCTCCTCTTCCGAAAGCGCGTCCACGGTGCTGGACACGGTGCTGATCTGGTTGAACACGCCCGAGGCCTCGAGCCGGTCCAGAATCCACGGCCAGGTCATAAGGCCCACGCCAATAAGGATGATGACGATGGTGATGAGCCGGTCGGCCCAGCGCGGCAACCGTTTGCGACGACGCTTACCACCCTTGGGCTTGGGCTGTGGGCTTGAGCCGCCGCTGGCCGCGGCGTTATCGCTCTTCATGTGTTTGGCACCCTGCGCCATCGCCGATCACTCCTTTACAGCTCAAGTTGTCTAAACAAATAATAGCCGATTCGCGAGCCCCTACCCCGGACAACGCAGCCAGGACCGAAACACCGCCTACGGTCCGAATTCTTGGAGACCTTCTACAGCGCTTCCTGCCATGGATATTCCTTTCCAAACATGCGATCGAGTTCAAGCTGAATTCGCTCATCGTCGATTGCCGCCAAAGATAGCGCAAGTGAAATGTCGTCGATACGGGAGGAGTCGGCAAACACGGGCGCATAGCGCCACACTTGGATCATCGTCGTTTCGCTGTCTGGCAGTTCCCCTTCTGCGACTTCAAGGTCACGCAGCCCACGCCATGCACTTCTTAAGACAGCCTTTTGCTCCATGCTCGGCGCAGCAAGCATCGAACGCGCAGCGAGCGCCGTCTCGCCAGCGTCAGTGAGACGGTCGATCCGTGGTGCCTTCCTTGCAAAAACAACCTTCGAGACAGGCGAGGAGAACTCTGCCATGTGCTCACTGAGCAGAAGATCCGCGGCCACGGGGAACGCAATGACACGCCGTTCGCGCCGCTCGCGCCTTGCGAGCCCCCTGTCTACAAGCTCGGTTACGGCCTCACTCGCGCGGCTTGCCGAAATCCCAAGCGCACGACAAAGGTCATCGGGATGATATGACTCCTGCCCTGCTCCCCAGATTGCGGCAGCCTGCGCGTTGGATGACATCTTGGTCGCGCGATTATGAAACCGGACGCTGCCTCTCTCTGTGAAGGCAGCGCCCATAAATGGAAGAAAAGCCTGTCTACCGGGGCAAACAAAGGGGATCCCTTGTGCGACCAATGCTTTGCGCTGACGCGCATCGGCATCAGGAAACGAAACGACGACAGGAGCCTCCGCACGCAAGGCTAGCTGGCTATAGACTCTCTTAGCCTCGGGAAGCCCAACGCCAGTAGGCAAACTTGCAAGCAAAAAAGAAAAACCATTTGCGTCAACGGCGCGGACCTCAATCGACCGCAGATGCAGCGGCAAGCGTGCGGATCCAGGCCAAGTTTTAGCCTTGGCGGAGAGGCCCAGTGCTTCTTGTAAGTAGGCAAGCGCTTCGTTCATTTCCATCTTTTTCGCTTAGTTCCAGTTAATATTGGAATTATACATAATTTTAGGAAATAACGAGATTTCTATCAGGCATAGGCCCGTATTTGAGTTTTCAAAATATCTCGGATCAACAGAAAGATTCGGGATACAATGTTTATAGAAAACGACGCATCCCGCGTAAGTGTTAAGGAGCGCGGGCAGCCTAGTTTTCTAACGTGTTAAACGGCCGGGCTGCAACCCCGGCCGTTCTTATTTGCGCTTGCGGCGCAAACGCCGAGAACCGTCCGCACCGCGCGTGCGCCTACGGACCTTAAACCGAACCTCATACGAGTCAAAAAACGCGATGACGAACGAGCCCACCGCTGCAAGGGCGGCGAGCACGTTAAGGAATTTCAGCATTTGGGGACCTCCGATCGAGTCGTCGGCCGCCCGCGCACGGGATGCGTCGCAAGGGTATTTTACTGCGAGCGGACGCGCCTGCGCCTGGTGAACGCGATTTTTACAAACATTTGTTCGATAGTTACACACACGATCCCTCGAACGGCGGAACCTGGCCGCGTCGTCCGAGTTTGCCCGACGTGTTTGCGTTTTCAAAATGTCCCGAATCGGCGGGGCGATTCGGGATACAATAGCTACAGGAAACGACGCATCCCGCGTAAATGATTGAGAGCGCGGGCGGCCTAGTTTTCAGCTTTTGTTAAATGCCCGGGCCTCTAACCCCGGGCATTCTTATTTGCGCTTGTTGCGGCGCAAATGCCTTCCACCGTCCGCACCGAGCGTGCGCCTACGGACCTTAAACCGAACCTCATACGAGTCAAAATACGCGATGACGGATGAGTCCGCATCGGACGGTGGAGGCTGCCTGTGTTGTCCAAAAAGAACGGGGCAAACTCCAGTGTGGAGTCTGCCCCGAAAAGAGAATGGCAAAGCAAGAACATCGATGGACGAGAAAAGTGTCCGCAAGTCTCATGGCCATCACATCCCACCTGCCAAGGGGATGGGTGAGCGAGCGTTACTCCTGCTCGGACTCCTCAGCCTGCTTACGGCTGCGGATGAGGTGCGCCACGCCGATGCACAGCACCGCGCCACCAGCGATCCAAGTGAAGGTCACGCCGTTGAGACCGGTCAGCGGGAGGCCAGAGCCCTTCTTGTTCTTGATGGTGACGGGAATTGTCGCGTCAGTTGCAGTACCGGGGATGACCATTTCGGTATTGCTGGGCGTTACATCGAGTTTCTTCAGGCTACCGTCATCGTTATACGCCGGTTTCACCGTAATGGTAAACGGAGCAAGGGTATTGTAACCGGCGGGAGTTTCGCATTCGGTAATCTCATACGTTCCCGCAACAAGGCCGGGGATATAAATCTCTCCGTTATCCTTGTCGGTCTTGAATTTTCCTGCGCTTGCCCCGTCTTCGGTGAGACCGCCTTCTTGGGTCAACCACTTCTCCTGCGTAAGCTTCTTATTTCCCTCATGGGTCATTTTGACTTGGAAGGTAGCCTCGAGCTTACGGCTCTGTTCGTCCTTATCGACCTTGGTCACATCCAGGCGGAAGACATGGTCGGTAACTCGCTTCGACGTGGACGTGCCAGTACCGTCAACCATGGGGTTATTAGAATAGACAAGCTTGACATCATTGGTGTTGCCGACGGCCGTGTATTCAGCCTTTTCGGTCAGCTTTGCCTTGTATGTTACAACGACCTTGGAGTTACCCTTAAGCGTCACACCTGCAGCTTTTGCAGCAGCCTTGAGGTCAGTGAAGGAAATCGACAGGTCATGACCACCAGTAGGGTCTCCAGAAGCGTCCACAGTCTCCGCAAGGTCTACTTTTGTAGGCTGGATATCAGTGCCGTTAATTGTCACCTTAACGGAGTCCCTGTCAGCCTCCAAACCAACAGAAAGATGGTCCTGGAACGTATATTCGTACTTGGTAAAGGTGTCGATGTTGCTAGCAACAGAGCCAGTCAGTTTATATTCGACCTCCTCGCCAATATACGAGTCACTCACCTTTCCCCAGTTACCGCCCTCGAAGACCTCCTTATCGACCGTGGGAATGCTGGTCTTCTCGAAAATATTGATCGCTTCATCGCCAACAACAGTGAAGATAGGAGCGGCACCGGCTTCAACACCTGTGACGGTAGCAGCGTCAGTCACAAAGAGCCAGTAGCCGTGTGAAAGGTTGTTAGCAGCGCCCTTCGAAGTAGTTGCGTAATCACTTGAATCATCCAGACCAGTCACCGCGGCCACAGCCGCTGCAATCTTATATGCAGCAGAGCCAGACTTCACGCTAGTCGTTTCATTGGTGCCTGTCACGTACGTCTTAATCCAGTCAGCAGCATCCTGAGCGGTTGCAATACTGGCGTTAGGATCTATTTTTTTAATCTCTTCCGTAACAGCAGTTTCAACCTTGCCGTTCGCCCATGTGATATTGCTCACAAGCGTCTGGCCATTCTCGTCCTTTACCACATTGGCATCGAAGATCTTATAGCCATTGAAATTAGTCTCGTTCCCATTCGCGTTCGTAATGGTCACCGAGCCATTCGCCGTACCCTCAGCAAACGCCATGGTCACCGGGGCCATGACTCCACCGAAGCTCAGCGCTGCCGTGAGGCCTGCTGTTACTGCCAGGCGGGCGATGTTCTTGCTCATACTCATCTTCTTTTCCTCTGCTTTCTGCTTGAAGTCCATTTGATCTAAAACCATCTGTCTGTGTCTAAGCATCTGCTTGGTTATGTCTCGCCCCGCTCTCTGTGGGGCCATTGGCTACTCTGCATGGTTGCCGCCTCCCCGCTTGATCAGGAGCGCGACCACGAGGAGTGCAGCTCCGGCGACCGCTGCGGCGGCCGCGGCGTACATTGCCATATCGCCTGTCGAGGGCATAAAGCCTCCGGTGATAGTGCTAGGGGGCGTGCCGGTGGGCGTGTTGATGAGCGACGCCTCCAGGCTGCCCGTCGACCCGTCCGCGCTGTCGGCGCGCAGGGGCGACTCGGCGGTGATGGTGAGCTTGGGCTTGGCGGCGGCCACCTGATCGACGTCCAGGCCCTCGGCCTTGACCGTCACGGAGCGCGCGCCCTCAAAGGCGGTGTAGCCCTTGGGCGCCTTGAGCTCGCGGACCTCCAGCTTGCCCGAGTCCACGCCCGAGACGGTCACGCGGCCGTCCTCGCCCGTGGTGACGGTGGCCTTGCCCTCCGCATCCCACGTGCCATCGGCCGCCAGCGTGCGACCGCGGTCGTCGGCGATGCTCAGGACCGCCCCAGCAAGCGGCTTGTCGCCGTCGCTGCCGCGCTTGGTGAGCGCGAGATCCCAGGTGTAGGCGCACGCATCGTCGCTCGGCGTGCGGGTGAAGCCGGCGTCGCCGGACTGGTCGGCGAAGGGAGAACGCGGGTAGCGCAGGTAGACCTCGTTGGGGTTGCCCTTGGCGATGCCGTGGTTACATGCGCTGTTGAGCGGCGCGTTGTACACGGCAACCACGCGGGCGCCCGCGGTGAAGGCGTCGGCCCCGCCGAGCGCGGCAATCAGGTCGTCGGTGCGCACGGTGAAGGTTCCGTCCGCGGCCACCTTGGTGACGCACTGGGCCGTGATGTCAGTCCAGCCCTTGGCGGGCTCGGCGCCGGCGCGTCCGTCCTTGCCGGTCGAGACGGCGTCGAATCCGCCGTCCGCGCCCGCCGCCACGTATACATGCATGCTCGCGGCCACCTTGGAGGGGTCGAGCCCCGCGCTCATGGTGTCGACGAACTGCACCGTATAGGTGTCGTAGGCCGTGAGCCCCGCCGGGACCGTGGCCGAGAGGCGCCAGTACAGGTCGTCGGCGACCGTGGCGTCGGCGGCCTTGCCCCAGGCGGCGGTGCTGTCCTCCAGCACGTGCTTGGCCACCTTGGGGGTCGCGGCCTTGGGTTTGACGGTGACGGCGCTGCCGCCGACCAGGGCCATGATCGGCGCGGTGCCGGCCTCGCCCTGAGCGATGGAGTCGTCGTCGGCGACGATGAGCCAGTAGCCGCAGGGCAGCTCGGCCGTCGTGCCCGCGTTGAGGGCCACGGACACGGCGCCAGAGCTCTGGAGGGAACGAGCGAGCTGTGCGCTCAGCGCGCTCGTAAGGTGGGAATCGGTGTCGAGCCACTCGGCAGCTTCCTGCGCGGTGGTCTGGGAATTGGACATGCCGGCGCTGTGCAGCACAGGCAACACGGCATCGCGTGCGGCGTCGCTTGCCCAGGCGAGGTCAGTGGCGGTCTTGGCGTCGCTGTCGCCGTCGACGACGTTGGCGCTAAAGATCTGGTAGGCGTCGTAGCTGCGCGCCACGGTGCCGCTCACCGTGATGGAACCGGTCGAGGTCGGCGCGGCCTGCGCGGATGCGGGGAACACAACCGCGCAGGTGCCGATCAGGAGGGCAAGCAGCGCAAACAAGATCGGGAAGGAGCAAACTTTCTTATTCACGACGCTCACCTCCCTTCGCATTCGCCTTGCGACGAATGTGCATCCAGGCTGCAGCAGCGCAAAGCACCGCCGCGCCGACAAGGTACGTCAGAGTGACGCCCGACATACCAGAAAGGGGCAAAGAGGTGGAGTAGGTGTTGGTGAAGGTGGGGGTGTCGGTCTTGGTTTCCGCGCCGTTGGCGTCGACCTCGTAATAGGCCGGCGTGCAGGTCAGATGTCCTTTGCCGTCATCCTTTGCCGTCACCACGACCTTGAAAGTCTTTGTGTCGTTCTTGTAGCCTTCGTGCTCGGTGCCTTCGTTCCCGTCGACGGGGCATTCACGGATGTAGTAGGTGAACTTCGCCTGCTGATTGCTATCGAGCTCATCAACGCCTAGTGGGCCGATTTGTACCGGATTGAACTTTACTGTCTGAGGGTTTTCTGACCCAGAAGTATATGTATATATGGGCTGAAAAGTTTTCTCCGTGTTGTCGGTATTCTCAGCATACAACTTGAACTTGAACTTCTTCATCTCGCCGCCATCGACCTTCTTGGTCACCTGAGGTGTCCAAGTGCCCGAGGCCTGGTAGGGCGGGAGCTCATTTTTAAACGCAGGGTTGGAGCCGTC
This sequence comes from Collinsella sp., assembly GCA_018380195.1. Classification (GTDB taxonomy): domain Bacteria; phylum Actinomycetota; class Coriobacteriia; order Coriobacteriales; family Coriobacteriaceae; genus Collinsella. The sequence continues at coordinate 18,724 of JAGZUC010000032.1, read as the reverse complement.
GCCGATATTTACGGTCGAGATGGTCTTATCGTTCGAATCCTCACCCCATCTATAGAAGCCAGGTTGACACTCGGTGAAGTCTGCTTTGCCTTCCTTTTTAACGAATACTTTGGAAGTACTCGCATCGACCGCATAACGATTGATCTTAACTCCCAAAAAATCGGTCGTATCAACGGGGCTCGTGCCGACCTCTACATGTATTTTGTAAATGGTCTTATCAAAGGTCGTGCCTTTTTCATCGATAGGAACTTCGACAAGATAGAGGTCGTAATTGCCCGATTGGAAGTTCGCAGCCGTATCAATGACAATCTCTCCCTCGTCATTAACGGTAACCTCCGGCGTCGCGTCGCAGCCGTTTGCGTTGAGCGTGCCGTTCGTATTCCAATACGGCTCCCCACCTGAACCGTCGGCTTTGCCCAACAGCTTGAACTGATAGTCATGACCCGAGAGGCCTTGCACTTTGCCGTCCTTCAAAAGGACCTTATTTGCCTTGACCTTGATTGCAGGGTACGCGTTCAGAGGCTCGTCGACCTTACCGACGACAAGATCGCCGTTGGTCATGATGCCGCCACCGTGGGTGTAGGAGTAGTTACCACTGATGATGGTCGTAGCCGCTGTTTGCGCTTTATTTACTGCATCTGGGGAGGGATGAGCCTCAAGACCGAACATATACTTAGCCTCGGCGCCGCCATTGGCATCGATGGTTATCTTCTCACGATCGCAAGTGCCCTTCCAGCCAGCCGAGCCACCGCCGAGCATCTTGCCAAGAACGACCGCAACCGTATTTTGGCTGTCGTCCTTGCGTACCAAGAAGAAATCCTTATGACCCTCTTCTTTGAAGGTTGGGGTAATGTAATTAGTATTTTTGTCCAAATTCTTTTCATGACCACCGGCAGAGAAGTTCTCACCGTGATCCGCATTGTTGTAGATTGCAGCACCATTTGAGTGAGAGACAATCGTCTCGCCCGTAGGGCAAGCACCAACGCCGCCACCCCAGCCGCCGGCCACATTGTTGGTGATCAACGTCTTTACGATATTGAGCTTGCCGCCCTGCTGGATAAAGATGCCGCCGCCGCCCCAGTCGCCCCCGCGACCGGTAGTGCTGCCCGTCATGGTCTTGTTGTTGGTGATGTAAACCTTGTTGGGCGCACTTGCTGCCTCAATAACGCCGGTAGTACCGCTAGAAATACGGAGACCACCGCCCTCGGCATTGTCGGACATATTGCCCGCTATAAAGCCGCCAGTCATGGAGAACGTGGTGATCGGTTGATTGTGAAAACCAGCGTAGATACCGCCGCCGGCCTCATGGGAGTAATTGGCAGTAACGGAGCCGCCCGCCATGGTCAGTTTGCCGCCATTGACAGAAGCAATACCGCCCCCGCCGAGCAGACCGTTGTTGTATTTCGTAGTGATATAGGAGTCGACGCGATTGTTGGTAATGTTTGCCGTTCCTTTGATTGTAACGTCAGCATTTTTGGTAAAGACACCGCCGCCATAGCCATTATTGGGATTGTCGATGTCGTTATAGAGATCCTCATACGTAGCGTTACCCGAGATGACACCACCGGATAGATTCAGCGTGGCGCCCTGGTCAGCATAGATGCCGCCGCCAGATGCTGCCTTGTTTGCCGCGATTACGCCGCCGGTCATGTTGAACTTGGCATTTGTGCCCGTCACGCACAGGCCACCACCCCAGCCGCCGCCGTTACCGTTGGTGACATAGCCGCCAGAAATATTGACAGTGCCTTGAGAGAAAATAACGTGACCGTCGTTGCCCAGGGTACGAGGCGTTGTGATCATGCCTCCGCTGAGGTTAAGCGTGCAGCCTTCCCCAACAGAAATGACTTGATTTACATAGCCCTCTTTGCACGCAACGATAGCGCCGAAATTGGTAACAGTGTGCTGGTAGGTCTTTTCGCTAGTACCAAGACCGTTAGGCGTACTCGTACTTTCAGTTACGTAGTATGTGAGTGATTGCGGAGCACTATCGTTCCAATTTACCTTCGCCGCCTGACCAGGCGCGCTACTGGGATCTTCAACCGGTGAGTCTTTCGCCGCACCTTCGACAGTTAGCGTAGCGCCAGATGAAATTGTAATAAATGTACAACCAGTCCTGCCGGTGTTGTCGTTACCACTGCTGTAATAAAGCTTGTAGCATGCAAGGTCGATGGTGGTGTTTTGGCTAATATTGATCGGTTTGGACGACCAAGCGTCGCCCGTCAGACAATAGTTTCCGCCGTTGTTGAACTTATCAGTAACATCGCCTTCTATTTTGTTAGCATTCACGCTTGCGAGCGCAATCGCATTCTCATCGCTATTACTATCATCCGCGGGCTGCGCAGCACCCTCAGTTTCCGCGTCATCAGACAACGGGGCCATCTCGGCAGCACCGTCGCCAGTCTCGTCGCCCTCGGCGTCGTCGCTATTCTGGTTTTCGGTATCCCCGTTGGTAGTGTCGTCTACATCAGTAGACTCACTTGAAGAACCCCCCCCCATTACAGTTTCCTCGGTAGAAACCGCCTGGGCATCGTTGGCAATGGCCTGGGAGATCGGGGGCATGACGAGCGACAGTACCAGGCTCAGTACGGATGCTCCGCACAAAACGCCTGCTAGCACACGATGCGTCGCTTTATTACGCTGCTTAGTGTTTTCTGAATTTGCTTTCATCGATGTCTCCTCCCCAAGAGACCGCGATCTTGCTCTTTCACGATTTAAGTTGAGCGCGCAACCTATAATTGCCGCGCACGGTATACATATTATTACTCTTTGTTTAAACAACGAAAAGCCAGATTTTTACATTTTTCATTCTCGACTGGCTTTTTTCTTGACATTTTTTTAAACTATGCAGTGCTTTATTCGCGTTTACTTTTTGGAAAAATGCAGGTAGATTTGTTAGTCACTTTAGATGGCTGACGCTTTGTTGTTATTTGTACAACATTTTGTTTTAACCCACTCAATCTATGAACGGTCATTTTTTCGCCAGTAAACGGTAGAGTGTTTACTGACACAACGACCTACCTGCTAGGTAGTCTATTTCGGCAGGCAGACACATGTGCAGCGATGTTCATACACCACCATTTAGTTCGCAAACAACTCCTCGACACAAAAAACGTCCCAACAATCGGTGAAAATCGCTCTTTTGCGGAAAACCATCGATTGTTGGGACGCTTATGATGTCCAGCCTGTCAGCCTTAGAGCAAACCGCCACAAAGGCGCACTGCCCCCTTCGTGGCGGTTGCACCCGGCGCTACAGCAGATGCTCCTCGATAAAGGTCGCGATGCCGTCTTCGTCGTTGCTGGCGGTTACATAGTCCGCGGCGGCGCGGGTGGCATCGCTGCCGTTTGCCATGGCAACGCCCACGCCGGCGTCGGCCACCATGCAGGTGTCGTTATCGGCATCGCCAAACGCGCAGATGTTCTGGAGCTCCATGTCGTTGAGTTCCGCCACGCGCACAAGGCCGCGCGTCTTGGACACGCGCGGATCCATGAACTCGTAGAGGCGCTGCGTGGTTTGCAGGGCGGCAGCCTTAACGGTGTCATCGACAAACGTCGATGCGCGCTCGATTGCCTGCGGCATCACCTCGGGCGCCATGGTAAACATCACCTTGGGCTGCGGCTCGCGCAAAAACTCGGCAAAATCGACCACCTGGTAGGGCACGCCGTCGACGCGCGACAGGTGCTCGACGCACGCGTTGCTCTCGGGCACGTAGAACACGCCGTCCCGGGGGCAGACGGGCGTTGCCGGAAGGTCCGCCATGTGCTTGCAGATGCGCGCGATGGTCTCGCCCGGCAGCGGATAGCTCAGCTCGTTGATGTCGTGCGCACGGTCGATGACCTCGGCGCCACCGCAGCCCACCATCACGTCTACCAGGCCTTCGATGCCCCAGAGCTCGTACATGGCCTCGGTCGCATGGGCGTCGCGCCCGGTGCACAGGCCAAAGAGCACGCCGCGCTCGCGCAGGGCGCGGATCGCCGCCACGGTGCGCGGGGACACTGTGTGCTGGCTCGTGAGCAGCGTGCCGTCGATATCGCAGAACACGGCTTTGATGTGGCTGAAGGTGGTGTCCATGGGGGCCTTTCTGGGTTGTGCGGCGGTGTGGAGTGTATTCGTGAACGGCGTACATGGTATACCAAGGCGCGGATGCTGCCTGTCAAAGCAAAAACCACCACAAAGGTACCTGGCCCCTTTGTGGTGGTTGCGACGCTTGCGGGCCAAACCATCACAACATTCGACGTTTTTCGGCAAAATCGCGATTTTTACCGAATGTTGTGATGGTTTCTTACTGCTTTACGGCACGTTCCAAGTGATTGCGTCCAAACAGCAGCAACGCCGCAGGGACCGCCGTCACGACCATGCCCACCCCCACGAGTGTCCGTTGTACGCCAAATGTTGCCGCCAGCCACGGGGCAATCGCCAGCGGGGCCACGCCGGCAAACATATTGCCAAAGCCCATGACCGAGTTCACGCGACCGAGCTGCTCGAGCGGAGCCGTCGTTTGCACAATGGTGTTGTGGAGCGGGTTGACGACACCCCAAGCTATGCCCAGGGCGATCTGGCCGATGAGGGCCACGCCCACGTACGGTGTCCCCACATAGAGCAGACTTCCCAGGCCCACGGACATGAGCGCCACGAGCAGTGTTTTAAGGTTGACCAGGTGCGGCGGCAAGCGGAGCGCGAGCACCGCGCCCACGCCCGAGGCCGACGAGAGCCAGCCCATCCACTCAACGCCGACATGCAGGACATCGCGATAGAAAAACGACTCGAGCGGATCGAAGACTCCATAGCCAAAGTTCGAAAGAAAAATGATGCAGAAAAGTAGCGCGAGGACGCTGTTGGTAAAGACCGTCTTGATGCTAGCCGCGAAGGTGACACGGGCGGACGTGCTGGGGTTGGAGCTTTGTCCCGCACGTTCCCCTTCCTCTGCCGAATCGGCATCCGCATGCCCGGCGACATGGCTGGTCTGCGGCCTAAAGCCCCAACCGACGACGAACGCCAGCACGGTAAAGAGCATCATGAGCACGAACACCGCGCGCGACGACGCAGCCGCCGCGACAAAGCCGCCCAGCGTGGGGCCAACGATGATACTCACGTTTGAAAACATGGCGATGGCGGAGTTGATGTCTTTGAGCTCGACAGGATCGTCGGTGAGGTAAGCCGGATAGGATGTGGCGATGGGCTGGGCGAATCCCATCACAAAGCCCAGAAACACCGCGCCGAGTAGGACGACGCCGGTCGCGCTACCAAAGGCGATGATTGCCGTGCCAGTTGCGAGAGCGCCGATGATGCTCAGCAAGAAATGGCGGCGCGGACCCCAGGCGTCAAGCGCCGCGCCACCCGCAAAGGATCCCAGGATCACAAATACATTCATAAACAGGACGGCCAGCGATGTCGCAACGACCGAAGCGTCGTCCGCATAGGTGAGCGTTCCGATGACGCCGATAAAGTAGCTGGTCTGAAAACCGGTGTAGATGAGAAAGCGCATTGCCACCAGGCGCTTGGCCTGCGCGGACAGCGACGAGCGGACTTTTGGGAATACAGATGTGGGCATGGGTGCTCCTTATCGCATACGAATAGCGGGCAGCGTCCATTCATCCGCTGTCCATTGGCTCAATCTATCCGTATGCCTGACTAGGGTCGCATCGAGCCCCTTCCGTCTTTCCGCCCAGCATGAACTACTTGGTAGATTGTAAGGCATGCCCCACACATCTACCAAAGCAAAAACCACCACAAAGGTGCACTGCCCCCTTTGTGGTGGTTGCGGCGTTTACGCTGGTTGAGACTTGGCTAGGCCAGGTCGGCGCCGTTGGACTCGATGACCTTCTTGTACCAGAAGAAGCTGTCCTTGCGGCTGCGGGCAAGCGTGCCGTTGCCGTCGTTGTCCTTGTCGACGTAAATGAAGCCGTAGCGCTTCTTCATTTCGCCGGTCGAGGCGCTCACCAAATCGATGCAGCCCCACATGGTGTAGCCCATCAGGTCCACGCCGTCCTCGATGGCAATCTCCATCTGCTTGATATGCTCGCGCAGGTAATCGATGCGGTAGCTGTCGTGAATCGAACCGTCCGCCTCGACCTCGTCCACCGCGCCTAGGCCGTTCTCGACGATCATCAGCGGCACCTGGTAGCGGTCGTAGACCTCCTCCAGGTAGTAGCGCAGGCCCTCGGGGTCGATCGCCCAACCCCAATCGCTCTTCTTGAGGTACTCATTGCCGGCACCACCAAAGATGTTGCCCTGCTCCAACAGCACCGGGTCAGCCGTGGCCGTGGCGCTCATGTAGTAGCTAAAGCTGTAGAAGTCGACCTTGCCGGCGGCCAGCGTGGCGGCGTCCTCGGGCGAGACCTCCACGTGCACGCCTTCGCGGCGCCACACGCTGGGCGCCCACGAGGGATACGCACCGCGCACCTGCACGTCGCCACAGTAGAAGTTCATCTCGCGCTGCTGCCTTTGGGCGGCCAGAACGTCGGCCGGGTTGCACGTGTGCGGATAGCAGGCGTTGCCGGCGATCATGCAGCCGATCTTGTTCTGGGGATCGATCTGATGGCCCATGGTGACGCACTTGGCGCTCGCCAGGAACTGGTGGTGCAGGGCATCGAAGCGCGCCTGCGGATCGTCCCAGTTGCAGTCGCCAAAGGCCATGGGCGTGTCAGTCGCCTCGGGCACCATGCCGCCGCCCATCACGCCGCCAAAGCCGCCCATGAGCAGGCAATTGATCTCGTTAAAGGTGAGCCAGTAGCGCACCAGGCCCTTGTATTCGGTCATGACGGTGCGGGCGTAGTTGAGGTAGAAATCGATGAGCTTGGGATTCTTCCAGCCGCCGTAGTTTTTGGACAGGCCATAGGGCAGCTCGTAGTGGCTAAGGGTGACCATGGGCTCGATGCCCTGCTCCTGACAGGCCTGGAACACGCGGCGGTAGAACTCGATGCCGGCCTGGTTGGGCTCGGCCTCGTCGCCGTTGGGGAAGATGCGGCTCCAGTTGATGGACATGCGGTAGCACTTAAAGCCCATCTCGCCAAAGAGCTTGATGTCGTCGAGATAATGATGGTACATATCCACGGCCTCGTGGCTGGGATAGTGGTACTGGGGCAGAATGCCGTCGGTAATGTGGCGCGGCTCGGAGACCGTACCGCCAGTCATGATGTCGGGGACACCGAGGCCCTTGCCGTCCTCGTTGTATCCGCCTTCGCACTGATTGGCGGCAGTGGCGCCGCCCCACAGAAATCCATCGGGAAAAGCCATGTTGGCTCCTTTCGTACGTGTTGGGATGTTGCACGGGCGCCGAAACGGCGTCCGCAGGACCAATTTGCGTCCTGCTCGGGGTCCGCGCAGGAACCGCTGCCACGAAACCGGCCTATCTACTACGTTTTACCGCAAATCACCGACCACACCGCAATTGTCAATAATAAAACCGCAGGTAGAAGGCTTGACGGTTTTCGGAAAACCGCCGTGTGGTTAGTCCCTGCCACCTAAACGTAGTAGATAGGCCGGTTTCGTGGCGAGGCATGTTGCGGGACGCGCACGGACCGACCCATCGAAACTATGCCGGCTTAAGATATGCGGACGGAGCTGACGGAGACGACGTTTGCCCAGATAAAACCGACCAAAATAAACCTGTTCCTTATTGGCAGGTTTTAAAAGCCGGCAGGGCGCTTGTCCCCGCCGGCCTGGTACCGAGTCTTTGTCGTTTGGGCTACTTGGCAGCCTCGGGCTTGTAGGTGACAAACTCGATTGCGAAGCCCACGGCGGCACCCACGAGCGAGGCAACGATAGCCCAGATCATGTGGTTGATGCCGTTAACACCGGAGGGATCGATGAAGGACAGCCAGTTGAAGACGCCCAGACCGCCGGACATGTACACCACGGCGCCGGAGATGCCGATGATGAGGCCGCCCACGGCAGAACCGATGCTGGCGTTGATGAAGGCCTTCTTATCGGGCAGGGCAACACCGTAGATAGCGGGCTCGGTGACGCCAAAGAAGAAGGCGGAGATCATGGCCGGCAGTGCGATGCCGCGGAACTTCTCGTCCTTGTTCTTGAGATACATGGCAAAGAGCACGGCGCCCAGCGAGAAAGAGTGGGCGATAACGGAGCCCAGAACGTAGTCGTAGCCCAGAGTGGACAGGTTGACCAGCGCGATGGGCACGAGGGACCAGTGGAAGCCAAAGATGACCAGGCACATCCAGAAGGCACCGACGAGGGTGCAACCCAAGATGGAACCGATCATGGGCAGGCCAAACAGCAGCGCGAAGAGCTCACCGAGCAGGTTGGTGATGAGCGTGGCGATGGGGCCAATGACCAGGTAGCCAAGGGTGACGGTGACGGTGACGACGATCAGCGGGGTGAAGAACATCTTCATAGAAGCGGGCATCCACTTCTTAACCCAGTGCTCGAGGGTAGAGCCGAACCAGATCATGAGCAGGATGGGGATAACGGAGCTGGTGTAACCCGAGGCGGGCATGATGAGCGGCAGGCCCAGGAACGTGGTGTACCAAGAGAAGGTACCGGCAAAGCCGAGCTCGACGGAGCCGACAACCTCACCCGAGGTCAAGGCAACCATGGTGGGGTACACCAAAGCAAAGGCGATGGCCATGCCGTTGAACTCGCTCATCTTGAACTTCTTGGCCGCGGTAAAGCCAAGCACCACGGGCAGGAAGTAGAACATGCCGTCGGCGACGGTGTAGAGCAGCGTGTAGGCGCCGTCGTTAGCAAAGCTCGGGACCAGGAAGGTAGCGAGCGCCAGCAGGCCCTTCATGATACCGGCAGCGGCGAAGGTGCCGAGCATGGGGGCGAAGATGCCCGAGATGAGGTCGATGATCACATCGGTAACGCCCTTGGGAGCGGCATCGTCGTCATCGGCGTCGACGGCGCCGCCGTCGCTAAAACCGCCGGCCTTGAGAACGGCGTCGTAGACGTCCTCGACGATGTTGCCCACAACAACCTGGTACTGGCCGTTGGCGTGCATGACCTTGATGACGTTGGGTAGCTCGGAGATTGCCTCGTCATTGGCCTTCGACTCGTCCTTGAGCTTAAAACGAACGCGGGTAATGCAGTGTGCGACGCATTTGACGTTGGACTTACCGCCAACCAGCTCTACGATCTGGGCAGCAAGATCGTCGTATTTACCTGCCATGATCTGTCCTCTCTTTTCCAAATTTCGACAAAAATATCCCCTACCGCGAGCCGGTACCTTGCCCGCAGCTAGAAACCAAAAAGAATTGTTGCGATTGCCGCCGGGCTGGCGGCGCGTGTTACTCGGGCTGCGAGCTCGATCGCAGACGGTTGATATGCATCATCAGATACAGGAGCTCCTCGTCCGAACAGCTCTGGTTGAACTCTTTCTCGAAGACGCGGTTGATGGCGTAGGCGCACTGGTAGGCCTCGGGAAAGTCGCGGGCGGCCTGCATGAACAGCGAGGAGTTCTCGGTCTGCGTACAGTTGCCTTTAACAAGGCGACGGACCAAAAAGCGCAGGTGCGCAAGAAAGCGAATGTAGCTATACGACGCCGTGTCGAGCGAGCAGCCGAGCTGCTTTTCCACGGAATGAGTCACCTCGTCGAGCACGCGGGTGCTCTTCATGATGAAGTCCATGTCCTTGGCACGGCCCATGCCGTCGACCTCGGCGTTGACGATGTGGAGCGCGATGCTCGTAGCCTCGTTTTGGCCGAGCACAGCCCCGGTGTGTTTTTGCACGATGGCAAGTGCCGCCTGGCCAATCTGGAGCTCGCGCGGGTAGATGAAGGCCACCTCGTGCTCGAGCGGGTTGGGCGCGTTGAGCTGGTCGTCGTCGCGCTGGACGGCAAACTGCAGGTGATCTGCCAGGATAAAGGGAAGGCCGCCGGACAGCTTGCAGCCGAGCTGCTGCGCCGCGAAGCAGGCGATATCGCTTGCCGCGAGCAGCACGTCATCGGGAAGGGTGCCGACCATGTCCTGCAGGCTCTCGGGGACGTTATAGAATTTGCGCTGGATGAGCGACTCGTCGGAAAGCTCGTAGGGCATGTCGTGGAAACCGATGCCCTTGCCAAAGACAACAGCCTCTCGGCCGTCATCGCTGGCGGCGAGAGCAACGTTATTGTTGATCTTCTTTAAAATGAGCATGAAAAAACTCCTCGGACATCGGCGCTAGACGACGGGGCGCTATTCCTCGTCTTCTATTATGCGCAAGTGATGCCTCCCGAGGAGTAACAAACTTGTAAGCACGGGTGTGATTGTGCACGAAACTTGCACGCCACGTAACCCCAGTCTACGTGAAAGTCCGCCGAACGGTAGAAAAACGCCCGCGAACGGCAAAACCACCACAAAGGAGACTGGCCCCTTTGTGGTGGTTTTAGCGACTACTCGCGTGGGATGCCGTAGGGGTTGTAGAGGTCTGCAAAGGCAAACGTGCTGGTAGTAGGGTCAAAATCGAGCTCGAGCACACAGCAGTTGCCGATACGGTTCTTCATTTTGAGCGGATCCACGCCCACGGTGCGCATGACCTGAGCCACTGCGGCGCCATGGCCCACGCACAGCACGCTCTCGTGCCCGGGACGCTGCATGAGCTCGGTGATGGTCGCCATCATGCGCTCGCGAAACTCAACCTCGCCCTCACCGTCATACTGCTTATAATAATCACCGTAGGGCAGGCGCGGATTCAAATCCTCGCTCGCACCCTCAAACTTGCCAAAGTTCCATTCCTTAAGGCCTTTGACGCGCTCGTAAGGCTGGTCAGGAAACGCAAGCTCAAGCGTGTCGCACGCACGCTCGGACGTGGAACTGTACGCATGGTCGAACGCAAGGCCACGCTCTCGCAGGGTCGCGCCGACAGTTTTAGCCTGCTCGATTCCCAGCTCGGTGAGCGGCGAATCGCACCAACCCTGCTTGCGGCGAAGCAGGTTAAAGAGCGTTTGGCCGTGACGCATAAAGTACAGTTTTGGCATGAGACCTCCGTAATCGCAATCGTTTGTCAGCGATTATTACACCTTGAGGTAGGTTTAAGGCAAAGGCTCTTTGATCAAAACCACCACAAAGGTGCCTGGCCCCTTTGTGGTGGAAATGGCGTTTGCCCAGATAAAACCTGCCAAAACAAACCTGTCCCTATTTGGCAGGTTTTAGGCCAGATGGTCTTGGATCAGATCGCAGATGGCTCGGGCGTCGTTGATGTTGATGGCTCGGGTCGCAAAGCCGGCGTCAAAAGCCTGGCGTGCCAGGGCCTCGTTGCAGGCTAGGGCCAGTGTGCGGCCGTCGACCAGATCGAGCGAGCTCTTGCCACGCAGACGGTCGACGCCGGAACGCGCGACCACGATATTGTCGAAGCCCTCGGTCTTGTAGCCCTCGATGATCACCACATCGACGTCGTTGTAACGCGACAGCAGCTCGCGCGCGGGCATCTCGTCCTCCTCGCGCGTGTCGGCGTACTCCGCCCAGCGCGTGGCGCAGATGAGGCCCACGTGCTTGGAGCCTGCCTGGTGATGACGCCAGGTATCCTTGGCAGGCACGTCGATGTCGAAGCCGTGATGCCCATGATGTTTGAGCGAACCCACGCGCAGGCCGCGACGGGTAAGCTCGGCGATGACCTTCTCGACGAGCGTGGTCTTGCCCGAGTTCTGGTAACCGATAAACGCGATCGCGGGGGCAGCCGGGGTGGGAGCTGCGGGCACGGCCGGGGCGGATACGCTCGCGGGCGCGGCACCATCGGCAGCGGTTGCCTCGGCAGTGGCAGCTTGACGCTCCGCACGGTCCCACACGCCCGAGCGGCCACCTTCCTTGTGCAGCAGACGCACATCGACGATCTCCATGCCACGGTCGACGGCCTTACACATGTCGTAGATGGTCAGACACGCGGCGCTCGCGCCGGTCAGCGCCTCCATCTCGATGCCCGTCTTACCCGTCACACCTGCCGTGACCAGCACATGAAAGCCGACCTGCCCGTCGGGACGTGCCGGCGCCCAGCCCTCGGGCACGTCCTCGGCAGACGTTCCTGCCGGAGCGATGGGCTCGATATCGCACTTGCTCTTGGTAATGAGCAGCGGATGGCACATGGGAATGATGTCGCTCGTGCGTTTGATGGCCATGATGCCCGCGACGCGCGCGCAGGCGAGCACGTCGCCCTTCTTGGCGCGGTCCTGCAGCACCATGGTCTGCGTCTCGGGATGCATGAGGATGGTACCCTCGGCGATGGCGGTGCGGTGCGTCTCGGCCTTGTCGGATACGTCGACCATGCGCACCTCGCCCTTGGCATCCACGTGCGTCAGCTCGTCGCGGCGCGCGTCGCGGGCGGACTCGGCGGCATTGTCGCTCGCGGACGGCTGCACAGCCGCGGATGCGGCGTCCTTGCTGGCAGACAGGGCTTTGTGGGCAGACATCGCGGCCCTGCGAGCGGCCTTGGTGGCATCGGCGTACCTGCTCTTGGCCATATGATCATCCTCCGATTTGGGACATAAATCGTTGCGTGCCCACAATTATCGCGTGTTCCTGCGGTTTGTGGGCCACGGCATCGCGCCAAATCGAAAGTACCTGCATATCATCACCGCGGCGCAGCGCCTCGCGCACCGAATACTCGGCATCGCTGAACAGGCACGGACGCACGTTGCCATCGGCCGTCAGGCGCAGACGGTTGCAATTCGCGCAAAAATGGTTGGACATGGCGCTAATGAAGCCGACCGTTCCCGCCGCGCCCAGAAAGTGCCAGTAGCGCGCAGGGCCCGCGCCGGCAGGAGCGTCGTTGATGTCGAGCGGCTCGAGCTCGCCCAGCCCCGCCGCGGCGGCCCCGGCATTGATGCGCGCCCGCAGCTCGTCGCTCGGCACGGTATCGCTCGCGTCCCACAGCTCGGGGTTGAGCGCGGGCGCATGCGGGTCCACAGCGCAATGCGAGCTTGTGTGCTCGTCGCCGATGGGCATGTATTCGATAAAGCGCAGGTGGATGGGGCGGTCGAGCGTGAGCCGTGCGAGGGCTGCCACATCCTGGTTGAGTCGACGCACGACAACGCAGTTGACCTTAACGGGCTCAAAGCCCCAAGCCAGCGCCGCGTCGATGCCAGCCATGGTCTGCTCGAGTCGACCTAGACGCGTGATCTTTCCAAACAGCGAGGGGTCGAGCGTGTCGAGCGAAATATTGACGCGGTTAAGCCCGGCATCTTTGAGCTGCGGTGCCAGCTGGGGCAGCAGGGCGCCGTTGGTGGTGAGCGAGATGTCCTCGATCTGCGGGATCGCGCGAATGTCGCGAATAAGCGGAATGATACGGCGGCTGACCAGCGGCTCGCCGCCCGTCAGGCGCACGCGGCGAATGCCCTCCCCCGCCACCAAGCGCACAAAGCGGGCGATTTCCTCGGCGCTGAGCAGCTCGTCGTGTGCACGGGGCGCCACGCCATCGGCCGGCATGCAGTAAATGCAGCGGAAATTGCACTTGTCGGTAACGGCAATGCGCAGGTAGTTGATGTCGCGGCCAAAGCCGTCATGTTGCACGCGCCCGTCCACGCAACCCTCCCCTCACGCGGCGTTTTATTCTTCGGAAAACATAATACCCCACGGGAGAATCATGCCGACACGCGTACGACAGGGCATGCCATTCGAGCAAGAAGGGCTTCCCGAGCCCATCCTCGGCATTCAAACCGTCCCAACATTCGATGCTTTTCCTGATATTGGCAAAAAACGTCGAATGTTGGGGCGGTTTAGGTGTTCGCAGGGCTCGGAAGACGAGCCAGACGCCCCTAGAGGCCGCCGTTCCAGTGCCGAATCACGAATTCCCGCAGGTCATTCTGCCGTTTCTGAAACGCCTCGCTTCGGTCGCATTTGAGACCCATAGCGAGCGCAATGGCATTCATCGCCCGGTGCAATTGCAGCTGATGGGCAAACTGAGTCCCGGTGAGGACGATCATCCTAAAGCCCAGCGCGCTCAGCACGGTCATACGCTCCGCATCCGACGCGCTGCGCTGTTTATCAAGATGGTCCGAGCCGTTGTATTCAATCCCCGTACCGCTCGCAGGCGCATATACGTCAATCTCGAAATACCCGGCCTTTGCGAGATACTTGAACTCGTTGGGAACATCGACCCGATGGTTGAGCTCGACCCTGGTGTACCCGAGCCCGCCCTGGGAACGCTTCGCGACGACCATGATTGCGGCGGCCGTCTCCATGGGCGACCGCGCGCCATCGTGCACACGTCTGAGCACGGCAGCCGCACGTGTAGCCCCCTGACGAGATCGATTCTCATCGCAATAAGCGATCAAGTCGGCAACGGTATACCTCCGCCCCATCTCGATGTAATCGCCTGACGACAAATGATTCAAATGGTATCGGGCGCAGATTTCATACCCATATTCCAGCTGCTCGGGCTCACTCATCCACGAACCTGCCTGGACAAAGCACATGGCCTCATCAACCACCAAGAGACCCTCTGCCACCTCGATAAGATGACCCGAGGGTATGGGCGCCCCAAACACATGGCGTCGGAGACCCGCCGGCCGAGAGCGCTCGAAATCGAAGCCAACCAGCGTGTCAATACAATCGAGCTCCTCATGTGGAATACCAAGTGAGACCAGGTAGTCGGTGACAATCTCGACCGCCGCAGATATTCTCAGTCCCTTGGCATCGAGTCCCAATTTGAGCAGGCCCGTGGTCGACTCCGCCTCGTCGGCAATCGAGTCCTCATCGTATAGGCTGCTTGCTCGCGAAAGCGGCTCGGACGGGCGCACCACATTGTGGTACAGCCAGGCGGTCTTATGGGACAGGACGATCGGCAGATCCATGAGCCCTCCAATGGGTCGGATAGCCAACCTTATTCCCCTGCTCGCGGATTCGCACACCTTCGCATGCAAGTTAGCGATTCCGCCTGGTCGGATGACAGAAAAACCGTCCCAACATTCGATGCTTTTCCTGATATTGGCAAAAAACGTCGAATGTTGGGACGGTTTGAGGCGGGGTGAGGAGCATGGAGAGCCAAAGCACCGTGCTCAAACGGGTTAATCCAACTCCTTCAGTCCGTGCGCCAGCTGCCAGTACTCGCCGTGCTGGGCGAGGAGCTCCTCGTGGGTGCCGCGTTCGATGATGCGGCCGTGCTCGAGGACCATGATCGCGTCGGCGTCGCGGACGGTGGACAGTCGGTGCGCGATCATAAACGTGGTGCGACCGCGCATGATGCGGTCCATGCCGCGCTCGATGAGCTTTTCGGTGCGCGTGTCGATGGAACTCGTGGCCTCGTCCAGGATGAGCACCGGCGGATCGGCCACGGCCACACGTGCGATGGCGAGCAGCTGGCGTTGGCCCTGCGACAGGTTGGCGCCATCGGCCGTAACCGGCGTGTCGTAGCCTTGTGGCAAGCGGCGGATAAACGAGTCGGCGCAGGCGGCCTCGGCAGCGGCGCGCACCTCCTCGTCGGTCGCGTCGAGCTTGCCAAAGCGGATGTTCTGCGCAATGGTGCCGCTAAACAGGTGCGTATCCTGCAGCACAATGCCGAGCGACCCGCGCAGGCTGGCCTTGGCAATGTGCTTGACGTCGATGCCGTCGTACGTGATCTCGCCGTCATCGACCTCGTAGAAGCGGTTGATGAGGTTGGTAATGGTCGTCTTGCCGGCGCCCGTCGAGCCCACAAACGCGATCTTTTGCCCCGGCTTGGCAAACAGGTTGAGATCCGTGAGCACGCGGGTGCCCGGCACGTAGGAAAAATCCACGGCATGGAAGCGCACGTCGCCGGCAAGCGGGACCAAGCCGCACGTGAGCTCGGTGCCGTCGGCAGCCACCGCGCGGCCCGACTCATCAACAGCAACCATATCATGCAAGTGCCCGTACGCGCCCACGCCCTGACCCTCGGGAATCTTCCACGCCCATGCGGCGTCGCCCGTCTGCACCAGCTCCACGCAGCCCTCGTCCACCTCGGGTTTAAGGTCCATAGCCGCAAACAGGCGCTCGGCACCGGCCAACGCGTTGAGCAAGAAGTTGCCGAGCTGCGTAAACTGGTTGATGGGCATGGCGGCCTGGCGCACAAAGACCAGGTAGCTCGCGAGCGCACCTACGTCGGCGAGCCCCTTGATGCAGAGCATGCCGCCCGCCACGGCGACGATGGCATAGTTGACGTAGCCAATCACGACAGTCATGGGCACCATGGAGTTGGCATAGCTCACGGCGGCGGTGCCGGTGCGGCGAAGCTCGTCGTTGCGGCAGGCAAAGCCGGCGACATTCGCCGCCTCACGGTTAAAGACCTTGATGACCTTTTGACCCGAGACCATCTCTTCGATATATCCGTCCAGGTCGCCAAGCGATGCCTGCTGGGCAGCAAAGAAACGCTTAGAGCGCGCGCCCGAGTAGCGCGCATACAGCACAATGGCCGCATCGCACACGAGTGTGATAATCGTGAGCTGCCAGTTAAGGATGATGAGCATAGCCGTGGTGCCCACAACCTGAATGGCGGCCTGAATCACGTTGGCAAAGCTGTTGTTAAGCGCCTCGGAGACGGTGTCGACGTCGTTGGTGAAAAAACTCATGATGTCGCCCGAGCGCGTGCCGTCAAAATAACTGAGCGGCAGCGTCTGGATGTGCGCGAACAGGTCGCGGCGAATATCGGACACCACGTGTTGGGCCGCGCGCACCATGATCTGTGAGTAGCCCAGGGCCGAGAGCACGCCCGCGGCGTAGATGATCGCCGTCAGGATGACCTGCTTGGCGAGCAGTTCCTCCCCGCCCGTGGCCAAACCGTTAACGATGGGGCGCACCATGTAGGTGCCGGCGAGGCTCGCGATGGCGGCAACGGAGGCGAGCACGCCCACCGCGAGCAACGAGAACTTGGCATGCCCCATGTAGGAGAGCAGGCGGCGCACGGTGCGCTTGAGGTCGGCCGGGCGTGCTTGGGCTGCGGTCTTAGGCATGGCGCTCACCCCCTTCCAAGGGCGATCCTCCGGGGACGGAGGAAAACGGATCATTCGCGCAACCATCGTCGCTGCCGTCGCCGGCGTCCGCGTTCCCCGCAAACTCCATCTGCGAGGCGTAAATCTCCTGGTAGATGTTGTCGCCCGCCAGCAGCTCCTCGTGCGTGCCCACGCCGTGGACACGACCGTCGTCCAACACCACAATGCGATCGGCATCCATGACGCTCGCGATACGCTGGGCGATGATGAGCACGGTCGTATCGGAAATCCGAGCGATGTGCTCGCGAATCTTAGCGTCGGTCGCCATATCGACCGCGCTGGTGGAGTCATCAAAAATGAGCACGCGCGGATGCTTGAGCAGCGTGCGCGCGATGCACAGGCGTTGCTTCTGGCCACCCGAAACACCAGCGCCGCCTTGGCCCAACTCGCCGTCCAGCCCGCCGATGCGGTCCAGGAACTCGTCCACACACGCCGCGCGGCAGGCACGCAGCAGCTCCTCGTCGGTGGCATCGGGCGCGCCCCACTGCAGGTTCTCGCGCACGGTACCCGTAAACAGCACATTCTTTTGCAGCACAATGCCCACAGCGTCGCGTAGGGTCGCGAGGTCGTAGTCGCGCACGTCGCGTCCGCCCACAAGCACGGCGCCTTCGGTGGCGTCGTACAGGCGCGCAATCAGCTGCACAAGCGAGCTCTTGCCCGAGCCCGTGCCGCCGAGGATGCCCACCGTGGAGCCCGGCTCAATACGAAGGTCGATATGCTCGAGCACATCCTCGGCAGCATCCGCGCGGTACTTAAACGACACGTCGCGGAACTCGACGCTTCCGTCGGCCACTTCGCGCACGGCCGCGTCTGCCGCGGGCGCTTGGATGAGCGATTGTTCGTCGATCACGCGCGAAATGCGCTCCACGCTGGCGAGCGCGCGCGTGAGCAGCAAAAACACGTTGGAGATCATCATAAGCGAGTTCATGATCAGCAGCACGTAGCTCATAAAGCCCGTAAGCGAGCCCACGCCCAGCTCACCGGCGATAATCATGCGCCCGCCGATCCACAGGATGGAGATGGCGGCCACGTACATCGACAACTGAAACACCGGCAGGTTGAGCACGGCGTTGCCGAAAGTCTTCGTCGCCGTGTGCGCGAGCTCGGTATTGACGGTATCGAACTTGGCTTCCTCGTGCTCGGCGCGTACATACGCCTTGACGGCGCGCACGGCAGTGAGGTCCTCCTGCACCACACCGTTGAGGTGATCCATCGAGGTCTGCAGCTGGCGGTAGAGCGGACTCACACGGTAGGTGATAACGCCCAGCACAATCGCCAGTACAGGCAGGATAATCGCGAAGACCGTGGCGAGCGGGCGCGACAGTACCAGGGCATAGACCAGGCCGACGATGAGCGTCACCGGTCCACGCACCATGGGGCGGAAGCCGTTGCCGATGGCGTTTTGGATAACGGTGATGTCGGTGGTCATGCGCGTGACGAGCGAGCTGGCGTCGTAGTTGTCCAGATTGCCAAAAGCGAGCGTCTGAATCTTACGATACTCGGCCTCGCGCAGGTTGGCGCCCAGGCCCGAGGCCACGCGAGCGGACGTGCGTGCGTAGCCCAGACCCAGCACCAGCGAAAACGCCGCGCACACCAGCATGCACGCGCCCTGCAGCAGCATGTAATTGACGTCGCCCGTGGGCACGCCCACGTCGATGATGTTTGCCATGATGACCGGGATAAACAGCTCGAGCGCCGTCTCGGCCGTCACAAAGAGCACGCCGAGCATGGCATCGCGGCGATATGCCCCCAGATAGGAAAACAAAAGGCTCTGTTAGACCAGGATTGACATACATGTGTCCCCACGGTGCCATATCGTTGACCCCGTAGACCGCGATGATGGGGGCAGCATGAAC
>JAGZUC010000031.1 GCA_018380195.1 Collinsella sp. | reverse complement strand
GAACCCGGAAGCTAAGCCCCATCGCGCCGAGAGTACTGCGGGGTCAGCCCGTGGGAGGCCAGGGCGCCGCTGACCGGTGGACGGCACCGAGCCGTCATCCGAAACTGGAGAAGGGGAGGCCTCGCGGCCTCCCCCTTTTTTGCGTTTATTGGGCGTAAATGACTCTATTACATCAGACGATCTTATCGTTTTTGGTATTGAGCCTTTATTTAAAGAAGATAAATCGAATAACAAGGACAACTGCTATGGCCACAATGATCAAAAGCAGGAGTGTCAGTCGATGCTTCTTGCGTCGTTTACTTGACGAAACGAAGATCGATTTTCCTTGTTTTGGCGTTTCGAGATAGCGAGCCGAATGCGTCAAGGTTTGCTTTGGTCGAGGACCTCTTTGTTGATGAGCGGCGGATGCTTTCATCGGCTCATCACTAGCTGCGCTGTTTTTAGATAATGGTGCGTCTTTCAGATATACAGGGTCTCCCGAGGCGACGCCCATATGTTTGCGTCCCGTTTGGGCATCCTCGAGCGTTTGATATCGATTTCTCGTCACATACTCGGGCTCAGGATCATTAATGGGCTCTTGCGAGATGTGGGGGCGATGGAACCGTGGCGGCTGCGTGGAAGTTTCTTCCCCCTGCGTCTGCATAAACATTTTGTTCTGGTTTTGGTCGTCCATGATGCCCTTTAGCTCGTTACCAACAACGTGTACGCGCTCATTGTAAGCCCCTTGTTATTTGTAGCTGCGAACATACTCGTTATTTAAGCTCTGGTTCAAAGAACCTTAACCTTACTAAAACCTGAGTCAATTACACTTAGATATGCTTATAGTACTTGACTCAAAAAACTTTATAGTCAATGTATATATAAGCACTGTGTGGGCATATATATGAGCGTCAAAAGAAGTCCCAGTCACCTAGAAGATGGCTCGGCAGTCCTAAAAGGAGTGGTAAACATGGCAAGCATGGTTCCTTATCGTTCGGTTTTTGGCGTTCGTCCTTCTGCTAGCTCGCTGTTCGATCTGTTTGATGATATGACCGACCTTGCAAACAACTCGATTGCTTCCAAGGCGTTTCCCGTTGACGTTGAGGATAAGGGCGACGGCTATGAGGTCAAGGCTTATCTGACCGGCGTCGCCAAGGACGATATCGATGTCGAGCTTAACGAGGGCCGTCTGTCCATTAGCGTGAATGTCGAGGAAGACGAGGAGAACGAGGGCAAGAACTTCCTGCAGAAGGAGTTCAGCTCGTACAGCGCGACGCGTGGCGTGTATCTAAAGGACGCTTCGAGCGAGGGCCTCTCGGCTAAGTACGCTGACGGCATCCTGACCGTTACGGTCCCCAAGATCGTCGAGAAGAAGAACGTTACGAAGATCTCCATCGACTAACTTCGTTGGTGTTCTGCGCTATTAAAAGACAGCAAAAGGGGCTGGGAAGCGATTCTCGGCCCCTTTTGCTGTCTAGGACAGTCTATTGAATGGTTGCCGGTTGATACTGACTCGCAGGGCGTATCGAGAGTTTTCGCGATCCTTGGAGAAGGGTTGCGGAGCTGCCGACCTCGTCATCCAGGGTTGCGGCCAGAGCCTTGGCATAGCTTTTGACGGTAAGGCTCGGACGATTGTTATCTTGGCTGATATGCATGGCAATGAGCTGTTCGGTGCGATCGGTAACAAGTTCGCGCGCGGCTTCGGCGGCTTGGCCATTGGAGAGGTGTCCCCTTGCAGACAGGATGCGCTCCTGAAGAAAGCGGGGATATTCTCCCTCGCGCAGCATGGTCACATCGTGGTTGCTTTCGAGCGCGAGGACTCGACAATCTTTGAGGGTGTTCATGGCTTGGCTCGATAGCTCTCCGGTGTCGGTGGCAAAGCCGATGGAATCATCGAGGGCGTCGAATCGATAACCGACTGGATTGATGACATCGTGTGATGTTGAGTAGGTTTGCACGTGGATGCCGGCAATGGATAGGGCGTCGCCGGGATCGAATTCCTCGACAGGCAGATGCGAAAGATTTTCTTTGTTCGAAAGAGTGCCCCTGCTGGCAAAGAGGGGGCCGTGCCAGTGCTTGCACCAGACATCGAGGCCCTTGATGTGATCGCTATGCTCATGAGTAATGAGAAGAGCCGAGACGTTGTCTGTCGAGAGCCCCAGTTCTGCCATGCGCTTTAATGTCTCGCGGCGAGACAGTCCGTCATCGACCATAATGAGCCCCTGCGGGCCCTCGATGAGTGCGCAGTTGCCTTTAGAGCCACTGCCGAGGATATGAAGGTGCAGACGAGACATAAGATTCCAAAGGATACAATGGGTGCGGACGAATAGAGGAGGAAGCGAATGCCAACGGTATCACAGCATTACGGACACCATGCCGTGCCCGGGGCAGTCGATGAGACCCGAACGAGGCAGCAGGCTGCTCCTGTCGTGCTCATGGTATCAGGCGGCGCGGACTCGACGGCACTGCTTCTTATGGCGTGCACATCAAAGCTGGATATCCAAGACGGACGCGGTGTTGCCCCCATTGCTCGCGAGCGCCTGCATGTGCTGCATGTAAACCATCATCTGCGCGGCAAGGCGTCCGATGGCGACGAGGCCTTTGTGCGTGAGCTCTGCGCGAAATATGGTTTACCGCTGTGCGTGGAGCACGCTTATTTTGATGGGGAGTCGGGCAATGTTGAGGCCGCGGCCCGCGAGGTGCGCTATGCCGCGGCGCGGAGGTATGTTCGCGAGCTCTGCGCCCAGACGGGGGCACCGCGAACGGCGGCTCGTATCTGCACCGCGCACACGTCTTCGGATCGCGCGGAAACGTTTTTGATGAACGCGATTAAGGGTTCAGGGCCCGCTGGCCTATCGAGCATTCCTCGCCGGAGGAATATCGTGGTGCGTCCCTTGCTCGACCTAACTCATGGCGAGCTCGTGGGCTATCTACAGGTACATGGTCAGCCGTGGCGTGAAGACGAGAGCAATGAGGATATCTCGTATCTGCGAAACTACGTGCGCCATCGAGTGATGCCGGTGGTGGCGCAGCGCAACGCGAGCGTCTGCAAGACGATTGGCGCCGCCTGCGAGATCTTAGGCGATGAGGACGCGTTTTTGTCTCAGCTTTCGGCACAGGCGTTTCGAAGCTGCCTGCGTAAGGAGGCGGCGGGCGCGCTGGTGCTCGATGCCAGGCGCCTTGCTGCGGCCGAGGTGGTAATCGCGCGGCGCATCGTGCGACTGGCGATTAAGCGCATCGATCCGGACGCTCGTCCAGAGATGCGACATGTGGAGCGAGTCCTTTCCTGCGTTGCCGAGGGCGCCGGCTCGGTCACGCTTCCGGCGGGGATTGACGCACGCATTGAGTTTGGCATGCTGGCGTTCAAGGCGCCGGCGGCTCGCGAGGGCCTGGTCGCGGACTGGGTTACCGTACCCGGTCGTTTGCCGTTGGGCGGGGGACGTATGCTGGTCACAGAACCGATGGCCGTTGAGCCGGGATGCGATATCGTGCGCCGCGCCCGTGAGCTTGCAGCTGCCGGGGAAGTGGCAGCTTTGGTAGACGCGGCTGCCCTGGGTTTTGCCGACAGCGATAGTGAGCGGATCCTGGCGGGCTCGCGTGGCGAGATCCCTGCCGAGGCGCGATTGGCGCGCCTGTGGGTGGACGGTCCTGTACCGGGAGACGTGATGTGCCCGTTAGGGATGAGTGGTCGAAGCAAGAAAGTATCCGACTTGCTAGGTGAGGCTCGCATTCCCGTTTCCGAGCGCGCCGGCGTGCCCATGGTGAGGACGGCGCCGGGGGGCGCCGTGGTGTGGGTCGCCGGAGTTCGCGCGGACGAGCGTTTTAAGTGCACGGCCGCAACGCGCGTGGCATATCTGCTCCGCGTGGTCGATGCGGAATAGCGTCCCACGCCAGCTATTCTGTGCGACGTTGACGGTATTCCCGCGCTGATGGCGTACGGGCTGGAAAATATACCCCGTGCGCTGCTAAAATGTGAAGTTCGCGTCCATACGGCGGTGTGTGGGCGATAAGCACAAGAAAGGGTTGTCATGGCTTCTCAACATCCGGATATCGAGAAGGTTCTGTTCACGCAGGAGGATATCGACGGTATCGTCTCTCGCCTGGGCGAGGAGATTACTCGCGATTACGCGGGTAAGGATCTGGTGCTGATTGCGGTCCTGCGCGGCGCCGTGGTCTTTATGGGCGACCTGATGCGTAAGATCGAGCTGCCGACCAACATCGATTTCATGGCTGTTTCGAGCTATGGCGACGGTGTGAAGTCCTCGGGTATCGTGCGTATCATTAAGGACCTGGATATCGACATCCGCGGTCGCGACGTGCTGATCGTCGAGGACATTCTGGACTCGGGCCTGACGCTCAAGTATCTGATGAAGAACCTCGAGAGCCGCAAGCCCGCTTCTCTGGAGGTCGCCGCCTTCCTGTGGAAGGACGTTGAGGACCGCGTCTCGGCCATCACGCCCAAGTATGTTGGAACCCATTGCCCCGATGCCTTTGTGGTGGGCTACGGCCTCGACTATGCCGAGCGCTATCGTAACCTTCCGTATCTGGGCATTTTGAAACCGGAGGTTTATTCGTAAGATGCCCGACGACCATAACGATAACAATTCCCAGACTCCCCGGGAGCCTAAGATCCCGGGGATGCCCGGAGGCAAGAAGCCCACGCGTACGGGCTGGCTGTATTTTATTTTGGCTTGCGCGCTTCTGGGCTACGCCTTCTTTAACATGGGCTCCGGCTTTGCCAATTCCAGCAATACCGTTAAGCTCGCGACGAGCGAGATGGTGAGCGCCATCAAGCAGGATCGCGTCGAAGATCTGACCTATACGGTTCAAGACGGAAGCGTGACGGGTCATTACTGGAAGACGAAGAAGGACAAGGGCGATACGAGCGAGCTCAAGAGCTTCTCCTCGACCTATGTCGGCTCCGATTCGCTTGCCGAGCTCATGGCGGAGCACCCCGATACCAAGTACATCGTCAACACCAACGATCCCGATTTTTGGGGCGACTTGGCGATGAGTGTGCTTCCGACGATCGCCCTTATCGCCATCATGTTCTACTTTATGCGCCAGATGATGGGCGCCAACAACAGGAACATGCAGTTTGGCAAGACCAACGCCAAGACCAACGAGGCCACACGCCCCAAGGTCAAGTTTGAAGACGTTGCCGGCGTGGACGAGGCAGTCGAGGAGCTCGAGGAGATCCGTGACTTTTTGAGCGATCCGGATCGCTATCGCAAGCTGGGCGCCAAGATCCCGCGTGGCGTGTTGCTGGTTGGCCCTCCGGGCACCGGTAAAACGCTGCTGGCCAAGGCCGTTGCCGGCGAGGCGGGCGTGCCGTTCTTTGGCATCTCGGGTTCCGACTTTGTCGAGATGTTCGTGGGTGTCGGCGCCAGCCGCGTGCGTGACCTCTTTAAGGAGGCCAAGTCCCAGGCTCCGTCGATCATCTTCATCGATGAGATCGATGCTGTGGGACGTCAGCGCGGAGCTGGCTTGGGCGGCGGTCACGACGAGCGCGAGCAGACGCTCAACCAGCTGCTGGTCGAGATGGACGGTTTTGAGGAGAGCGAGTCGGTCATCCTGATCGCTGCAACCAACCGTCCTGACATCCTGGATCCGGCGTTGCTGCGCCCCGGTCGTTTTGACCGTCAGGTTACGGTTGACCGTCCGGATGTGAAGGGCCGCGAGCAGATCTTGCGCGTGCATGCCGAGAACAAGCCGATGGACGAGGACGTGAAGTTTGAGAAGCTCGCCCAGATGACCGTTGGCTTCACCGGCGCCGATCTGGCAAATCTGCTCAACGAGTCTGCGCTGCTGGCTGCCCGCCGCCATCGTTCCGTGATCTCGATGGACGAGGTCGAGGAATCGATGGAGCGCGTGATTGCCGGTCCGCAGCGCAAGGGTCGCGTGATGACCGAGGCCGAGCGCACCACGATCGCCTACCACGAGAGCGGCCATGCCCTGGTGGGTCACATCCTGGAGCACTCCGATCCGGTTCACAAGATCTCGATCGTCAGCCGCGGCCAGGCGCTGGGCTACACGCTGCAGCTTCCGCAGGAGGACCACTTCCTCAAGACCAAGAACGAGATGCTCGACGAGCTTGCCGTGTTCTTGGGCGGTCGCGTTGCCGAGGAACTCATGTGCGACGACATCACGTCGGGCGCGAGCAACGATCTGGAGCGCGCGACCAAGATGGCGCGCGAGATGGTCACGCGCCTGGGCATGAGCGAGGAGCTTGGAACGCAGGTGTTTGGTGAGGCGCAGCATCAGGTATTCCTGGGCCGCGACTACGCCGATCACCAGGATTACTCCGAGGAGACGGCGCGCCGCATCGACATCGAGGTCCAGCGCATTATGCGTGAGGCCCATCGTCGTGCGGTCGAGATTTTGGATGCCCGTCGCGACCAGCTCGATTTGATGGCCAAGGTGCTGCTTGAGCGCGAGACCGTCGAAGGCGACGCCGTGAATGCCCTGCTCGACAACGAGTGGGACGCCTACCTTGATCGCGAGGGCGATATCCTGGCGGCCAAGGAGGAGCGCAATGCCAAGGCGGCCGGCATGCCGACCAAGAAGCGTGCGCCTCGTATGAGCGAGGAGGAGCTGGCGGCCGATGCCGCGGCATTTGCGCAGGCGGCCATGCAGGAGGATGCCGAAGCCGCATCCGATGATGCCGGCGATGACTGTGCCGTCAATGCCGGTGCCGACACCGACGCCGACAAATAGCCTTTGTGGCGAAAGCCTCTGCGGGGAAACCTGCGGAGGCTTTTTCTTTTTGTTGATTGGGAACAGACTTAAATGAGCGTTTTCACGCATTTAAGTCTGTCCCCAATCAACATTGCTGCGGCACTTTGCTCGGCTAAAGCGTACAATAGCGCCTATGCGAAAGGGGAACAGATGATCAACGAAACTATGTATGCTCGCGGTGCGGAAAGCTCCATCATCCGTGAGATTTTTAGCTATGGCCTTGAGCGCAAGGTGCAGATCGGTGCGGAAAACGTATTCGATTTTTCGCTGGGCAATCCGAGCGTTCCGGCGCCCGCTGCTGTGGCTGAGTCGATTAAGAAGGCCCTGGAGCTGCCGAGTGACCAGTTGCACGGCTACACCCCCGCTCCGGGCCTGCCGCAATGTCGAGCAGCCGTCGCCGAATCGCTCAACCGCCGCTTTGGCACGAGCTATGAGGGCAAAGACGTCTTTATGACGGTGGGTGCCGCGGCTTCGCTCACCTGCGCGCTCAACGCCGTTACGAATCCGGGCGACGAGGTTATTGTTATCGCCCCGTACTTTCCGGAGTATCGCGTTTGGATTGAGAAGGCCGGCTGTACGTGTGTTGAGGCGCTCGCCGATGAAGATACGTTCCAGCTGAGCGTGGACAACGTGCTCAAGGCGATCAGCGATAAGACGGCGGCCGTCATCATCGACTCTCCCAACAATCCGACCGGTGCCGTATATACATGCGACACGTTGACGCGACTGGCCAATGTTCTGCGCGAGGCCAACGCTCAGCGCGATTCCGAGAATCCGATTATGCTCATCTCGGATGAGCCGTACCGCGAGATCGTGTACGGTGCCGAGGTGCCTTGGGTGCCCTCGATCTACGAGCACACCATCGTGTGCTACTCGTATTCCAAGTCGCTGTCGCTGCCTGGTGAGCGCGTGGGTTGGATCTTGGTTCCCAACACCAATCCGCAAGCTGCCCGTCTGATGCCGGCTGTTGCGGGTGCTGCCCGTACGCTGGGCTTCGTGTGCGCGCCGGCGCTCTTTCAGCGCGTAATTATCGACTGCATCGATGAGCCGAGTGACGTTGAGGCCTATGCACGTAACCGCACCGCGCTTACCGACGCACTAGCGGAGTATGGCTACACCTATGTTGAGCCGGATGGCGCGTTCTACCTATGGGTGAAAGCGTTGGAGTCCGATGCGAATGCGTTTTGCGAGCGCGCAAAGAAGTATGAGTTGCTTGCGGTTCCCTCGGACAGCTTTGGTATGCCAGGTTGGTTCCGCCTGGGCTATTGCGTGAGCTACGAAACGATTGTCAATTCGCTACCCGCTTGGAAACAGTTGGCGGACGAGTATCGTTAAAAGTAAAGCGCTCTGCCTACAATGTTTTACGTGAAACGGGGTTTGGTGTTAAGCCGGACCCCGTTGTCATGGACGTTGTGTCTTTGGGATGGAGTGGTTTTACGACTATCGAAGGCTATGCGTACAATGAATATAAGCGACGGCCGTGCCAGATAAGGAGACCTGATGCCCTACCTGCTTTCTTGTGACATTCATACCCATACGATGTTCTCTGCGCATGCATATTCGACCATTGAGGAGAATGTGTACTGGGCGGCAGAGCGTGGTCTGCAGGTGCTCGGATCTGCCGACCATTTGAGCTCTATGGTTACGGCTTGCCCCAATGACCTGCGCAGTTACCAGTTCTTTATCAACCAGGATATCTGGCCGCGCATTTGGAGCGGCGTGCTGGTGCTGCGTGGTGCCGAGGCCGATATCGTTTCGCTGGACGGAAGCCTGTTTGGCGAGGACACTCCTGTCACGCTCGATATCGCCGGCGATTCGTACAGCCGTCAGCATTCACTGTTCGATTTGGTTACGCGTAATTTGGATTATTTGGTTGCAAGCGTGCATAATCCGCAGATTGCTGAGGGCGCGACGCTGGCCCAGACGACCGAGATGTATATCAATGCCCTGGAGCACCCCAAGGTGTTCATGCTGGGCCACACGGGGCGTTCGGGCGTGCCGTTCGATATCGACGAGGTGCTGTTGGCAGCTAAGGCCAAGCACAAGATTATTGAGATCAACAACCATAGTCTTGAACACGGTGTCGACACTGAGCATTGGGCCGTATGCCGCAAGATTGCCGAGCGCTGCGCCGAGCTGGGCGTGGGCATTGGCGTGTCGACCGATGCCCACATTGGCATGGTCATTGGCAAGCTCGATCACGCGCGCAAGATGCTCGACGAGATTCACTTCCCGCTGGATTTGATCGTGACGCGCGACCGCGAGACGCTGCTGCGCGAGATGGCGGCAGCCGGCGTGTGCGATCTGCGCAATGGGATGTAGCGGAGTTTATAAACCAAGCGAAGGGGGCGGCCCAGGCGGGTCGCCCCCTTTCTTGTCCCAAAAATCTACTGAGGTTGGTTAGCGGCGTTCGAGGACCGCTACGGTTTCGGTGTGGTCGGTGTGAGGGAACATGTCGGCGGGCGTGATCTTGAGCAGGCGATAGCCTCCGTCGAGGAGCTGATGCAGGTCGCGCTCTTGAGTCACGGGGTTGCAGCTGATATAGGTGATGCGGCGCGGCTTAAGCGCGCAGGCAGCTTCGAGGAACTCGGGGGTAGAGCCGGCGCGCGGCGGATCGATGGAAAGGACATCGACCCGCTCGTTGTTGTCGGCGGCATCTAGGATGTAGTCGGTGGCATCGTCGGCCATAAACCAAGCGCTGCGGGTGAGGCCGTTGAGCTCGGCATTACGACGTGCGTCGGCAATGCCGGCGTGGTTGCGCTCCACGCCAAGCAGCATAATACCGACGCCCTTGTTCTGGGCATCTTTAGCTGCGCAAAGACCGATGGTACCGCTGCCACAGTAGGCATCCATGAGCACATCGCCCTGCTGCAGGTCCATGCCGTCAATCGCGAGCTGATAGAGCAGCTCGGTCTGCTGCGGGTTGGTCTGGTAGAACGCGGTGGGGGAGATATCGAACTCGCAGCCGAGCAGCTGGTCGCGCATGCACTCGGCGCCATATACAATGCGGGTTTCCTCGCCGAGGATGGCGTTGCCGGGACGTCCGTTGATGTTTTGGGCGACGGTGACGATGTGCGGATTGAGTGCGGCGACAGCCTCAAAGAACTCCTGCGCATGCGGCAAGTCGCGCTGAGCGGTCACGAGCGTGACCATGACCTGGTCGGTACGCCAGCCGCAGCGGACGACGGCATAGCGAAGCAAACCAAGATGCTTGTCCTCATTAAAGGCGGGAATATGCAGCCGCTCAGCTTCGCGTGCGATGCCGTTGAGAATCTGACGGGCACCCGGTGCCTCGACAGGACACTCGGGTACGGCAACGATCTTGTGCGTGCCGCGCTCAAAGAAACCGCAACGGACAGCACCCTCCTTACCGGGAGCAAAGGGAGTGGCGGCCTTATGGCGAAAACCGCGCGGCGCAGGATATTTGCCCGGGTCGCCCAGGGTGACGCCCATACCGCGAATGGGGTCGACGCTAATGCCCTCGCGCTCGCAAAGGGTAGCAAAAAGCTCCTCCATGGCGGCCTGCTTGGCTGCCAACTGCTTCTTATAAGGACGATTGAGCGCCGTACACCCACCGCAAGCTTTCATGATGGAACAAGGAGACTTGGGATCAACGGCCTTGCGCGCAGACGGAACCGGATTCTTATACGGGCGCTTGGAGCGAGTCTGAGATGCCTTATCGTCGTTCCGACGAGAGCCGGGACGCTTGGCCTTAGCCTTGCCCTTGGCCGACTTACCCTTCGCGTCCTGAGACGACTTGGATTTCTTAGAAGATTTTTTCTCCTCTGACCCCTCAGCCGCCTCGATCAAAGCACGACGAGCCTTACGCTCCGCACGAGATTCTGCCATCAATAACTCCACTAATTCATGAATTAAAGCTGCAAGTATTGTACCGTGCCAAGCCAGCAGACGATATGCAAGCGGTTTATTCGTGTCAGTGATAAGCCCAACGACGGTTGCCCGCCGCGTGAGGGGTGTGGGGGTTAAGTTTATCGCGAGTTCCGCACGAACAGGAGGCCACTTAATGTGGCCTCCGTCGTGAGCAGGACTGTAGAGCAGGAAACTTAACCCCCACACCCCTCACGCGGCGGACAAACTCGCCTTGTGCTCTATCACGCTAAAGTGTATGATTCTGAACGTTACACGAATCACTTTACTTAACTAAAGTGCCATCAAGGGGGGATACCATGAACACCGATATGTCTCGTCGTCAGTTTGTTGGTCTAGCCGGCTCGCTCGCTACGGTGCTTGGCCTTGGTCTTGTCGGTTGCGGCGGTGGTGCCGGCAAGGGCTCCGCTGCTGGCTCTGCCGCGGCCAAGGATGTGAAGGGCGCTGCGGAGTCCAAGAAGCTCGTGGTGGGCTTTGATAAGTCCTATCCTCCGTACGGCTTTGTGGGCGACGATGGCGAGTACACCGGCTTTGATCTCGATCTGGCCAAGGCTGTTGCCGATAAGCAGGGCTGGGAGGTCAAATACGAGGCCATCGACTGGGACGCCAAGGATACGCTGCTTAACTCGGGCGCCATCAACTGCATCTGGAACGGCTTTACCATGGAGGGCCGTGAGGACGACTACACGTTCTCCGAGCCGTACATGCTCAACGAGCAGGTGCTGGTGGTCAAGAAGGATGCGGACATCAAGGGCTGGGACGATCTTGCCGGCAAGACTGTGATTACCCAGACTGATTCCGCTGCGCAGGACGTGCTTGAGGGTGACCAGAAGGATCTGGCAGCGACGTTTGCCACGCTCGACACGATCGGCGAGTACAACACGGCCTTTATGCAGCTCGAGAGCGGCGCGGTCGATGCCGTGGCGTGCGACCTTTCGATTGCCCAGTATCAGCTTGCCGCCAAGCCCGATGCCTATACGCAGCTTGATGAGCCGCTGTCCAGCGAGCACTACGCCGTTGGCTTTAAGAAGGGCGACACCAAGTCGGCCGATGCTGTAGCCGAGTCGCTCAAGGTGCTCTACGAGGACGGCACGGTCAAGGACCTCTGCGATAAATATTCAAGCTATGGTTTGTCTTTCGATAATTGGGTGCTCAAGTAATGTCTATTCAGGTCATGATGCAGATGCTTGGCCAGGGGTTCTTGGTCAGTTTGCAGCTGTTTGTGCTGACGCTGCTTGGGTCGATTCCCCTGGGAATCCCCGTGGCGTTTATGCGCATGAGCAAAATTGCGCCGCTCCGCTGGATTGCGCGCATCTACATTTCGGTCATGCGCGGTACGCCGCTCATGCTGCAGATGTTTGCCATCTACTTTGCTCCGTATTACGTGTTCGGCATTTCGCTTACGCCCGATTCCAAGTGGACGGCGTGCGTTGTGGCGTTCATCATCAACTACGCCGGCTACTTTGCCGAGATCTATCGCTCGGGCCTGCAGTCGATTCCGCGTGGTCAATATGAGGCCGCCGAGGTGCTGGGCTACTCGCGTCTGCAGACGTTTTTGTACATCGTGATGCCGCAGGTCGCCAAGCGTATTCTGCCGGCGATGGGCAACGAGATTATCACGCTGGTCAAGGACACGTCGCTGGCGTTTGCCATCGGCGTGGGGGAGATGTTCTCGACGGCCAAGGCACTGGTTGCCTCGCAAGTGAGCATGGTGCCGTTTGCGATTGCGGCGTTGATCTACTGGGTCTTTAACTTTGTGGTCGAGATGTTACTGGGCGCCGCCGAAAAGAAGCTGGACTACTATCATGACTAATTCAGTGATGAAAATCGAAAGCGCGCGCAAGGCGTTTGGTGGCAATGAGGTGCTCAAGGATATCTCACTCGAGGTAAAGCGTGGCGAGGTCGTGGCGATTATCGGGCCTTCGGGCGGCGGTAAGTCCACGCTTCTGCGCTGCGCCACGCTGCTCGAGACACTCGACGGTGGTTCGCTTTCGTTTGGCGACCTTGCCGTTGCGACGGACGCGGGGTCGGGTGCGGTATATGCGAAAGGCGACGTGTCCAAGCAGGCGCGCTCGCGATTTGGCCTGGTGTTTCAGAACTACAATCTGTTTCCGCACTATACCGTGATGAAAAACATCACCGATGCTCCGATTCGCGTGCTCAAGCGTCCGCGCGAGCAGGCCGAAGCGCGTGCGCGTGAGCTGATCGCGCAGATGGGGCTTACGGGCAACGAGAGCAAGGTACCATGTGAGCTTTCGGGTGGTCAGCAACAGCGCGTGAGCATCGCCCGCGCCTTGGCGCTCGACCCGGAGATCCTGTTCTTTGACGAGCCGACTTCGGCGCTCGATCCCGAGCTAACGGCCGAGGTGCTGCGTGTCATTAAAGACCTTGCCGCGCAGGATATGACGATGGTAATCGTGACCCACGCGATGCAGTTTGCGCGCGATGTTGCCGACCGCGTGGTCTTTATGGACGGCGGCCGCATTGTCGAGGAGGGTCCGGCCGAGCAGGTTATCGACCATCCGCGCGAGCAACGCACCCGTGAGTTCTTGAGCCGTATCGAGGGGTAGGCTCAACCATGTATTGAGATGAAGCCGTCGCGGGCCTTATGGTCTGCGGCGGCTTTTATTTGTATCGATGGGGTTTAATAATCGCCCCACAAGCTTGTCTCTTCCTCTCGCCGCCTGTATCCATACGTGCGCCGAAAGGTGTGCATGGACAGCCGCCCGTGAGGGTAGGGTGGTGGCATAGGACATTTGGAGGGTGAGTCGGCTCGGCTGCCGACCATGCTGCTCCCGGGACGGCACCGACCGCGAACTCTCCCCGTTGGCGTCGCGCATTGCGCGCGGCCCTGCAAGGAGGTCATCATGGGTGCTCCCAAGACCGGTAATGTAAGGAACGTGGTGCTCGTAGGCCAAGGCGGGGTGGGCAAGACCTCACTCGCCGAGGCCATGCTCCACCTTTCCGGCAAGACCGCCCGCCTGGGCGGACACGACGGCACCAAGCCCACGCTCGACTATGACCCCGAAGAGGTCAAGCGTGCATTTTCCATCTCGACGACCATTGCACCGATCGACTGGAAGGGCGCGCGCATCAATGTGCTCGATGCCCCGTGCTACCCCGATTTTATCGGCGACGCCTTTGCCGCGATGAGCGTCTGCGAGACGGCTCTGTTTGTGGTCGATGCCGAGGCCGGCCCACAGCCTACGACGGTTAAGCTCTGGTATGCCGCCGAGGACCTGCGCCTGGCGCGTGCGGTGTTCGTAAACCGCCTGTCGCGCTCCGAGGCCAGCTTTGCGACCACGATGGACCTGCTGCAGGAGCGCTTTGGTACGCGCCTGGGCGCCGTGACCCTTCCCTGGGGCGAGGGCGAGGACTTTGACGGCATCATCGACCTGGTGCGCATGAAGGCGCGTCATTGCAACGGCACCGAAGCCGTTGAGTCGGAGATTCCCGAGGAGTATCGTGCCCAGGCCGAAGAAGCCCATGACCATCTGTGCGAGCTGGTGGCCGAGGCTGACGACGAGCTGATGATGAAGTACTTGGAAGGCGAGGAGACGCTGACACAGGAGGAGCTCGAGGGCTTGTTGTCCAAGGCAATCGCCGAGCGCATCTTTGTGCCGGTCTTTGCGGGCGATTGCATTAAGGAGCAGGGCGTCAACTCGCTGATGGACGATATCGCCACATACTTCCCGGCGCCGACGGACTACGGCGAGATGCCGCTCATCGACGGTGATTCGCTCAAGATCTCGAGTGACGATGACCGTCCGGTGGCGTTTGTGTTTAAGACCCTGGCCGATCCGCAGCAGGGCCGCATCAGCTTTATCAAGGTGCTGACGGGCACGCTTGAGCCGGGCCTTGAGTTGATCAACGCGCGCACTCGCAAGAGCGATCGTCTGGCTCACCTGTATGTGATGTGCGGCCGCGACATGACCGAGGTCGGTCACGCCTATGCCGGCGACATTATCGTGGCGCCCAAGTTGGCGGCCGAGACGGGCGATACGCTCTCGATTACCGGCAAGGTCGAGGCGGCGGCGTTTAAGTTTCCCAACTCGCAGTACCGCATTGCTATCGAGGCCGAGAACCGCGGCGACGAGGAAAAGCTCTATACGTTTATCGAGAAGGCATGCAAGGCCGATCCAACCATGAGCATCGATCGTGACGAGGAGACGGGCCAGACTATCATCTCCGCCGTGGGCGAGGCGCAGGTTTCGGTGCTGCTCAATCGTCTTGAGGACCGTACCAAGGTCGTGGCCAAAAGCGTGCCGATCCGCATTCCGTATCGCGAGACCATTCGCCGTACGGCGAGCGCTCAGGGCCGCCACAAGAAGCAGACCGGTGGCGCCGGTCAGTATGGCGACTGCTGGCTGCGCGTTGAGCCGCTCATTGGGCCCGACGGCACGAGCGATGGCTATGAGTTTGTGGACGAGGTCGTAGGTGGCCGTATTCCGCGCTCGCTGATCCCCGCCGTGGACAAGGGTGTCCAGGAGACCATGAAGGACGGTATTATTGCCGGCTATCCGCTCACGGGCATTCGCGTGGCTGTGTACGACGGCTCGTATCACAGCGTCGACTCCAACGAGATGGCGTTCCGCGCGGCGGCTCGCATCGGCCTGCGCAAGGCATGCGCCGATGCCGATCCGGTGGTGCTGGAGCCCATCGAGGAAATCACGGTGACTATCCCCGAGAGCTACGCCGGCGCCGTGATGGGCGACATCTCGGCATCGCGCGGTCGCGTGACGGGCATGGAGACCGATGAGCGCGGAGACACCGTGGTCATCGCCCAGGCGCCGCTGGCCGAGCTGACGGATTACTCGACGCGCCTGCGCTCTATCACGCGCGGCACGGGTGACTTTACCATGAAGCCCGCTGGCTATGAGCAGGTTCCCTATGACGTTCAGGCCAAGCTGGTCGAGCGCTATGAGGAGGGTCGCGCCAAGTAGCGTGTGGCGTTGCCTGCAACATATATGCCGATGCAAGGACCGCTCTGGGTAACCCAGGGCGGCCCTTTTTGATCCCTGGGGGACGGAGGAAAACAGATCATCTTTGGGTTACGGGTGGCGCGGTCGGCACTAGTCTCCGGATGCCTGGTTGCGACCGGTGGCGTAGTCGATCTGCACGTGCGGCTGCAGGTTGTAGCAATATACGTGGAAGCAGAGGGTCTTGCCGTGGTCCTCGACCGATTGCGCCTCAAGGCGCACGCCACGGCAGACAAGTTCCTCTTCGTTATACATGGGCGTGACGCGGTAGAGCACATGGTTGCCCGTGTCGCGGATGTAGCCGAGAATCTGCTCTTCAAACGGCAGCATGCCCGTCTCGTTGAGATAACGCGTGCCGGTGAGGAGATTCTTGCGGTTGGCGTTTTCGCCGCAGAGCGACCAGGCGATGAGGTGACAGCGGTTGTAGAGGCTCTGGCCCGGAATAAAGTCGTAGCGCTGCTGGCGCCATCCAGCGGGATGGATACGCGAGATATCGCCGCGCTCGCCTTGACCGAGTGATTCGGGGCCCACGCAGGCAAGCGCTTTGCGGGTGCGGCCCAGGCTGTCGAGCTTGGAGAACTTCTTAAAGCAACCCTCTTCTGTAGCGCGCTCGTATTCATCGAGTGTGAATGATGGCGTGCCGAGCGGGTGCGTGCTGTCGGCGCGAAGGGCAACATAGGGGTTGCCGGCGTAGTCGGGAATGCTGCTGAGATAAACACCGCGGGCGCGGTTGAGGTCGGGGTTTTCGACCTCGTCGATGGGGGTGGCGGCGCTGTCCGCGGAAGCGCCGTCGCCGGTGTCGGTTGCGGCGGAATCGGAGCCATCGCCAGAGTCTTGGCTATTTTGAGAGTCCGAGGAGCTCGCTGTTCCCGATTCGAGTCGGGCAACCAGGTCCGCCTCGTCGTCGGTGCGGCTGGGACTCTCGTCTTGCTTCTCGGCCAGAGCCGCTGCCTGCTCATCGCTTTGCGGCGACAACAGCTTGGGCGCCCCGTCGAGCGACCCTGTGAACAGCGCAAACCCCAGCACCACGGCGGTGCCGATGGAAAGTACTTGCTTGTAGGCGGACTTGCGCGACATGGAGGCTCCTGGATGGACGGTTGGGAATCTACCAGTCTAGCAGGAGCCGGCAGGGGCCGTTCTGTCGAACAAATACTTAAGATTTGAGACAAACGCTACTGATTCATTTGTCCCGCGGTCTAGATCGAGGTGGAGTCGAGCCAGTTGAGCTTGCACTCGAGAATGCGCTGCTCGCCGGGTTCGCTGCTTCCGTCAAGTAGGGCGAGCAGCATCTCGGCTGCTTCGCGACCTTCTTGGTCGACGGGCTCGATGATGGTGGAGACGGTCGGTGTGGTGAGATTAGTCCAGTCTTCGCAGTTGAGTCCCAAAAGGCCGATTTGCTGCGGAAGCAGATGGGCCATTGGCTGGAGGGCCTTGTAGATACGGGGAAGTGCCCACTGATTTTGCACGAAGATAAGGGTTCGCTTGGCGGGATTGAACTTGAATTTAAAGTATTCGGTGAGCTCGTTGATTGACGGCTTGTTGTGATCGATGGGAATCGCTTTGTAGAGCTGCCCGTTCGCTGCCAGCGCCTCGGCATACCCCTGAAAACGCTCCATGCGGGTGCGCATTTCGGTCATGTTGGCGGCAATGGAAAAGAAATCTTCGTAGCCGGCGTCGAGGAGTGCCTGTGTGGCGTTGTACACGCCGTCGTAAAGGTTGGTTTTGATCCAGCTGGTACCTGGGCTATAGATGGCCGCATCGAAAAAGACGACCGGCTTGCCGGCGCGTCTAATGCGGTCATGCACGGCTTTGAAGTTTGCCGTGGGCTGGATGATAAAGCCATCGACGCCCAGCGAGAGCATCTTGTCGACGTACATGAGCTCGGTCTCGGGGTTAAAGTTGCTCGTGCAAACGACCGTCTGGTAGCCCGCGGGGAGCATGACCTGCTCCATGCCATTGAGAACGAGCCCCGCCCATTTGTTGGTGTTATCCAAAATGATGATGGCAATGACGTGGGTTTGCTTGCCGGTGAGCGTCTGCGCTTGGGCGTTGGGAACGTATCCGAGTTCCTTAATGACGCGCGCGATTTTGTTCTGCGTCTTCTCGCTAAGCTTTTCTCGTTTGTCGTTGAGGTAATACGAGACGCTTGCCGTCGAGGTTCCCGCCTCTCGAGCGACGTCTGCGATCGTAACGCGCTGTTTTGCCACAGCGACTCCTTCCGACAGATGAGCATTTTCCAACATGATGACTTTGAGTCTTGGTGAAGGATACGCTTCGGTGAGCGGCTTTTTCCTTTCATATGAGTATGCAACAAATGCGGCATACGGGTGGGGTCGAAATTTGTGACCGGCATGCGCATCTGCCGTCTACCGAGAAAATCAAATACTTCTTGACTTTTGAAATCGAGGGCAAAATCGCAGGATTCATTTTTGGTTAAACGCATAACTAAATCGCATAACCAACGCTCTGACCTGCGCGTTTACCGAAATAAGCTGGCATTAAGAAAAACGAGCACCTATATTGTTCTTGTCGAAAAGACAGCAAGTCCAAACGGCAGGGGATGCTCCGGAGGCCTCCGCAAACGGTGTCTTGCGCACGCAACTCTATGAAAAGAGGGAAGCAATGAAGATCGTAGGCGTTGCCGCCTGTACTGTGGGTATCGCCCACACGTATATGGCCCAGAAGGCGATTCAGGATGAATGCGCCGCCCGTGGCATCGAGTGCAAGGTCGAGGCTCAGGGTGGCCTGGGTATCGAGAATGAGCTCACGCAGGAAGACGTGGACTCCGCCGACCTGGTCCTGGAGTCCGTCGACGTGGGTGTCGAGAACGAGGACCGTTTTGAGCAGAAGATGGCCGAGGGCAAGTTCCTGAAGGTCGGCACCTCGGATGTAATCGCCGATCCGGTAAAGATCATCGACCAGGCCATTGAGATCATCAAGGCGACGGGTGGCGCCGTTGACGCGCCCAAGGCCGAGGCCAAGGCAGAGAAGAAGGCCGTCTCCGCTGCCCCGCAGGCCCCGACACCGGCGTCCAAGCAGTCTATCTTTGCCGATCCTGGCAAGACGCTGCTCAATGCATTCAATACCGGCGTTTCCTATTTTATCCCCATCGTCGTTATCGGCGGCGTGTTTCTTGCCTTCTCGCTGGCATCCGGTACCGCCGGCGCCAACGGCATGGAGGTTACGAACCCGCTGATGGTGAGCCTTAACACCATCGGCATGGCCGGCATCTCCATGATGATCCCGGTGCTTGCGGCATACATCTCCTACTCGATGGCCGGCAAGCCCGCGCTCGCCCCCGGTTTTGTCCTGGGCTACCTGGTCAACAACGCAGTCGTTACCCCTAACGGCAACAGCGTTTCGACCGGCTTCTTGGGCGCCATGATCATGGCGGTCATCTGCGGCTACTTTGTCCGCTGGATGAAGACCTGGAAGGTCAACAACACCATCCAGACCATCATGCCCATCCTGATCATCCCGATTCTGACCTCGCTTGTCCTGGGCATGGCCTATATCTACATCCTGGCCACGCCGCTTGGCTTTGTGATGGACTGGCTCACCGGCGTGCTCGGCAGCCTGCAGGGCGGTTCCGCAGTTGTCCTGGGTCTGGTCATTGGCGTTATGACCGCCTTCGATATGGGTGGCCCCATCAACAAGACCGCCTCGACCTTCACCATGGCCATCATGGCCTCCGGCATCTATGGCCCCAACGGCATGTTCCGCGTCGCCGTCGCCATTCCCCCGATTGCCTGCGGCCTTGCTGCGCTCATCGCCAAGAACAAGTTCGATGACGCCGATCGCCAGATGGGTATCTCCGCACTGTTCATGGGCTGCATCGGCATTACCGAGGGCGCTATCCCCTTCGCGGTCAAGGACCTTGGCCACACCCTGCCCGGCATCTGCATCGGCTCTGCCGTGGGCGCGGCGCTCGCCGCCTTCCAGGGTATCGACTGCTACGTCCCGCACGGTGGCTTTATCGTCGCCCTTGCCACCAACAACGTCGCGCTGTTCTGCCTGGACATCGTGATTGGCGCCGTGGTCGCCGCTGCAATCCTGATTGCCATGAAGCCCACGCTCGACAAGCAGGCCAAGTAAACCTTTAAGGACTCCGGTTGTGCGGAGGGATGGATTTGACTCCGCACAACCGCCCCTACACAACAAAATCCATCCGTACTGATAGGGCCCACATCTGGGTCCCAGGGAACTTTTGTCAAAAATCCTCTGGAGAAGGAGAACAAAATGTCCAACCTCACCATCCGCCAGGCCGTTCAGGGCATGCTCAAACTGCAGGATAGCGGCGATCACGCAACCATGGTCGGCATTGGCCCCATGAGCCCCAACCTGATTCAGGCCGTGTTCGAGCTTGCCAAGGACGAGGATTTCCCGCCCATGTTTATCGCCAGCCGCAACCAGGTCGATATGGACGAGATGGGCGCCGGCTACGTCAACGGTTGGGACCAGACGCGCTTTGCCGCCGACATCAAGAAGGTCGCCGACGAGGTGGGTTACACCGGTCCTTACTACCTGTGCCGAGATCACGGCGGTCCGTGGCAGCGCGACGAGGAGCGTAACGCCCACCTGCCCGAGGACGAGGCCATGGAGCTCGCCCGCAAGTCCTTCGTCGCCGACATGGAGGCAGGCTTTGACCTGCTGATGGTCGACCCCACCAAGGATCCCTATCAGATCGGCAAGGTTATTCCGCTCGACGTGGTGCTTCGCCGCACGATCGATCTTATCGACTACCTTGAGCAGTACCGTCGCGAGCATAACCTGCCCGAGGTCGCCTATGAGGTCGGTACCGAGGAGACCAATGGCGGCTTGACCTCTACCGATAAGTACGAGGAGTTCATTTCTCAGCTGCAGCCCGAGCTCGAGAAGCGCGGCTGCCCCATGCCCACCTTTATCGTCGGCCAGACCGGCACCCTTACCCGCTGGACGGAGCAGGTCGGTCACTACAACTTCAAGAACGCCCGCGAGCTTGCCGATATGGCCAAGCGCTATGGCGTGGGCCTGAAGGAGCACAACGCCGACTATCTGGACGACGCGACGCTGCTCGAGCACATCCCGGCACACGTGACCGCCTCCAACGTCGCTCCGCAGTATGGCACCGAGGAGACCCGCGCCTACCTCAAGCTCTGCGCCACCGAGCAGATCCTGGTCGACAACGGTCTGTGCGATGACCCCTCCGACCTGTATCACACGCTGCTGGTCAAGGCTATCAAGACCGAGCGCTGGCGCAAGTGGATGACTGGCGACGACGTCAACCTGCAGGTCGATGACATCCTTGCCGACGATGAGCTCAGCCTGAAGATCCTGGATGTCTCCGGCCACTATGCGTTCAACGATCCCGAGGTCAAGGAGCAGGTCGAGAAGCTCTATCGCAACCTCGCTGCCCAGGACATCGACGGCAAGCGCTTTGTGATCGAGCACATCAAGCGCCCGATCAAGCAGTACGTCGTCGGTCTTAACCTCAAGGGCGTCACGACCCGCATCGAGGCCGCTCTTGCCGAGTAAGTAGCTTTTCCTACGCGACGCCGGGCCTGGGGCATGTCCCAGCTGCAGGCCCGGCACATGGGACAAAGGGGCAGTCCCTTTGTCCCATTCTTTTGAGTTTTAGCTTCCTTTGAAGGGGTTCACCATGAAGTTCTTTATCGATACCGCCAATCTGGACGAGATTGCCGAGGCCAAGAGCTGGGGCTGCCTGGCCGGTGTTACCACCAACCCGTCCCTGTACGCCAAGACCGGCGGCAAGCTTGCCGACTTTGAGCCCCATATGCTCAAGATTGCCGAGCTCTGCGAGGGTCTGCCCGTGTCTGCCGAGTCCACCGCGACTACTGCCGAGGGCATGATCGAGGAGGGCAAGCGTCTTGCCGCCCTCGCTCCCAACATCGTGGTTAAGCTTCCCGTGTGCGAGGCCGGCCTTGCCGCCTGCCGCGCCCTGGCCGACGCAGGTGTGCGCGTCAACATGACGCTTGTTTTCTCGCCGACCCAGGCCTTGATGGCCGCCAACGCCGGCGCTCGCTACATCAGCCCGTTTGTGGGGCGCTTCGATGACATCGCCGAGGACGGTATCTCGCAGCTCGACAATGTTGTGACTTGCATCAAGAACTATGACTGGACCGGCAAGAACGTCGACGACACCGTTGAGATCATCACCGCTTCGGTCCGCACGCCCAACCATGTGACCCAGGCGGCGCTGCTTGGTGCCGACATTGCGACCGTTCCCATGGCCGCTCTTAAGAAATGCTTGCATCACCCGCTGACCGACCAGGGCCTTGCCTCTTTTGAGGCTGATTGGCAGAAGGTCGTCGCTCAGGCTTAACGAGTGGATTGCCCCGGCATCGCGTCATCCGGTGCCGGGGTTGTTCTCAAGAGAGGAATTCGTATGACCAACCAGGAGCTGGCAAAGGTCGCCAATGAGGTCAGGAAGGGTGTCGTGACTGCGGTTCACGCGGCCAAGTCGGGACATCCGGGTGGATCGCTCGGTGCTGCCGACATCATGACGTATCTGTACTTTGAGGAAATGAATATCGATCCTGCTGACCCTCACAAGGCCGATCGCGATCGCTTTGTGCTCTCCAAGGGTCACGCGGCGCCGGGCCTGTATTCGGTGTTGGCAAATCGCGGCTATTTTCCCGTCGAAGAGCTCGAGACGCTCCGCCATATTGGCAGCCGACTGCAGGGCCATCCCAACATGAACGACACCCCGGGCATCGATATGTCCACCGGATCGCTCGGTCAGGGCATCTCTGCTGCAGTTGGAATGGCGCTTGCCGCTAAGCACTGGGGCGACGGCTACCGTGTCTACACGTTGCTGGGCGACGGTGAGTGCGAGGAAGGCCAGGTGTGGGAGGCGGCCATGTTTGCCGGCAACCATGCGCTCGACAATCTTGTTGCCGTCGTCGACCACAACGGCTTGCAGATTGACGGCACGATCGATGAAGTCAACTCGGCCATGCCGCTCGCTGACAAGTTCCGCGCCTTTAAGTGGCATGTGATCGAGCTAGCCGATGGCAACGACATGGCGCAGATTGAGGCGGCTTTCGCCGAGGCTCGCGAGGTGACCGGCGCGCCCGTCGCCATCATCGCCGAGACGGTGAAGGGCAAAGGCGTCTCCTTTATGGAGAACCAGGTTGGCTGGCATGGCAAGGCGCCCAACGATGAACAGTTTGAGCAGGCCATGGCCGAGCTCGCAGCAGCAGGGGAGGAACTCTAATGGCAGACGTCAAAAAAGTCGCCACGCGCGTTAGCTATGGCGAGGCGCTCGTCGAGCTGGGCAATGAGCGCGATGACTTTGTGGTTCTCGATGCCGACCTGGCCGCTGCCACGCAGACCGGTAAGTTTAAGGCCGCGCACCCTGGGCGCTTCTACGACGCCGGCATCGCCGAGAGCAACCTGATGGGTCTTGCCGCCGGCATCGCGACCACGGGCCACGTCGCCTTTGCGAGCACCTTTGCCATGTTCGCCGCCGGCCGCGCGTACGAACAAGTCCGCAATTCCATTGGCTACCCGCACCTCAACGTCAAGATTGGCGCCACGCATGCCGGCATTTCGGTGGGCGAGGACGGCGCCACGCACCAGTGCTGCGAGGATATCGCGCTCATGCGCACGATTCCGGGTATGACGGTGGTCGTCCCCGCCGATGATGTCGAGGCTCGCGCCTGTGTGCGCGCCGCCTATGAGTTAGAGGGGCCGGTTTACATGCGCTTCGGCCGCCTGGCAACACCGGTCATCAACGATCACGAGGACTATGAGTTCAAGATTGGTCGCGGTGTGGTCGTGCGCGAGGGGTCCGATGTGACCATCATCGCTTGTGGTCTTATGGTCGCCGAGGCGCTTGAGGCTGCCGAGGCGCTCGCTGTCGATGGCATCGACGCCGAGGTCATCAATATGCATACCATTAAACCGCTCGACGAGCGCCTGGTGGTCGCCAGCGCAAAGAAGACCGGTCGCGTGGTCACCGCCGAGGAGCATTCGATTATCGGCGGGCTTGGCGAGGCCGTTGCCTCAGTGCTCGCGGAGCAGCATCCAGTGCCGATGCGTCGCGTCGGCGTGCGCGATGTGTACGGTGAGTCCGGCCCTGCGGTTGATTTGCTGCATAAGTACGGTTTGGACGCCGACGGCATCGAAGCCGCGGTCAGGTCCGTGTTGTAAGGAGGGTTCTACATGGGATTTGTATCTGCCAACCAGGTGACGATTGGACATGCATCGGCCTCACGCGAGGACGCGCTGCATTATTTGTCCGAGCAGGCTGTTGAGCTTGGCTTTGCCGATGACGCGTCCGCTGTTGAAGCCGCGTTCA
This sequence comes from Collinsella sp., assembly GCA_018380195.1. Lineage (GTDB taxonomy): Bacteria > Actinomycetota > Coriobacteriia > Coriobacteriales > Coriobacteriaceae > Collinsella. The sequence continues at coordinate 2,191 of JAGZUC010000031.1, read as the reverse complement.
TTGCTCGCGAAAACGAGGCCGAGACTGGCCTCGTCGCCGGGTTTGCCGTTCCGCATGCCAAGAGCGATGCGATTCATATGCCGGGTGTGGCCGTGCTCAAACTGGCCGAGCCCGTTGAATGGCCGAGCTTTGATGGCGTACCCGTCGATGTTGCGCTCGCGCTGTACGTGCCCGCCGGCGAGGCTGGAACCACGCACCTGCGTCTGCTCTCCAAGGCTGCCGTGATGCTGATGGACGCCGGTTTCCGTGACAAGGTGCGCGCGAGCACCGATCCCGTTGAAATTGCGGAGCTCATCAATAGCGGACTCGAAGACTAGAACGGTCATCCCGTTCAATCAATCGATCCTTCTCCAAGGAAAAGGGCCACGACGCCATATGGGTGTCGCGGCCCTGTTCGCGTTTCCCCAGATAAAACCTGCCAAAATAAACCTGTCCCCTTTTGGCAGGCCTGCGGGTCAATGCCCGTCAAACGAAGTTGCGGTTGGGGCTTATGCGTTTTGAGGGCAGGACCCATGGTTAGAGAGATTACGCTCGTCTCTCTAAATGTCTCTCTAAAAAGAAAGTAGGCTAGAGAGATAGTCTTAGGTAATCTAGCAGTGAATTCGATACATCTCTCTAAATGTCTCTCTAAAACAAGGTGCTTATCTCTCTAAAGTTAGAGAGATATACGAAACTTTAGAGAGATAAATCTATTGTTTTAGAGAGACGGAATGCCAAATCTCGTCTGTCCGCTACCATCTGCCAAAAATGGCGGATAAAGGACTCATCGAAGTAATGGGTTCGTCGACGAGCCGCAACCGCCGCTATCGGAAGAAGTAGATGCAGCCGAGTCGCCCCTCTAGTGCCTCTCGAAGTTGGATGGGTGCTAGAGGGGCGACTGCCTCGCGATATTTCCCCAGATAATACCTGCCAAAACAAACCTGCCCCTTTTTGGCAGGTCAGTTAACGCAGTGCAGGTTGAGCATATGCGAGCGAGCGGGCTCCGGGTGCGGTAAGGTGACGTGAAACAAGTGGGCGCTGACCTTTTGGTCGCGCCCGTGAAGTTGAACGTCAGATTGCCGTGCCCGGGGCCTGCGCAGCGCCGAGCAGTTACGCCGTTTGTAAAACGGCGTAACCTAAAGGTTCATGTTGCCGTGGATGTAGGGGGTGACCTCGGGGGAGATGTGGCCGCATCCCAGCTCGCGCAGCGCGGACTCGATGGCGGCGGGTAGCGGCGTTTTGCCCTCGGCGTCGACGGCAGCATCGCCGAGGGCGGCGATCTTGGCGACGTCTGCGGGCGCGGCCTCGATATGCATGCAGCCGCCGACCAGGCGTGCGCGAACCTGCGCCAGGTCAAGATCGTGCAGGTAGTCCTCGCAGACGCGGATCAAATCGACCTTCTCGCGCGTAAGCTCCTCGCCCGTGGGGACGCGCGTGGCAAGACAGGCTCCCGCCGGCAGGTTCCAAACGGGATAGCCCCATGCGCGCAGCAGCTCGCGCTCTTCGTCCTTGGTAAAGCCGACCTCCATAAGAGGGGAGCGTACGCCGAGCTCTTCTGCCGCGCGCATGCCAGGGCGGTAGTCGCCGCGATCGCTTGCATTGCTGCCATCGATGACGGTGGGAAAGCCGAGCGATTTGGCGTGGTTGACGATGGCGGTAAAGCCGGCGTGCTTGCAGTGGTAGCAGCGATTGGCATTGTTGCAGGCTACTTGGGGGAGCTGCAACTGATCGACCGAAAGATTGAGCACAGGGAGCTTAAAATGCGGCTCTTCATTGGTTTGCCCGTCAACGGACCGCTCAAACGAAGCCTGTTCAGGCGTGCCGATGAGCGGCGTGGTGAGGTGAACGAGAAGCGTGCTGGTAGGCATGATGCGGGCGCAGACCGCGGCTAAAAAGCTGCTGTCGACGCCGCCGGAAAAGCCGATGGCGACGCGTCCGTATGCCAAAAGCAGCTGCTCGAGCGCCGTGAGTTTGTCCTGAAGCTCCTCTGCAGGTGCGGTGGTGTTTGAAAGCATGAAACGTTCCTTACCAATGTGTGCTCGGTCGAAAACTATAATCCTATCGGGCTGCTTGTCATAAGACTTCTATCTATGTAACGAAGGCACAATATGCTACCTTGATTCTCATTTTCATTGCAACAGCCTCAGGACTCAGCGCAACGCGTTGCGCTGAGTCCTGAGGCGCGAATCCGGGTAGGCAACCCCAGAGGGGC
>JAGZUC010000050.1 GCA_018380195.1 Collinsella sp. | reverse complement strand
ACGGCGCCCCCGGACCCCAGGAGGGGCCTCGGGGGCGTTCGGCTAGCTGCGGGAACGGCCTGTCCGCCTAATGTGTTCGGCTGAGATCGGAAATCAACCACGCTTGGCCGCGCCTGGCGTTGCAGTGGGGTTTGAGGTGCCAAAAAACGGCTTCCGACCAGCGTGGTTGATCAACTCAATTGTTCAAAAGGGGTATTCATAAGCGACTTGGCAATGAATTTAAAAATCTATGGGCGGTACTGTGGACCACTGGTATGCATTTCACGACCACAGCCATATGCCCGCTGACCTGCGATTTGCCCAACTTGTCCCTGCGGCACCGTATCCTATCCACAAATCCGTCAAGCTCTTGGTCGGTATTTGGTTGGAACACGCATGAAACGCCGTGCGAGCATAGGCATATGTGGAGGTCATGAGGTTGTAGCTGCATATTCTTGCGCCCTGGGAGATTGAAAGATATTATTACCAAGTCTTTTCCTGCTTCAGGCGCACCTTCACGACCTGAAGCCACATTTGCCCAGAGGAGGTGACAATATGAAGGCTTATGAACTGCTGTTCTTTGTTGACCCGTCGCTCGACCCCGAGACTCGTCTCGCTGTTATGAAGCGTATCGATACCACGATCGCTGAGGGCGCTGGCAAGGTCGACTCCGTTGACGAGTGGGGCAAGCGCAAGCTCGCCTACGAGATCAACGACCTCACCGATGGTGACTACACCCTCATCAACTTCCACGCAGATCCTACCCAGATCGCCGAGCTTGATCGCGTCCTGCGCATCACCGACGCTGTGGTCCGCCACATGATCGTCCGTCGCGACGACCAGGAGTAAGACTGTCGTTTTGGACTGGGCTTGTGCCCCAAGAGGAAGTAGTGAGTTATGAGCATCAATCGAGTGAACATCACCGGTAACCTCACGCGTGATCCCGAGCTGCGCGCCACCGCCGGCGGAACCCAGGTTCTGTCCTTTGGCGTCGCCGTGAACGATCGTCGCCGCAACGCGCAGACTGGCGAGTGGGAGGACTATCCCAACTTTGTCGACTGCACTATGTTCGGCACCCGCGCCGAGGCCGTGAGCCGTTTCCTTGCAAAGGGAAACAAGGTCGCGATCGAGGGCAAGCTGCGCTACAGCTCTTGGGAGCGCGACGGCCAGCGCCGGAGCAAGCTTGAGGTCATCGTCGATGAGATCGAGTTTATGAGCTCCCGTGGTGGCCAGGGTGGCTACGATCAGGGCGGTTACGCCCCCGCAGCTCCCGCGCCCGCAGCACGTCCCGCCGCGCCGGTGGCTACGCCGCCTGCGGTCGACGTCTACGATGAGGACATCCCGTTCTAAGGGTTGTTCACCTATTTTTGAGTGAGAGGCGGCTTCGGCTCACCGAAGTTGCCAAATGAAAGGTATTTTGACATGGCTAATGATTATTCTGCACGTCAGCCGCGTCGTAAGTACTGCCAGTTCTGCAAGGAGAACACTGAGTTCATCGACTATAAGGACACTCAGCTTCTCCGTAAGTACATGACCGATCGTGGCAAGATCAAGCCCCGTCGTGTCACTGGCGCTTGCACGCAGCATCAGCATGACATCGCCAACGCCATCAAGCGCGCTCGCGAGATGGCTCTCCTGCCGTACACCGTCCCCGTGGTTTCCTCTCGTGGCAACCGCGACCGCGGCTAAGAAGGGAGACGCATCATGAAGGTTATTCTTCTCGATGAGATCAAGGGCAAGGGCGGCGAGGGTGACGTCGTAGAGGTCGCTCAGGGTTACGCTGAGAACTTTCTGTTCCCCAAGAAGCTCGCTGTTGCCGCCACCAAGGGCAACCTCAAGCAGCTTGACGAGCGTCGCAACAACATCGCCAAGCGCGAGGCCGTCCGTCTGGCTACCGCCAACGAGACCAAGGCTGCCTTCGAGGGCAAGACGGTCACCGTTGACGTCAAGGTCGGCGACGAGGGCATCCTCTTTGGCTCCGTTACCGCCGCTATGATCGCTGACGCCATCAAGGCTCAGCTCGGTATGGACATCGACCGCAAGCGCGTCGAGCTCGGTAAGCCCATCAAGGTTGCCGGTGCCCACACCGTTGCCATCTCGCTGTACCGCGAGATCAAGGCCGAGGTTGTCGTTCTCGTCGGCGTTACCGCCGAGGAGCTCGCTGCCGAGGCTGAGGTTGAGGAGGCCGCTGAGGTCGCCGAGGCCGAGACCGCCGAGGTCGAGACTGAGGCTGCTGCCGAGTAGCATTTGCTGCAACGCAACAATCTTGTTCTAAGAAGGGCGCTCTGGGAAACCAGGGCGCCCTTTTGTTCAAGACTTTAGACTGCTGGCCGCGCAGCGGCCAGCTTTAAACCACCCGCTACGCGGGTGGAGACAAACGGCTTTACAAAGCCACCCCTCCGACCGATATTGACGATTGTTC
>JAGZUC010000030.1 GCA_018380195.1 Collinsella sp. | reverse complement strand
CTTCGGCGTTCATGCTGCCCCCATCATCGCGGTCTACGGGGTCAACGATATGGCACCGTGGGGACACATGTATGTCAATCCTGGTCTAACAGAGCCTTACCTTTACCGTGACCGCTGACGAGGCGGGTGCCCCGATGCCCGAGCGCACGACCGCAACCAACGACGCGGCCGGCAACGTGGACTTTGGCAAGATCCACTTTACGCTCGAGGACCTCAACCGCGCCCTGGGCGTGACGGACGATGCGACCGATAAGGCCGAGGCAGACGAAGCTGACGAGGCTGAGGCCGACGAGGCAGAGGCTGAAGAGGCCGACGCCGACGCTGATGCCAACGCCGACGAGCCCAGCGACGAGTCCGAGCCCGCAGATCCCGCTGCCCCGCGCTCGCACACCTTTACCTACACGGTGGCCGAGTCCGGTAGCGCCCCTGGCGTGACCAACGACACCAACGCCACGCGCAAGGTTTCCTACACCGTGACCGATGACGGTGCCGGACATCTGATCGTCAAGCGCGACGGCGGCGACGGTGCGGCCTTTACGTTCACCAACACGTACGGCGTGGCACCTACCGATTCTTCCGTGACCGATCAGGTCAAGACGGTTAAGCGTCTGACCGGCCGCGACCTTGCAGCTGGCGAGTTCACGTTTGAGCTGCTCGAGGACGGTGTGGTTGTCGCTAGCGGTACCAACGACGTCAACGGTAACGTTACGCTGAGCCCGATCCGCTACGAGGCATCCGGCACGCACACGTACATGCTGCGCGAGGCTTGCCCCAACGCGCTCGGCCTGTACAAGGGCGTCACCTATGACGGCACGACCTACACCGTCGTGACCACCGTCTCCGACAACGGCGACGGCACGCTGACCGCGACGCACAAGCTCGAGGGAACCACCGAGTCGGCTGGCTTTACCAACAAGTATCACGCCATGCCTACGCAGGTTTCCATCGGCGCGGTCAAGGTGCTCGAGGGACGCGAGCTCAAGAAGGACGAGTTTAGCTTTAAGCTCGTTGGCGAGGACATCGAGTCCACCGTCACCAACGATGCCGACGGCAAGATCAACTTCGACAAGTTCGAGTACGACGAGCCTGGTACGTACGTCTACACCATCAGCGAGGTCAAGGGCGACGAGACCGGTATGACCTATGACAAGTCCGTCTTTACCGCGACCGTCAACGTGGTCGACGGCGGCGAGGGCAACCTCAAGGCGAGCGTCGCCTATACCAAGGGCGACAAGAGCGTCGAGGGCATCGTGTTTAACAACACGTACAAGAAGCCCGAAACGCCCGTGCCGACGCCCGACCCCGGCACGCCCAAGACCGTGACGAATATCGTCAAGACGGTCAAGGGTTTCCTGCCTACTACGGGTGACCAGCAGGCAGCCGCGCTGCTCATGGCGTTTGTCGTCGCCATGTCCGGCGTCGGTGCCCTGATCTGGGGCATCCGTAAGCGCTAGGCGCACTGACAGCGCCCGGGGCCAAGGGCCCCGGGCCGCTGGCGGGGAGCCAAAACATAGCCCCCACCCCACCCCCAGCCGCCACGGAGGCGTCTCCCTTCTCCGTGGCGGCACTTTTGTGCGCGGGGGAGGAGAGCGCGCCACAAAACCGGCCCATCTACTACGTTTAACTGCCTATCCCCGACCATGCCGAAAAGCTCGGAAACAAAACCGCAGGTAGAACGCCTGCGGTTTTGTTCAAAACGAGGGTGTGGTCGGGGGTATCGAACCAAACGTAGTAGATGGGTCGATTTCGTGGCGAGCGCTGCCAAATGATCCCCCGGGGACGGAGGAAAACGGATCAATTTTGGTCCCGCGGGGCTTGCGGAGGCCCCCGCGCGGGGCTGCCCGAACAAAACTATGCCGGTTTACGGGGCTGAGTCGCGAACTCCCAACCATGCCGACATTCGGGAAAATAAACCCGCAGGTAGACGAGTTGCCATTTTGCGGAAAACGAGAGCATGGACGGGGTTTCCAGGTTTAGCCCCGTAAACCGGCATAGTTTTGAAATGGCATTAAATCGGTAGCAGCCATTTAGCTATGCCGGGGCGGTCGGCCGTTGGGTAATTACCCTCGCAGGTACGCAATGGCGATTTGCGTACGGTTGCGCAGGCCCATCTTTGCCAGAATCGAGCTGATGTGGTTGCGTACGGTGCCTTCGCCCATGTAGGCCGTGGCGGCAATCTCCTTGTTGTCGAGGCCGCGGGCGATAAGCTCGGCGACTTCGAATTCGCGGTCGGTCAGGCTGACAAAGGCCGCGGGACGGCGGGGCGTGCCCGCCTCGACGTCCGTTCCGTCAAAATCGATGTCCTCGATCGCCTTGCCCTCGAGCACGCGCTTGCCAGCCATGACCTGCGCCAACGCTGGCGGAATGGCGGCGACATCGGTTTTAATCAGGTAGCCGCGGGCGCCCAGTTTAAGCGCCGACACAATGTACTCGTCATCCGAGAACGTCGTCAGAAACACCACGCGCGCCGCAGGGTCGTGCTCAAGGATCTCGCGCGCGGCCGAAAGGCCGTCGCGTCCCGGCATCTGGATGTCGAGCAGCGCGATATCGGGTGCGTGTTCGGCATAGAGCGAAACCGCGTCGTTGCCGTTGGCGCCGGTACCCACTACCTCGATCTGCGGCTGGGCGCCCAGGATAATCTTGAGCGAATCGACCACTAAGCGGTCGTCGTCGACAACGATGAGCCTCATCGGTCCTCATCTCCTTGCTGTTTGGGGACGGTGGCAAACACGCGCCAGCCGGGGGCGCCGGCGCGCAGGCCGGCGGTGAAGGTTCCGCCAAGCGCCTCGACGCGCTCGCGCATGGAGGCGAGCCCCATGCCTTCTACGACGTTGCTGCTGCTCGCCGGGGTCGCGTCCGCGCCATCATCGGTAACGATGAGCTGGTAAAACGACGGATGCTCCATGCATCGTACGGTGACGGTCTGGGCGCAAGCGTGGCGCATGGTATTGGAGAGCGCTTCGCGCAGGACCGCTGCAAAGCAGTTGGCGACGTTTGCGGGCGCATGTTCGGCCATAACTTCAAGCTCAATCTGCGGGCCGCCGTCCGAGCGTGTGCCTTCGACAATGCGTTCGAGCTGCACGGAGAGGTTGGTCGCATTGTCGTTGAGCGCGTGGACGCTGGCGCGCACGAGCTGGAGCGCCTCGTCAACCGTGCGTTTGACGTCGGCGAAATCGGCGGCGACGTCGGGCTCATCGGCATGGACCACGCGCAAGGCCTCGGCTTGAAGCGAAGCGCGCGTGAGCTGGTGGCCCACGTTATCGTGGATTTCGCGCGCGATGCGGGCGCGTTCGGCGAGCGTCGCGAGCTCGACTTCGTAGTCCTGGCGGTCGGCAAGGTCACGGTTGCGCGCTTCGAGCGCGAGGGCTCGTTCTTGCAGCTCGTCGCGGGTACGGCGCATGCGCTGCTGTTCGCGCTCCAACTGGGCGGTACGTAGCGATAGCAAGGTGGCGGCAACCGAAAGGATAGCGGTCAGCAGGAGCGTTCGGGTGGTGAGCGCGCCGCCGCGAAGGTCCGCGGCAAGCGCGCAGACAAACACGGCGCCAATCGTCAGCGCGGGCCAGATGCGTTCACGGCGCACGCGTCGCGCGATGTCATAGAGGGCGAGAGGCGCAAACGGCACAAACGTCGGCACGAAGACAGCCGCGATGATGTAAGCGTAACTTGCGGTCTCGCTCGCACGGCGGGCGCGGTTTCCCTGTGCGACCTCGGCCAGCGAGGTGGCAATAACGCCAAGGCAAAACGCCGCGACCAGGCGAGCGTCCACAGCAAGACCCATGGCGGCCGCAATACAGCACGCCAGCACGATCGATTTGTCGAAAAGCCTGTTCATACGGGTATTGTACGCGAAGCTGCGCGTGGTGGAGGGGGCCGCCTGCGCAACCGTGACATTCCTCCCGCGCGGCAAAGCGGGGGCGTCGGCGGGCCGCGCGACCGAGCCCCCGCACTCGTGACAAAGCTCACTGGTGCGCGCCGTCCGCTCCTGCGATGATGCAATCGTACCGGGCCGCAAGCAACAGAAGGGCCGCCTCATGACAGATATCGTCCACGTCGAAAACCTCGTCAAGCGCTATGACGACCTTATTGCGCTCGACCACTTTAACCTGAGCATCGCCCCCGGCGAGATCTTTGGCCTGCTGGGCCCCAACGGCTCGGGCAAGACCACGTCCATCAACTGCATTTTGCAGCTGCTTGCCTACGACAAAGGCACCATTGAGCTGTTCGGCGAGCCCATGGCGCCCGCCCGCTACGACCTCAAGCGCCGCATCGGCGTGGTGCCGCAGCAGGTGGCGGTGTTTGACGAGCTCACGGTGCGCGAGAACATCGACTATTTCTGCAGCCTCTACGTCAACGACCGCAAGCACCGCCGCGCGCTGGTGAACGAGGCGATCGACTTTGTCGGGCTGGGCGACTTTGCCAAGTTCCGCCCCGGCAAGCTCTCGGGCGGCCTGGCGCGTCGCCTCAACATCGCCTGCGGCATCGCGCACAAGCCCGAGCTCATCTTCTTTGACGAGCCCACGGTGGCGGTCGACCCACAGAGCCGCAACGCCATCCTGGAGGGCATCTGCCGCTTGCGCGACGAGGGCGCCACAGTGGTGTATACCAGCCATTACATGGAGGAAGTCGAGCAAATCTGCAGCCGCATCATGATCATGGACGGCGGGCGCGTGCTGGCGCAGGGCACCAACGACGAGCTCAAGCGCATGATTCAGATGGGCGAGCGCGTGACTGTCGAGGTTGGCGCCGTAGAGACCGCCACGGTCGAGCGGCTGCGCGCCCTCGAGCACGTGCTTTCGGTTGAGCTGTCCGGCGGCGAGATCGTCTGCACCTGCGAAGCGAGCCCGCACAATTTGGTCGACATCCTCGACACGCTGCGCGCCGCCGATGTGGCGCTCGGCCGCGTGTGGAGCGAGCCACCGACCCTCAACGACGTGTTCCTCGAGATCACCGGCCGCGAGCTGCGCGACTAGGGGGCAGTCATGTTCAACACCATCATCACTACGGTCAAGACGCTGCTGCGCCGGCCGAGCACGTGGGTCTGGGGCGCTCTCTTTCCCATCGTACTTTCCACGATGTTCATGTTTATGTTTGCGAACCTCAGCTCCGACGGCACGGTCGACCCGGTGCCGGTGGCCGTCGTGGCGGACGAGGCTTGGGACGCTTCGACCTTTAAGGGCGTGGCGACGTCGCTTGCCAAGGAAGGCGGCGATCAGCTGCTCGAGATCCACGAGCTCGACGACGCAGCCGATGCGAACCGTGCGCTTAAGGCCGGCGAGGTCGCGGGCATCTATGCGGTCGACGATGCGGGCACGCCCAAACTCACGTTGCTTTCGAGCTATGGCAGCTCGCGTGCGACGTCGGTGCTCACCGACCGCAGTATTCTGGAGACGGTGGCAAGCTCGTATACACAAAATGCCGAGCTCATGTCCCAGATTGCCCAGGACAACCCGGCGGCGCTCGCCGACCCGGAGGCGGTCGCGCGCGCCCTGTCGCTCGAGGGCGGAACCCGCCGCGTAAGCCTGACACGCACCACGCCCGATGGCACGGTCGTCTACTATTACGCGCTTTTTGGCCTGGTCGCGATGATGTCTGCGGAGTTTGCCGCCTTGAGCGTCGTCGACCTGCAGCCCAATCTGTCGGGCCTTGGCGCACGTCGCTGTGTGGGCGGTCTTTCCAAGACGGCATCGCTGACCGGCATCTTTGTCGGCTCGTGGCTGGTCTCCTTTGCCTCGATGACGATCGCGATCGGCTACGTGCGCCTGGTCGTGGGCGTCGACTTTGGCGGGCGCGAGGGGCTGTGTCTGGTGGGTGGCGCCGCTTCCGCGCTTGCCGCCACGGGCTTGGGCCTTTTTGTGGGCACGCTTCCCGTTAAGGGCGGCAAGGCGTCCAAGTCCGGCATCCTCACGGGCTTTGCTACCACGTGCGCCCTGTTCGCCGGCCTCTACGGCGAGCCGGCGATGGCGCTTGCCGACGACGTCGCCCGCGCCTGCCCGGCCGAGTGCTGGCTCAACCCCGTCAAGCTCATCTGCGACATGTTCAACCGCCTGTATTTCCTTGAGAACCTGGGCCCCTTTGTCGTTCGCGCCGGCGCGCTGGTCCTTATGGCGCTGCTGTTCGTTGCCGCCGCCACGCTGACCTTTGGAAGGAGCCGCTATGAGCACCTTTAAGACTGCGCTTCGCATGGCGCTGGCGCACCCGTTCTACCTGCTCATCTATACGGTGTTCATCTCGCTCATGGGCGTATTCATCGCGGCATCGGTGAGCTGGAACTCGTCGCAGCTCACCGAGTACGAGCCCTACGATGCCAACGTGATCGTGGTCGACCGCGACGACAGCGACCTTTCGCATGCGCTCACCAAGCACCTGGGGTCGCGCTTTGAGTTGGTCACGGGCGTCGGCGACGATACCTACGATCTTGCGGACGCGCTCTCCAAGAGCAACAGCGCCAAGGGTAGCGCCGACTGCGTGTTCTTTATCCCGGAGGGGTTTGAGAACGACCTGGTCGCGGCCGCCCGCGCGGGGGAGGCCCTGCCCAAGCTCGATGTGACCTACGGTGCCGGCACCATGGCGGCGGCGCTTTCGTCTGCTGAGGCCTCGCGCTGGATTTCGCTCGCGGGCGCTGCAGCGGCCCTAGAGCCCGCCGCCTCTAATGGTAGCGTCGCCAAGGCGGCCGAGCATGCCGCCGCGAAGCGCGCCAAGGTCGAGGTCGAGCAGGTCAAGGTCGACTCGACTGCCGCCGCCACGCTCGAGTCGTACTTCAACTTTGGCGCGTACGCGATCATCTCGTCGGTCATCGTGTCGGTGGGACTGGTGTTCTCGGGCATGAACGAGCCCGAGCGCGTGCGCCGCATGGAGGCCGGCCCGGTCTCCGAGCGCCAGCGTTCGCTTGCCGTGTTCGCGGCCGCTGCCGTGCTCACCGTCTGTATCTGGTTTGTGTCGAGCATGATGGGCATCGTGGGCTTTGCCGGCGCGGTCGCCGAGGTCGGCGCAGGGCGTGTGTGTCTGGCGCTGGCGGCGACGTTTGCCCTGGCGTGCACGCCTTTGGCCGTTGGCTTTGCCCTTTCGAGCCTGGGTGCGCGCGAGGAACTGCTCAACGGTGTGGGCAACCTGCTCGGCATGCTCATGACGTTTTTGGGCGGTGCCTGGATGCCGCTGTCGCTCATGGGCCCGGCCGTGCAGACCGTGGCGCACTTTGTGCCGACATATTGGGTGAACGACGCGATCAGCAAGGCGCTTGCCTCGGATTTGACGTCCGCCGTGCTGGGCGACATCGCCTGCGACCTGGGCGTCACGGCACTCTTTGCCGTGGCCATCGCCGCCGCAGGCCTAGCCCTCACGCACAACAAATCCCACGCCTAGTCTGAAATAAATCCTAGGCCTCGCCCCAAAATAGTTCGCCAAGGTTTACTATTACGTTCATAAAGTAGTACGAGGCTAACAATGGGGGATAGCATGGCGACGAAGCAAGCCTATGTCCAGGTTAAGGATCTCAAAAAGCACTACGGCGATGGAGATGCGCGCCTGACGGTGCTCGACGGCATCGACACGTCCATCAACCGCTGAGAGGTCTGCGTCATGCTGGGGCCCTCTGGCTCGGGCAAATCGACATTCCTTAACCTGATCGGCGGCTTGGAGGATGCCGACGGCGGCTCCATCATGGTGGACGGCTGCGACCTCACTGTGCTCAAGCCTACCGACCTGGGCGAGTATCGCCGCCGTGAGCTGGGCTTTGTCTTTCAGTTCTACAACCTGGTACCCGATCTCACCATCAAGGAGAACATCGAGGTCACGGCGCACCTGTCCAAAAACCCGCTCAATGTCGAAGACCTGCTGCGCTCGCTGGGTCTCTACGAGCACCGCAACAAGTTCCCGCGCCAGGTCTCGGGCGGCCAGCAGCAGCGCTGTGCCATCGGCCGCGCACTCGTCAAAAACCCGGGCCTGCTGCTGTGCGACGAGCCCACGGGCGCGCTTGACTATAAGACGTCCAAGGAAATCTTGCAGCTCATGGAGGATGTCAACCGCACCTACGGCTGCACCATCATCATTGTCACCCACAATGCCGCCATCGCGCGCATGGCCAATCGCGTGCTGCGCCTGCGCGACGGGCACATCGTCGAGGATGAGCTCAACGAGTCGCCCGTTGCGGCCGCCGAGCTTGATTGGTAGGCGGCGCCATGACACCTCTCGCAAAACGTCTCCCGCGCGAGCTGCGCCGCAATATCGGCAAGTACCTGGGCATATTTTTACTCATGTGCGGAAGCATCGCCCTTACCTCGGGCTTTTTGCTCGCAGCGCATTCCATCGGTTGCCTTATCGACGACATGCGCGATGCGTACACGATTGAGGACGGCCGCGTGACCACCTCCTTCGAGGCCACCAAAGACCAGCTCAAGGCGGCCGAGGATGCAGCCGGCGACGTCGGCGGCGTTACGCTCTACAAGAATTTCTCCATCGACGCCATCATCAAAAAGACCGCCGGCGACGACGGCACCAAGCGCACGCTGCGCACCTATGCGCACCGCACCAAGGTCGATATCGCGTCCTACTGTGAGGGCAGGCAGCCTAAGACGGACGGTGAGGTGGCAATCGACCGTGTCTTCGCCACCAACAACGACCTCGCCGTGGGCGATAAAGTCGAGCTCGAGGGCCGCACCTACACCATTTGCGGCATCATGACGCAGCCCGATAGCCAGGCGCTGTTCCTCAACAACTCGGACTTTACGGTGAACACCATCACCTATGGCGTGGCCGAGGTCACCGACGCCGGCTTTGCCGCGCTCGAGGATGCCGGCGGCGCGCCTGCCTACACCTACTCCTTCACCTTTGCCGATCGCGACCTCCCCACCGCGGATCGCATCGACGCCGAGCAAGATATGGTCGAGGCACTGACCGATGCCGATGCGCGCGTGGATGACCTCATCGACGCCGATTCCAACCAGGGCATTGGCTACGCGCGCGACGACGTGGACGGCGACTCCATGATGTGGATGACGCTGCTCGACATCATCATTGTGATCATGGCGTTCGTCTTTGTGGTCCTTACCGACGCCACCATCGAGGAGGAGAGCGCCATCATCGGCACGCTGCTCGCCAGCGGCTATCGTCGACGCGAGATCGTGCTGCACTACCTGGCACTTCCCGCCATCGTGGGCGTGGTCGCGGCGCTTTTGGGCACTGCGCTCGGCGTTGTGTTCTTTACCGAGCCCATGCGCAGCCTCTATTACGGGTCGTACAGCCTGCCGCCCTTCCAGGTGTACTGGAGCTGGGAGATCTTTGTGAAGTGCGCCGTGGTTCCCGCCGTCGCGCTCATCCTCATCACGCTGGTGGGTCTGCTTCGCAAAATGGGCAAGACGCCGTTGCAGTTCCTTCGTCACGAAGCGAGCGGCAAGTCGGGTACCAAGCGTGGTATGCAACTGCCGGAGCGCATGGGTTTTGTTTCCCGCTTCCGCCTGCGTATCTTCCTGCGCAATCTGGGCAACTTCGCCACGCTGTTCGTGGGCATCGCGTTTGCCTCGCTGCTGCTGCTCTTTGGCCTGGCGATTCTGCCCACGATGACGCACTACGCGGACAACCTCGAGACGAGCCTGGTCGCCGAGCACCAGTACACGCTCAAGGCTCCGCTGGAGCTCGAGGGCACCGCCGAGGAGCGCGAGCAGTGGTCGGCACTCGAGCGCTTGCAGTCGGTTGACGGCGCGCTGCTTTCCGCCGCCCAGGATGCCGATGACGAGCTTGACGACGCGGCCGATGCGGCGCAGGCGGCAGCCGATGCCGCGACCGCGTCTCCGTCTGCCGAGAGCCTGGCCGCGGCGCAGGACGCGCTCGCCAAGGTTCAGGACAAGAAGGATGCGCTTTATGCGCGCCTCGATGACCTTGCCGATGCCCTCGGCTGCAACCGCGACGAGGCTATCGACCTGATTGACAAGGCCTCTAAGGTCGACACTGACAACGACGATATCCACCCGGTCAATACGACCGACAACGGCGCGGGCGCAATCGCGCAGGCCGAGAAATATGCCGTTTACCAGCTGCAATACGACCGCGGCGATGGAAATGGCGAGGAGACGATTTCCGTCTACGGCATTTCATCCGATTCGCGCTATTGGAAGGACCTCAACGTCGGCGATGGGCGCGTCGTCTTTGGCGGCGGTCTGCTCGATAAGTTTGGCTGGAGCGAGGGCCAGAAGGTCACGCTCAGCGACAAGTACGAGGGCGAGCATTACTCCTTTGAGTACGCGGGCAAGGACTGTGCCTGGGGTTCCAAGTCGGACATGAATGTCTATATGAGTATCGACGACTTTAACGAGCTGTTCGACAACGACGCTGCCTACTTTAACGGCTATGTGAGCGACGAGAAGCTCGACCTCGATGCGCGCTACTTTGCCGGCGACACCACGCCCGACGACATGCGCGCCGTGGGCGACCAGTTTATAGGCATGATGAGCAAAATGATCGGCATGATGGTCGGGCTCGCGGTGTTTATCTTCCTGCTGTTTATGTACCTGCTGACCAAGGCTGTGATCGACCATAGCGCCCGGTCGATTAGCTACATGAAGGTCTTTGGCTATCGCGATAGCGAGATCTCGCATCTGTACATCCGCTCGATCACGCTGTGCGTGGCGGCGTCGCTCGTGCTGAGCCTGCCGGTCATTATTGGCTCGCTCACGGCCATCTTCCGCTCGATGCTGCTCGCCTACAACGGCAATATCGAGATCTACGTGCCCGCTTGGTCCATGGCTGCATGCGTCGGCATTGGCTTTACGACCTACCTGGTCGTGGCGCTGCTGCACACGCGCTCTATCAAGCGCGTGAGCCTGGCCGAAGCCCTCAAAGTCCAAGAGTAGTCATCGGGGACGTTCCTTTCCTGCTGGTAGGAAAGGAACGTCCCTAGCTGCCAGGTGGCGGGGCACTCATTTAAGTCTGCCCCCAATGAGTAGTCATTTAAGAGCGTCCCCAATGACTAGGTTTCGCGCTTGACTTTGACCCCACTTCAATGGGTACCATCCCCTTATGTCTGTAACGCCATATAGACCGAGGGGATAATCTATGACCGCAACTGCACCCGCTGCACCGGCGAAGGTGTACTTTACCAACCTGCGCACGCATGCTCGCGAGAGCCAGCTCGACAAGCTCAAGCGCCTTATTCGCCGCGCCGGCATTGAGCAGATCGACTTTGAGAACAAGTTCGTCGCCATCAAGATTCACTTTGGCGAGCTGGGCAACTTAAGCTTTTTGCGCCCCAACTACGCCCGCGCCGTCGCGGATGTCGTCAAGGAGCTGGGCGGCAAGCCCTTCCTCACCGACTGCAACACGCTCTACGTCGGTAGCCGCAAAAACGCGCTCGAGCACATCGACACCGCTTACCAGAACGGCTTTACCCCGTACGCTACGGGTTGCCAGATTATTATCGCCGACGGCCTCAAGGGTACCGACGAGGCGCTCGTCCCGGTCGAGGGCGGCGAGTACGTGCACGAGGCCAAGATCGGTCAGGCGCTCATGGATGCCGATATCGTGATCAGCCTCACCCACTTTAAGGGCCATGAACAGGCTGGCTTTGGCGGTGCCATGAAGAACCTGGGTATGGGAGGCGGCAGCCGTGCCGGCAAGATGGAGCAGCATGCCGCCGGCAAGCCGAACGTCGCGACCGAGCACTGCATTGGCTGCCGTGCCTGCGAAAAGATCTGCGCGCACAACGCTATCTCGTTTGACGATACCCGCGAGCGCGAGCTTGCCAACGGCAACACCCGCACGGTGCACGTGGCCGCCATCGACCACGATCGCTGCGTGGGCTGCGGCCGCTGCATCGGCGTGTGCAACCAGGACGCCATCAAGCCCGGCTATGAGGCCGCGGCCGACGTGCTCAACTGCAAGATCGCCGAGTATACGAAGGCCGTTGTCGACGGCCGCCCGAGCTTCCATATCTCGCTCGCCATGGATATCAGCCCCAACTGCGATTGCCATCCCGAAAACGATACGCCTATCGTCAACGACATCGGCATGTTCGCGAGCTTCGACCCGGTCGCCATCGATCAGGCCTGCGCCGACGCCGTCATGGCGTCCGAGCCGCTGCCCAACACCGAGCTCACCGATAGCGCGGCCAAGATGGAGCACAACCACGAGCATCTGGAAGGCGAGCAGGCGCACGACCCCTTCTGCATCACGCATCCCGACACCGACTGGCGCGCGTGCATCGCGCATGCCGAGAAGATCGGCCTGGGCACGAGCAAGTACGAGCTCATCGAGGTCAAATAGCTCCTTGCTATTGGACAAAACAAGCGCATTTGTAGCGCAACGTTAGCAAAAGCCGCCCGTGAGCACAGCGCCCACGGGCGGCTTTTCGGAAGTGCGGTGAAAAATCGAATACCGCCGACCACAAACCGTTTTTTGGCAACAAAACCCCTGATAAATTGTTGGTAAAACTGTGGTCTGGTTGAGCTTCCCGCGATTTTCCCCGCACTTCCGAAAACAGGGGGGTCAGATAAAGCCCCAGACGTTGCTTTTTGCCTAAAAGTACTCGTCGAGGAAGTTGTTGACTGTGTTCCAGTAGAGCTCGGGGTCAACTTGCGCACTCTTGGCGTGGGTGGCGCCATGGATGGTGAGCTTTTGCTTGACCTTGCTGGCGCACGCGTCGTAGTTTTGGTCGAGCATACTGTACGGCACAAAGGTGTCCTGGTCGCCGTGGATAAACAGCATGGGAACCGTCGCGTGTTTGAGTTGCTCCACACTGCTCGCCTTATGAAAGTCGTAGCCCGCGCGCACGTTGCACACCAAATTTGCTACATCGAGCAAGGGAAAACTGGGCAGGCCGAACACGTCCTTGAGCTGCAGAGAAAACTCGTCCCAAACACTCGTATAACCGCAGTCCTCGATAATGCATTTTACGTTTGCGGGCAGAGATTCCCCCGCGACGTTCATGGCGGTTGCCGCACCCATCGACTCGCCAAAGACCAAGATGCGTGCCTCGGGGTCAGCCTGAACGATCCGCCCAATCCATGCAACGACATCTAGCCGCTCGGGCCAGCCCATGCCGATATAGTCGCCGCCGGAGCGCTCGTGGGCGCGGGCGGCGGGTGCGAGTACGTTCATGCCGCGGTCGTGGAATCGCTTGACGTATCGGGCCATACCGATGGGCTCGTTGGTATATCCATGCAGGCAGACGGCGTAGTCGTGCGTGCTCTCCGAAGCAGCAAAATACCAAGCGGCAAGCTCGGTTCCGTCATCTGCGGTGAGGCTGCTGCTCTCGCGATTCTCTTTAAACCACGCCCGCGCCTCGGTGTCCTCGGCATCCGGCTGCTCACCTTCTTTGTCGTTCTTGCTATCCTGCATCATCTTCATGGTGTACGGCGCTTGGGGGTTCAGGGCAAAGTCAAACAAAAAGTTGCCGGCAAATCCGAGCAGCGCAACGACAACCACCAGTGCAACGATGCCGGCTATCTTGAGCTTTCGATGGGAACGTGCGTTTTGAGCCATGCAGTATTCTCCTATAAGATGTTAATACATCAACATTTAATGCAAGCGCATTATGGACGTTCGCCGTTGATGCGTCAACAAGCAAAGAATGGGTAAACAAAGGGTCACGTATGGTGCAAATTTCGCACGCACCCAGACGCTTTGATATAGTGTTGAGAACTCTTTACGTTGGAGGATGTAACCGGCATGTCCGATTCGAGCGACAGTTCTAAGCCGCGACCCAAGACCGCGGCCGTTCCGCACTACACGGTGGGCGAGGAGATCATGAACTCCGTCACCCATGGTGTCGGTTGCCTGCTGGGCATCGCAGGTCTGGTGCTCCTGATCGTATTTGCCGCTCTTCGCGGTGGCGGTCCGGCGCATATGGCCGCGGCAATCGTCTACGGTGCCAGCATTATTCTCGAATACCTTGCCTCCACGCTCTACCATGCGATTCAGCCCGCGGGTGCCAAGCGTGTGTTTCGCATTATCGACCACAGCTGCATCTACCTGCTCATTGCCGGCAGCTATACGCCGTTTTGCCTCATCACGCTGGCAAACGACGGTGGCCCCGTGCTGTTTTTTGCCGTATGGGCCATCGCCATTATCGGCATCGCCCTCGAGTGCTTTTTGCGCGAGCGCCAGCCGCATTGGGTAAGCGGCCTGGTCTATCTGCTGATGGGCTGGCTCGTCGTCTTTAAGCTGCCCGAGCTCGTGTCGCTGCTCAACCCCGTGGCACTTGCCCTGCTCGCTGTCGGCGGCGTGTGCTACACCGTGGGCGTGCCGTTCTACATCGCCAAAAACGTGCGTTATCTGCACAGTGTGTTTCACCTGTGGGTGCTCGCCGGCAGTATCTTCCAGTTCATGGCGGTGATCCTCTTCGTAATCTAGCGATCGCGTCTGTGCCCGCGGGCCCATCCAAGCGGCCGCCGGGCGCAACTGCCCTATCCACCACCTACGCTTACTACCTAACGTCCCGAATCTTGGAGGTTCGAGAAACTCCCGATGGACATAACCATCTCCCTTATCACTACCCTCGTTTTGACCCTCATCAACGGCTACTTCTCTATGTCCGAGATGGCTCTCACCACGGCCAAGCGCGCCGTGCTGGAGCACGAGGCCGAGGAAGGCGACAAGCGCGCCGAGCGTGCCATTAAGCTGGCTGCCGATTCCGACCAGCTGCTCGCCACCATCCAGGTCGCCATCACGCTCGTGGGCTTCGCCTCGTCCGCCGTCGCCTCGACGAGCCTGTCCGACCCGCTCGCCACATGGCTCATGAGCTTTGGCATCGCGCCGCTCTCCGCCATCGCGCGCGGCCTGGCGCCGGTCATCATCACCGTCGCGGTCGCCTTCGTGTCCATCGTGATCGGCGAGCTTGTGCCCAAGCGCATCGGCCTGGCCAATGCCGAGGGCGTGTCCAAGCAGGTCGTGGGACCGTTGTCGTTTTTCCAAAAGATCGCCCATCCGCTCGTGTGGCTGACTGGCGCTTGCTCCGATGGCCTGGCCCGCATCCTGCGCATCAAGAGTGCCGACGACCGTCAGAACGTCTCTGAAGAAGAGATCAAGTACATGGTCTCGGAGCAGGACGACCTGCTCGACGAGGAAAAGCGCATGATCCACGAGATCTTCGACCTAGGCGACACCGTTGCCCGCGAGGTCATGGTGCCGCGCGTGGACACCACCATGTGCGAGGACGACGAGACGGTCGCCAGCGTGCTATCCACCATGCGCCAGACCGGCTTCAGCCGCATCCCCGTCTATCACGAGGATCCCGACAACGTCGCCGGCATTGCGCACATCAAGGACCTGATTCAGCCCGCGCTCGACGGCAAGGGCGACCAGCCCATCGCCGGTTTTTTGCGCGACGCCGCCTTTGTGCCCGACACCAAGGACATCCTGCCGCTGCTGTCCGAGATGCAGACCTCTCACGACCAGATCGTGGTGGTCGTGGACGAGTACGGCGGCACGGCCGGCATCATCACCATCGAGGACATCGTCGAGGAGATCGTGGGCGAGATCGAGGACGAGTTCGACCCCGACAACAAGTACCTCACGCGCCTTTCGCGCCGCGAGTGGCTCGTCGATGGGCGTTTTTCGTGCGATGACGCGATTGAGCTTGGTTGGCCGCTCGAGGAAAGCGATGATTATGAGACCATCGCCGGCTGGATTTTGGAGCTTTGCGACTCGGTGCCCGACATCGGAGAGGTGTTTGAGGTTGCGGGGTACAAGTTCAAAGTACAGTCGATGCGTGGCCAGCGCATCTCGCTCATTCGCGTGATCGCTCCGGCCGAAACCGATAAGAAGGATTCCGAGTCTTCGGTAAACGAGCCGACGACGTCGGGTGCGGGTTCCGCGAATCCGCACGACGGCGACGAGTAGGGCAAGGAAGAGTAGGGGAGAGTTATGGCAGGCCTGTTCAACATCCTTAAGGTCACCGTCAGTGAGGACAAGATCTGCGCGTACGTGCTGGTGAACCCCGGCATGCCGCTCATGACCTCGGAGGACATCGAGGCCACGGCGCGCGTGTACTACCTGGTGCCGGCGATTGCCAAGCACCTGTGCCTGGGCGATTCCGGCCGCGAGTTCCAGGACTGCATGGGTCAGACCGAGCTCTGCCACCTGCTGGAGCACGTGACGGTCGAGCTC
This sequence comes from Collinsella sp., assembly GCA_018380195.1. Lineage (GTDB taxonomy): Bacteria > Actinomycetota > Coriobacteriia > Coriobacteriales > Coriobacteriaceae > Collinsella. The sequence goes on along the minus strand of JAGZUC010000030.1, from coordinate 11,465 downwards.
ATGAACGAGACCGGTCTTGCCGGCAGCATTTCGTGCGGCCGCACGCGCGTAAGCGAGCACGACGAGCGCGTCTTTGAGGTTGAGCTTTCGTGCCCCGACGACGCGCTGGCCATCGGTGCGCTGTCGTCGGCAACCTTTATGATGGACTGGGCGTACCTGCACGCCGACCAGCCTGCCCCCGACGTGGAGGGCACGGTCGCGGGCCTGCGCAACCTGGTACTGGGCATGCGCGCCGAGGCCGAGGGCAAGGATCCTCACGAGGCCGTCGCCGCTGCGAACGGCGAAGATGCTGCCGAGGACGAGGGCGCTGACGAGGGCGATGTGCCGGTCGACGCCGAGCCCGTTGCCGATGCGACCGCCGAGCCCGTTCCCGCCGAGCCCCAGGGCGTCCCCAACTTTGACGACGAGCCCCAGGTGGCGATTGATACCGAGGGCGCGGTTGCCGAGAACCACGAGGCCTCCGCTGCCGTCTTTGGCGGTGCTGCGACGGTTCCGGCGGGACCTGCGCATGAGGGCGGCCTGCCGCTCGTGGACGGCGCCGGCGAAGACCCGGGTGCCACGGTGGCCATGCCGGCTATGCCTCAGGAGTAGGCTTACGCGTTTATCACCATCACGTACCTGCGCCTTTGCCGTACGCAGATGAGCGGAGCGGCAAGTGATGCGCTGCGGGTATAATGGACAGCATTCAAACGGTGGGCACCGACGTGCCCGCAGGAGAGGAATGATCATGGGTAAGACTTTCAGCTTTGTCTCCGGCGCACTTTTTGGTGCCGCTGCCGGCGCTATTGTCGGCGTTGCTCTGGCCCCGCGCTCGGGCGCCGAGACCCGCGCCATGGCTGCCGATATCGCCAACGACGCCTGGGACAATATGCGCGACACCTACGAGCACAGCGCCGAGGAGGCCCGTGCTGCGGTGAATGACTTTGGCCCGATGGTCGACGCCAAGACCGATGACCTGCGCGCCAAGGTCGATCTGGCCCGCGAGCGCATGGACCAGCTGCGCGAGCAGCTCAACGACGCCATTTCGGGCGGCAACGTGACGCCTGCCGCCGACGTCGTGGTCGAGAACGCCGTCGAGGCTGATACCGAGGCTGCGGAGCCCTCGACCGAGGCATAATGCGCGCGGCGGATTTTGTCGGCGCGAAGATCTATCGTAAGCCCGCAGAGGACAAGCGCACTAAAAAGGATGGCACGCCGCGCAGCCCTAAAAAGCTCGGGAAGATTCACTTTCCAGTCTTTACGCCGGGCGGCACGCGCGTGGTGGGCTTTATGGTCCGTCAGTCCGATATCGCGGGCATGATCGAGCGCCCCGACCGATTTGTGGCGCTCGATGCCATCGGTGTCTACGAGGGCGCCATCGCAGTTGACGACGTCAAGGGCACCTACGATGCCGCCGCTGCCAAGCGCCTCGATATCAACCTGGACGATTGCATCATCTGGGTTGGCATGGACGTGCGCACGGAGTCGGGTGACGTTGTAGGCTATTGCTCGGACGTCGAGTTTAAGCCGCGTTCGGGCATTGTGCAGACGTTCTATGTGACCGCCAGCGCCGCATCGAGCATGTTGGTGGGCGACACGCAGGTGCCGCCGACGATGCTGCGCGGCTACGAGAACGGCGCGATGATTGTCTCGGACGAGGTCAAGACGCTCGGGTATTCGGGCGGCGCGGCCGCTAAGGCTGCCGAGGCCAGCGTCGTGGTGGGCGATAAGGTCAAGAAAGGCGCCAAGGTGCTCGATGACAAGGGATCGGTCGCCGTGGACAAGGGCAGCCGCGCGCTGGGCAAGCAGCTCGGCAAGACGCGCGGTATGTTCAAGGCCTTTAAGGACGAATATCAAAAGGCGAGCGGGGGCTCGTCAAAAGCTAGCAAATAGCGACGTACCAAATGATGGGAGGCGAGCCGGAGACATGTTGCTCCGGCTCGCTGTGTTTATGGGGGAGGGCACATGCGCCAAAACGGATCTAACTTAAACGGGCGCTCGGGTGCGCGTCCGACGGCGCGCCGCGACTTGGGGCAGCTGCCCAGCGGTCAGCGTCGACGTCGCCGTAAGCCCGGCGCGATGTACCTCAACCATAGCCGTGGGTTTAGCGATCGCAGCGCGCGCATCGGCAACGGGCGCTCGCCGCGCCGACCGTCCCGCCTGCCCTATGCGCTCATCGCCGTGGGTTGCGCGCTCGTGCTGTTTATCGCTGCCGTCGTGGGCTACGTCAACCGCAGCGTGGACGTGGAGCTCAACGGGCAAAAGACCGCGGTGCGCGTGGGCTCTACGTTGCAGAATCTTATCGACGATCAAAGCCTGACCGAAACGTACGACGCCGGCGATCTGCTGGCAGTCGACGACAGCGTGCTCAAGCGCCATGGCGGCGAAAAGCTGTCGGTGAAGGTCGACGGCAAGCGCGTGAAGCAAGGCAAATGGGATAGTCGCGAGCTTACGGGTGGCGAGAAGGTGACGGTCAAGGACGGCCGCAACGTGTACGAAAAGCACGAGGTCCAGGCCACGACTATCGAGCCAAGGCTTAAGGTCGAGGGCACGGGTGCCATTGAGTATGTCAAAACCTGGGGTGTCCAGGGCCGCTCCGAGGTGTGGGTTGGTGAGCAGTCGGGCAAGACGCAAGACCGCGGCGAGGTTGTGCCCGCCACCGATTGCGTCGTTGCGTGCGCCAGCGTGGCGCCCAAGGGCAACAAAAAGTACGTGGCACTGACGTTTGACGAGGGTCCGAGCGGCGCCACCAAGCAGATCTTGCAGGTGCTCAAGGAAAAGGGCGTCACCGCGACGTTCTTCCTTCCGGGCGATGCGGTCGAGGCCTCGCCTGCCACGGCCAAGGCGATTGTCGATGCTGGGTGCGAGATCGGATCCAACAGCTATAGCGACGATTCGCTCAAGGGTCAGGACCGTGAGGCGGTACGCGAACAGATCACGAAAGGCACCGACGCGATTAAGTCGGCGACCGGCGTGAAGACGATGCTGCTGCGTGCTCCCTACGCTGCCTTTGACGAGCAAAACTGGATTGATGCGATGGACCTGGTCTCCGCCGTGGTCTCGTGGAATATCGACTCGGGCGACTGGCTGCTAAACGGTGCCGACGAACAGGTCTCGACGGTGCTCGATTCGGTGACGCCGGGCAATATCGTGCTGCTCACCGATAGAGACGAATGCGCCGAGCAGACACTCGAGGCGCTGCCGCAGATTATCGACGGCCTCATTGCCGACGGCTACAAGATCGTGACGCTCAGCGACCTGGTCAAGACGGACACGTCGCTGAGCAAAAAGCTCACCTCGCTGACGAAGGTCACCATGCCCAAGGACGCCGTGTTTCCCCAACTTGCCGAGGACGACGACACCACAGAGTAGTCATTGGGTAGTCGTTTAAGAACGTCCCCAACAGCTATGTCACGGATGCGTCAGCGTTTGGTATGCCTGCAATGTGCAGCGGATAAATTCGATGCCGCAGGGCGATGCTGATGCTATAGTTACTGCGGTTAATGAGGGTCAAGAGAAAGGTTACAGGTGAAATCCAAACCTCGACCATACAGTCGATGACCCCATGCAGGTGCTTTTTGCGCATGCACGGGGTGTAAGCGTCGAGCGGCGTGCCGCCCGCGCATGCGTATACATATCCAGAAGCCCCCGGACGCCGCACGCGCGGCCGCGTCCGGAGGAATTATGATGGGGAGCACCATTGAATTATCTGAGTGAGATGCTCAAACTGCCGGTCTTGGACGTCGATGGCGAAAAGCTCGGCGTTGTGAACGATTTTGGCATTGCTACCGGCGAAGTTTTTCCACACGTGACGTCGCTCGCGTTCCGCGGTCCCGGCAAGACGCCGTTTATGATCAGTTGGCGCAAATGGGTCGACCGTATCGACGAGACGGGTGTACACCTTAAGACGTCGGCCACCGAAATCCGTTTTTCGTACCTGCAGCCGACCGAACTCTTGCTTGCCCGCGACGTGCTCAACAAGCAGATCGTCGACACGCAGGGCATGAAGGTCGTGCGCGTAAACGACATCAAGTTTTCCATGTCGGGCGAAAACCAGCTGCGCCTGCTGGGCGCCGAGGTCGGTGCCCGCGGTCTGCTACGCGCCATCAGCCCCGCGCTCGAGCATATCGTCGAAGGCTTTATGAAGCACCTAGGCAAGCCGCTCAGTGAGGACATCATCGCTTGGTCCTACATGGACCTGCTCGATCGCTCGACCAAGAACATTCAACTCTCGGTGTCGCACAAGACGCTCGGCGAGCTGCATCCTGCCGACATCGCCGACATTATCGAGCAGCTCGACCCGCGCCTACGTGCGCAGGTGTTTGCGCAGCTCGATACTGCCCAGGCCGCCGAGGCCATCTCGGAGTTCGATGACGACGAGCTTATGACCGAGATGCTCGAGGGCCTGTCCGACACGGACGCATCGTCGATGCTGGCCATGATGGACCCGGACGATGCAGCCGACCTGATCGACGAGCTCGATTACGAGAAGGCCGAGAAGCTCCTGCGCCTGATGGGCGTCAAGGAGGAGAAGGCGATTCGTAACCTGCTGGGGTATGAGGACAATACCGCCGGCCGCATCATGACCTCGGAGTTTGTCTCCCTGCCCGCCACGGCAACGGTCGGTGACGCCATCGAGGCGATTCGCGAGCTCGACGAGGACTTCGAGAGCGTCTACTACGTCTATACCGAGGATCCGAGCGGCATGCTGACGGGCGTGCTTTCGCTGCGCACGCTGATCGTGGCCGACCGCGACGCCACGCTGGGTCAGCTGGCCTATCGCGATCTGGTCTACGTGTCACCCGACGAGGACCAGGAAGACGTGACGGACGAGATGACCAAGTACGACCTGGTTGCCATCCCTGTCTGCGACGAGAACCGTCATATCCTGGGCATCGTGACCTTCGACGACGCCATGGACGTTATTGCCGAGGAGCATCAGGAGGACCTGCAGATCGCCGGTGTCGGCTCGGGCGATAGCGCGTCGGACGACTCGACGAACGTGCTCAGCTGGTTCGTGCATCGCCAGTACTGGGTTGTTGTATGGGGCATCGCGTCGTGCATCATGGCGACCGTGCTGGGGACGGCGCTCGGCTCCGCGCATCTGGTGGTGTTCCCCATGTGCGCCATGCCGCTCGTGCTGCTGGCGGCCTCGCGCATGGTGTCGTTCGTCAAGAACTACTTCCTGGAGTATGACGGTCACGACGACGAGCCCAAGCCGTATCTGGGGTTCTTCTTCCAGAGCACGGGCATGGGCCTGATTCTGTCACTCGTGACCTACCTGTGCGCCCAGCTGGTGCGCACCGCCGCGTTCCCCGATGCCCCCATGTTCGAGGAGCTGCTCTTTACCGGTTGCTTTAACATCGCGGCCATCACCTGCCTGGTCAGCAACATGAGCGCCGTGATTTATCTGATGGTGCTGTTCTGGCGCGACGAGCACGACCTCAATACGTCGGGTACCGCCATGAACGTCATTGCCGTCATGATCTCGTGTGTGGCGTACTGCACCGCTGCGGTGTTGCTCACCATGTCGGTCATGGGATAGGTGGTCGCGTGCAAAACACGAAGCAAAAGCCGAGCACCAAGCAAAAGCTAACCATTGCGGCCATCTTTGGCGCCATGGGCCCCGGTCTGCTGGCGGCGCTTTCGGGTAATGACGCCGGCGGTATCGCCACGTATTCCAGTGCGGGCGCCAGCTATGGCTACAAGATGCTGTGGATGCTTCCCGTCATGACCGTGCTGCTTATCGTGACGCAGGAGACTGCGGCGCGTTGCGGTTGTGTCACGGGTAAGGGCCTGGCTTCGCTCATCCGCGAGCGCTTTGGCGTGCGCAAGAGCGTGCTCGCCATGGCGGCGCTGCTGATTGCAAACACGGCTGTGACCATCTCGGAGTTCGCGGGTATCGCGAGTGGCCTTGCGCTCTTTGGCGTTCCGGCGAGCATATCGGTGCCGTTGGTGGCGCTGCTGGTGTGGATGCTTACCATGTCGGGCAGCTTCCAGCGTATCGAGAAGATTTTGCTGCTGGTGAGCTGTGTGTTCGTGACCTATATCGTTGCTGCATTTATGGCTGGCCCCAACTGGGGTGAGGTCGCGGTCGATTTGGTCGTGCCCAATATTCAAAACGATCCCAACTACGTGTCGCTCGTGGTCGCAACGATTGGTACCACCATTGCGCCGTGGATGATCTTCCTGGCGCAGAACAACGTGGTCGATAAGAACGCGGGCGAGGACGATATCGTGCTGCAGCGCATCGATACCGTGAGCGGCTCGCTTGCCGCCGATGTCATTGCCGGCTTTATTATCATCACGACTGGTACGGTGTTGTTCCCGGCGGGTATTCAGATCAGCGATGCTGCCGATGCTGCCCGCGCGCTGGAGCCTATTGCGGGTCAGTGGTCCACGGTACTGTTTGCCTCGGGCCTGGTCGCGGCGAGCTTCTTGGCCGCCTGCGTGCTGCCGGGCGTTACGTCGAGCGCTATCTGCGAGGCATTTGGCTGGGAGCGCGGTGCCGACCGCAGCTGGGACGAGGCCCCGGTCTATCGCGGCATCATTACGGCCATCATCGGTATCTCTGCCGTGCTGGTGCTTATGCCCGGCGTCGATCTGTTCCAGATTATGATGACCTCGCAGGTCATCAATGGCGTGCTGCTGCCCGTGGTTCTGGTGTTCCAGGTGGTTATCGCCGCTGACCGTCACATTATGGGTGCCAACCGCAACGGCCGCGTGTGGAACGTGCTCACTTGGGCGACTATCGCCGTGATTACGGTGCTGACGGTCGTCATGTTTGTGCTGCAAGCGATGGGCTACAGCGCTTAACGCCCACTTTTGTTTCCGAACAGGCCGCAGCGATGGGCTGCGGCCTGTTTTTTTGTCTGCGACCTCTTGGGGTCGGCTCTAAAAGAGTGATTTTGGGTTGTTTGCTGCAGGTTACTTGTCGGCGCCCAGCTTGTGTGGCTTGTAGGCAAGCGCGTTAACGAGCGCGTCGGTGGCAGACTTGACGGCCGCCGGCTGCGGATCGTTGACGTGATCCTCGGGATGCACGGGCAGGTCCTTCTTGACTGCATCGTGGATCAAGTTGAGGTACTCAGTCACGCCTGTGGTCGACAGGTGCGTGCCATCGCCATCAAACAGGTCGTTGCGATTGGCACTGTATCCGTACCAGTCGATAACGCGCACGTTCTTGTAGCGCGTAGCGGCGTTGGCGATGGCCTGGTTGGTAGAGCCAACCCACGGCTGCGGGCTGCGCGTGTTCACAAACACCACAATACGCTTATCTCCTGCATCGGCCATGATGGCGTCGATCTGGTCGTCGGTTACCAAGCCATTGGTTCCCAGCGCAAGGACCACGATCTTGCCGGCAAGGTTCTGTTGGAGATAGCCCTCAAATGTCGCGCGGCCCGCATCAAACTGGCGGCCCTTTTCGGCATCGATGTGACTGTGGGGGAACACGCCGTCAAAGGAATCAACGGCGCGCAGCGACACGGAGTCACCGATCATCAGCAGGTCGTAGGAGCCATCGGGGAAGCCGTCGTTGTCCTTGTCGGTGTCGTCGGCTGCCTGTTGGTCCGTTGGCGCGGTGTTTTTGGCTTCCTTGTTGAGGACTTCGGCGCCCTCACCGCTCAGTGCAGACGTCTCGGGCACAAAGATCAAGCCGCCCAGTGCAACGACCAGTACGACAGCGCAGGCGGCGCAAACGGGAATATGCGCGCGCACCCAATTGGCAGGCGTGGTGGTGCCATCGCGGAACTCGGAGACGGTGCGTCCGAAGACGCCCTTCCTAAACGGCGTCTCGATAAAGCGGTAGGAGCACTCGGCCACGGCGACCACCAGCAGTACCTGCAAAATGTACTGCCACCAGGGCGTATCGTTGATGTTGGCGACCGGGTTCATGAGCAGCAACAGCGGATAGTGCCACAGGTAGATGCTGTAGGAGCGCTTGCCAACCCATACGAGCGGCTCGGCGGATAGCGCGCGGGCCACCATTCCCTGGGGCTGCACGCAGGCCGCGATGACCATGAGCGTAAGGATGGAGCACAGCAGCGTGCCTCCGCGATACTGGAATGCCGTGTAGCCGTTGGTGAGCGCGACCATGGCGGCAAGGCCAACCAGGCCCACGACGCCCAACACATCGATGGATGCGGGTGAGGACCAAAAGCGTACGAGCGCGCTCGGCTGGGCTGGGGCAGTCTCGGCTGCGTTGTCGGCCTTCGTACCCTGTTTGTTCTCGGCATTCTTTCCGTGCCTGGCGGCGCCAACCAGGCGGTCGAGCCCCAGACGATGCGCGAGGCGCACGGGCGCCAGGTCGCGATCGGGGATAAAGGCCATCCAGGCGCCCAGCAGCAGTGAGAACACGCGGGTGTCGGTGCCGTAGTACACGCGGCTGGGGTCGGCGGCAGGGTTGTAGAGCACCATCATGGCGATGGCGGAAACCGCAGCCAAGCCCAGAACCACGCGGCGCGTGCTGGGCTTGCTCATGTGCATGGATACCATGGCAAGCAGCAGCGGCGGCCAAACCAGGTAGAACTGCTCCTCGATGGCGAGCGACCAAAAGTGCGTGAGCGGCGAGGGGTCGCCCAAGGCGTTGAAGTACGAGACGTCCTGCGCGATCTGCCACCAGTTGTTGAAGAACAGCAGCGACGGCAGGATGTCGGGACGCATCTTGGTGAGCATCACGTGGTTAAAGATCGTGCACAGCGCACAGGTCACCACCACGACGGTCACTACGGCGGGGAACAGACGGCGGATGCGGCGAATCCAGAAGCTCTTGAGGTCGATGCGCCCGGTCTTGGCGACTTCGTTGAGCAGCAGGCGCGTGATTAGATAGCCCGAAAGCACAAAGAAGATCGTGACGCCGAGCAGGCCGCCCTGAGCCCACGTAAGATTGAGGTGATAGAGCACCACCGCGACAACGGCGAGCGTGCGCAGGCCGTCGAGCGCGGGAATGTAACGAGATTTGGGACGAGTGGGCGTCTGGTCCGCGGTGGCGGCGCTGGCATGGTCCGCTTTGTTGGTGGGCACACGATGGGGGCTCGCGGCACGACGCGGCTCGCCGGTGCGGCGCTCGGTGCGCGGGCGTTCGTGCGGCGCCTGGTTATCGGGCGCGCGGCGCGGGCCGCGTGAGCTCGATTGCGGGAATTGTTCCATAAAACATCATCCAATGACGAGAAAAATCAGCACGTATTCATTGTAGCTGCCCGCTCCTGTGAATGCTTGCTGCTGGCGCAACCTCAAGCGTGCGTTCACATCAAAGTGAACTAAAGTTATAGAGTGCGAAAGCATACGATTGACGGCCGACGGTGGGCATAAAGCCCGCAGACGAGGAGGTTTCCATGGCAGATCGCGGCATCGTTGCGGTGTTCGGCAGCATGAACATGGACCTTTCGGTGGCGTGTGAGCGCATGCCGCGTGCGGGCGAGACTGTCGGCGGTAGCGGTTTTATCACCAACGCCGGCGGCAAGGGTGCCAATCAGGCTGTGGCCGCCGCGCGCTTGGGCGCGCGCACGTGCATGATCGGCGCCGTCGGGCGCGATGCATTTGGCGACGCACTGGTGGCAGGGCTCCAGGATGCCGGCGTGGGCGTTGAGTTTGTGGCGCGTCGCGACGACGTGGAGACTGGCACCGCGACTATCATTCGCTGCGAGAACGACAACCGCGTCGTGTTGTCGCCAGGCGCCAACCATGCGCTTTCGGGCGAGGACGTTGCCTGCGCACTGAGGCGCTTGGTGGCCGACGAGCTCGACGGCGACGCCAGCGAGATTGCCCCGGCTGCCGGAAGCGTCTTTATCGCCCAGGGTGAATGTGACCTTGCAGCGACGGCCGAGGCGCTTGTTTGCGCTCACGAGCTGGGGTTCTATACGGTCTTTAATCCAGCGCCCGCCTGCGAGCTGCCTGCGGAGGTCTGGCCTGCGGTCGACTTGGTCTGCCCCAACGAGACCGAGTGCCAGGTGCTGACGGGCATTCTGCCCACGGATGATGCGAGTTGCGTCGCCGCGCTCAATGCGCTGCTCGACAAGGGCGCCGGAGCTGCGGTCATCACGCTGGGTGGTGCCGGCTCGGTTACGCTCGGCGATGACGGCGAGCTGCTGCGCATGCCGGCGCTTTCGAGCACGGTAGTCGATACCACGGCCGCCGGCGATACGTTTATCGGCGCGTTGGCGGCGGCTCGCCTAGAGGGTTTGCCGCTCTTTGAGTGCATGGCCGCGGGCGCTCGCGCCTCGGCAGTGACGGTGTCGCGCCTGGGCGCTCAGCAATCGATTCCCACGCGCGCCGAAGTTGAACATTGGTTTGGTTAGACGATAAAGACGGAGAAGCGGAGTAGAACAATGGCAATCAAGAAGCTGATCCTTGATCTGGATATGGGTGTTGACGATGCGATGGCGCTGGCCTATGCCATCGCGAGCCCCGAGGTGGAGCTCGTCGGCATCACCACGTGCTTTGGCAACGTGTGCGTCGAGCAATCGGCGCACAATTGCCTGGCGGTGCTCGATCTGCTGGGTCGCCCCGAGGTTCCGGTGTACCTGGGTGCCGACCGTCCTCTGCAGGCGACTGAGCCCTATACGCCGCCGGCGTCCACCGCGCTCATTCACGGCAAGAACGGCATCGGCGGCGCGAGCGTGCCCGCGTCGCCCTACGAGCCGGTGGGGGCGACCTCGGCCGACGGCAACGCTGCGGTCGATTATCTGATCGATGCCGCGCGCACCTATGGTCCCGATCTGATCTACGTGGCGACTGGCCCGCTCTCCAACCTGGCGCTCGCCCTGGAGCGCGATGCGGCGGCGATGATGTCCATCGGCCGCGTGGTCGTGATGGGCGGCGCCCTTACCGTGCCCGGCAACGTGAGCGCGGGCGCCGAGGCCAACATGGCGAGCGACCCCGAGGCAGCCGACGCGGTGCTGCGTTCAGGTCGTAAGCTCACCATGGTGGGTCTGGACGTGACGCATCGCGTGGTGCTCACACGCCGCGACATTGCCGGCTGGACGGGCTCGGGCACCATGGCGGGCTGCGCATTTGCGAGCATGGTCGAGCACTACATTGGCTCGTACGAGATGAACGCACCCTACCTGGGTGGTTGTGCGCTGCACGATCCGCTGGCCGTTGCCGTGGCGATCGACCCCACGCTCGTAGGTGCGCTCGGCTGCAACCTGCGTGTTGATCTGCTGGGCGAGTACCGCGGTCGCACCATCTGCGATGAGCGCCGCCTGTCCGATCCGGACAAGAGCACGCTCGTGGCGCTTACCGTGGATGCCCCGCGCTTTCTGTCCGAGTTCAAGGCGCGCATGGCCCGCATCCTAGGCTAGGCTCGGGATCGAAGCACGCCCATCTGCTCGATGTGGCCGCTGGCGGGCCGACGGTTGATTTCCGATCTCAGCCGAACACATTGAGCAAATAGGCCGTTCCCGCAGCTAGCCGAACGCCCCCGAGGCCCCATCCGGGCCCCGGGGGCGCCGTTTTCCCAGTTGAAGGAACGGTGGAGATGTGTTTCGATG
>JAGZUC010000029.1 GCA_018380195.1 Collinsella sp. | reverse complement strand
GTTCGAGATGAGGGTCAAGACGCCGGCGCCCGATGGGGAGACGGCGAGTTAGCCGGCAGGTCGGCATGTCAATCCTGGTCTAACAGAGCCAAACAAAATCTTGAGATTGCGCACGCAGGTTCATCCCCCATCAAACGTTGTTCGCAAACCCAAGTATTATGGCGCGCCGTGCGGCGGTGTCAAGTGTTCCGAAATCGATTTCTGCAAGGCTAGTGCAGGCACCAAGCTCGCAGGACGCGCCCCTGTATTCAATTGGAAATGAACGCGAGCGTGTCTTTTTCGCCCCGCTGCCAACACAAATCTTGACTCTACAATCGTTGTAGGGTTTTCACTACACTGGTACGTAAACGATCTAAGCCAGAAAGCGCCCCGCCCATGGAACACGACCTCACACGCGGCAATGTCCTCAAGACCATCGCGGTCTTTGCCCTGCCCTATATGCTCTCGTACTTTTTGCAGATGCTCTACGGCATGGCCGACCTGTACTTTATCGGACAGTTTAGCGGTGCCGCCGGCATCACCGCCGTGGGCAACGGCGCGCAGACGCTCTATATCATTACCGTGACGCTCGTGGGCCTGGCCATGGGAACGACCGTCATTGTCGGCCACGCCGTGGGCTCGCGCCGTTTTGACCGCGCCGAGGCCGCCATCGGCAACACCATCACGCTCTTTATGGGCGTCTCGGTGGTGTTGGCCGCGCTCTTGCTCGCGCTGTGCCCGCAGATCGTGGCACTCATCGGCACGCCGACCGAAGCCGTCGAGGGCACTGCCGCCTACCTGCGCATCTGTTTTATCGGCATTCCGTGTATCGCCGCATACAACATCCTCTCGGCCATCTTTCGCGGCCTGGGCGATTCGCGCTCGCCCATGTATGTGATCGGAGTGGCGTGCGTCATCAACATCGCGCTCGACTTTCTGCTCATTGGCCACATGGGGCTCGGCCCCGTGGGCGCGGCGCTTGGCACGGTGATCGCGCAGACGGCAAGTGTTGCCCTCGCACTCGTCTGGCTCAAGAGCCGCCGCACGAACATCCACGTCAAGCGCAGCGACCTGCGCCCGCAGCCCGAGGTGCTCGGCAGCATCCTCAAGATTGGCGTGCCCGTTGCCGTGCAGGACGGCTGCATCCAGGTGGCGTTTATGTTCATCACCGTTATCGCCAACCACCGCGGCCTGGTCGACGCCGCCGCCGTGGGCCTGGTCGAGAAGATGATCAGCTTTTTGTTCATCGTGCCGAGCTCCATGGGCGCCACCGTCAGCGCGCTCACGGCGCAAAACGCCGGTGCGGGCAAGGGCGACCGAGCGCGTCAGGTGCTCAAGGACGCCATGACCATCTCGGTGGTGTACGGCTGCCTGATCACGGCACTCATGTGGTTGGTGGCACCGGCGTTTCTAGGCTTTTTTGCCAAGGACGCCGCGGTGGTCGCAGCCGGCACCGGTTATATGCACAGCTATATTTTTGACGCGATCTTTGCCGGCATCCACATTTGCTTTAGCGGCTTTTTTGCTGCGTACGGTAAGAGTTATATCGGCTTTGCACACAACGTACTTGCCGTGGCACTCATTCGCGTGCCGGGCGCGTGGCTGCTGTCGAACGCCTATTCCGACACGCTGTTCCCCATGGGCATCGCCTCGCCGTGCGGGTCGATTTTGTCGGCAGTCATCTGTGTTGTCGCGTTTACCGTGCTCAACCGGCGCGGGGCTTTTGACAAGTTGGCAGCATAGCGGGGCGACGCGAGTCTGGCGCCCCTCCCCTGCTTTTTACCGAAAGGAACGGTCCTGTGACCGACATGCCAAGTGAACATACTGAGGGTCTGCTCCGCATTGGCGAGGTGGCACGCTTGCTCAATTTGAGCGTGGGCACACTGCGCCATTACGAACAGATGGGGCTATTGGAGCCGGCATATGTCGATCCGGCGAGTGGGTACCGCTACTACGGATCCCGGCAGCTCTCTACCCTCAACACCATCGGCAACCTGCGCGTTCTCGACCTGCCGCTGGCGCAAATTCGCGAGTTTGTCACTACGCGCGATATGGATTTGATGCAACGGCAACTGACCAAGCAACAGGAGTTAATTGAGCACAAGCGGCGTGAGCTGGAGCGCATGTCGCGCAAGATTGACCAGCGGCTTGCCTTGCTTCATGGCGCTTTGAATGCTGATCTCGACACCATTAGCGAAATCGAGGAACCCGAACTTCGCTGTGCCACGCTGCACGAGCGCGTCAATCCCACCGACGCCTATTCGCTGGGATGGCATATCCGCCAGCTTCAGCAGGGACAGCACGAAACCTTTGCCTATCTGGGCAATCTGGGTGTAGGTATCGCGCCCGAACGCCTGGCAGCCGGTGACTTTGATGGCTACGACGAGGTCTTTCTGCTGCTCGATGACACCGATGGGTACTTGGGCGACGTTGAGACGCGACCTGCCGCGCGCTGCCTGACCATAAGCTTCCGCGGCACGCACGGGCAAGCAGCCCCACGCTATGAGCAGCTGCTCAGCTATATGCGCGAACACAACCTGACGCCCGCCGGTCCATCGCGCGAGATCGCCCTGATCGACGACATCATCAGCGATGATCCGGCAACCTACGTGACGCAGATCACGGTGCCGGTCTCTCTAGGCTAGACCGAGCCTCGCCTCTAACTCGGTCAACGCCTCAAAGGCATCGCGAGATGCACCCGCCGCGCGCTCGCGCTCGGCAACGCAAATTCGCATCATTAAGCGCTCTTTTGCCTGCACTTGGGAATGCCTCGCGCGCCCTTCCACCTGCGAGCAATTGCGATTCTCGATATCCATTACGCCTCCGGCACCTCACCAGTAGCTAAGATCTGCTCGAGCGCGTCCTCGTCCAGCACGGGCACGCCCAGCTGCTCGGCCTTGGTGAGTTTGGAGCCCGCCTTGGGACCGGCGACCAGGTAGCTCGTCTTCTTCGATACACTGCCCGAAACCTTGGCGCCGAGCACCTTGAGCGCGGCGCCCGCCTCGTCGCGCGTGCGGTTGACGAGCGTACCGGTCAACACAAACGTCAGGCCCGCGAGTGGCTGCGCGTCGGCGAGCTCGCCTGCTACGCCGGCATCGGCTGCAGCCTGCGCATGGGCGGCGCCCAGGTCGACCTCGAGCGACAGGCCCGCCTGGCGCAGGCGCTCCAGCACGGCAAGGTTCTCGGGCACGGCCAGGAACTGCTTGACGCTCGCCGCAATCTTGGGACCGATGCCCTCGCACTCGGCGATGTCCTCTTCGCTCGCCAAGATGAGCTTGTCAATCGACAGGAATCGCTCGGCGATGACCTCGCCCACGCTTTTGCCCACGTGGCGGATGCCCAGGGCAAACAGCACGCGACCGAGCGGCTGGCTCTTGGACTTGTTGAGCTCGGCGACGATCTTTTCGGCCGTCTTGAGGCCCACCGGAATGGGGTCGCCCTTCTTGACGCCCTTTTTGCTGTTGGAACTGGCATAGGTGCGGCCCGTGTCCAGGCCGGCGATGTCGTCGACCGTGAGCTGGTAGAAATCTGCGACATCGTGGATCAGGCCGGCGGCGATCATCTTGTCGACGATCTCGTCGCCCAGGCCGTCAACATCCATGCAACCGCGGCTCACCCAATGGAGCAGGCGCTCCTTGAGCTGTGCGGGGCAATCGATGGAGACGCAACGGTAAGCGACCTCGCCATCCTCGTGGACAACGGGGCTGCCGCACACGGGGCAGACCTCGGGCATCTGCCAGTCGACCGAATCGGCCGGACGCTTGTCGAGCACCGGGCCCACGACCTCGGGAATCACGTCGCCCGCCTTGTGCACGATGATGGTGTCGCCCTCGCGCACGTTTTTGCGACGGATCTCGTCGATGTTGTGCAGCGTGGCGCGCGCGATGGTGGAGCCGGCGACCGTCACCGGGTCGAACTCGGCGACCGGCGTGAGCACACCGGTGCGACCCACCTGGATGCGAATTTCGCGCAGGACGGTCTGCTTTTCCTCGGGCGGGAACTTAAAGGCGATGGCCCAGCGTGGCGCGCGGGCAGTAAAGCCCAGGTCGAGCTGCTGCTGGAAGCTGTCGACCTTTACGACTACGCCGTCGATGTCATAGTCCAGGTCACCGCGATGCTCGAGGGCCTGGGCGCAGAACTCGTGGACCTCGGCCGGCGTGGCGCAGCGTGCCACGTTGGGGTTGACGCTAAAGCCGGCGCTGCGCAGCCAATCGAGGAACTCACGCTGGCTATGGACGTGCAACGGGTCGGTATCGGCGATGGCGTAGATAAAGGTGGCCAAGTCGCGACGCGCCGTAACCTTGGGATCCTTCTGGCGCAAGGACCCGGCAGCGGCGTTACGCGGGTTGGCGAAGGGGTCGCGGCCCTCGGCATCGGCCTCGTCGTTCAGGCGCACAAAGCTACCCTTGGGCATGTAGACCTCGCCGCGGACCTCGATTGTACGCTCGCGATCGGCACCCATGTGAGCGAGCGCCGGCTCGGACAGGTGCATGGGCACGTCCTTGATGGTACGTACGTTGAGCGACACGTCCTCGCCCGTGGTGCCGTCGCCGCGCGTGGCCGCGCGCACGAAGGTGCCATTCTGATAGGTAAGCGCCACGCCCAGGCCGTCGATCTTAAGCTCGCAGGTATAGGTGACGCTACCGGCACCGAGCGCATCCTCGGTGCGTTGGAGCCACGCGTCGAGCTCGTCCAGATCCATGGCATCGTCCATGGAATACATGCGTGCCATGTGCGTGACCGGCGTAAACTGTTCGCTCACGTAGCCGCCCACGCGCTGGGTATAGCTGTCGGGCGTCACCAGATCGGGATAGACCGCCTCGATTTCCTGCAGCTCAACGAGCATTTTGTCGAAGGCGGCGTCCGTAATCTCGGGAGCATCGAGCATGTAGTAGCGGTAGGCATGGTAGTCGAGCTCGTGGCGCAACTCGGCCGCGCGCGCTGCCGCCTTGGCGCGGGCATCGGTCGGTGCGGCGGCATCCGCGCTCGCGGGCGTTTCGGTATCGATGTCCACGCCGTCACCAAACAGGCTCGATTGCTCCATAGCGGCACTCCTTCGCTCGATTTCAAACGGATACTAGGGTACCACCGGTCGCAATGGGGCCGGATAGCCCTTTCAAACCGCACCGAATCGGCAGCCGTCGGACCGGGGTTAACCACCTCGCCAGCTCAAAATGATCCGTTTTCCTCCGTCCCCAATGGATCAGTACGAAAAGAGGGGCCATCCTGCGCATGGCAGGACAGCCCCTCTGGCTTCGGTATGTGTGGAGCGACTCGTTAGTAACCCTGGCCGTAGCCTTGACCCTGGCCCTGCTGGCCCAACAGCTCCTCCAGGTACTGGCGCAACTGCTCGTCGGTGATGCCGCCGTTGCCGGTGTCGGTCGCGCTGTCGTCCTGCTGCTGGCTCTGCAGCTCCTCGTCAGAGCCCAACTCAACCGTGACCTTCTTCTCGTCCTTGCCGCGCATGAGCGTGATCTCGACCTTCTCGCCCACCTCGTGGCTGCGCAGCGCAATGATCAGGCCATCGGCACTCGTAATCTCATCGTCGCCCAGCTTGGTGATGACGTCGCCCTCCTGAATGCCGGCCTTGGCGGCAGGACCATCCTCAACGACGCTCGCCACATACGCGCCGCTATCGGTGCTCAACTTGTTGGTGCGGGCGTTAAGCGCATTGACGCTCGAAAGCGTAGCGCCCATGTACGGATGCACCGGCGTCTTGCCGTCGATGATCTGGTCGGCAATGTTCTTGGCGTAGTTAACGGGAATAGCAAAGCCCACTCCCGAGCTGGAGCCCGAGTAGCTCTCGATGAGCGAGTTGATGCCCACGAGCTCACCGTTGTCGTTGACGAGCGCACCGCCGGAGTTGCCCGGGTTGATGGCGGCATCGGTCTGGATCATGTTGGCATAGATGGTGTTACCGTTGGTAGAGCTCATGGCCGTTGAGCGATACAGCGCCGACACAATGCCCGTGGAGACAGACTGCTCGTTGCCGAACGGCGAGCCGATCGCCATGACCCACTCGCCCACGTTGAGCTTGGAGGAATCGCCGATCTCGATCGGGGTGAGCTTGGAGGCGTCGGCGTCCTTGAGCTTGATGACGGCCAGGTCGCTCGAGGCATCGTTGCCCACGAACTCGGCCTCGTACGTAGTGCCGTCATCCATGGTCACCACGTACTGATCGTAGCCATCGACCACGTGGTTGTTGGTGAGAATGTGGCCCTCGGTATCGAGCACCACGCCCGAACCGACGCTGCCCGAGCTGTCCGACTCGTCGGCAGACTGCGAAAGCGCGTTGCTCTGGCTGCCACTCGAAGTAGCGGTAATGGAGACCACAGAGGGCAGCGCCTTGGCAGAGACCGCCTCGGCCAGCGTTGTGTCCTCAGAGTCGATGGTAATCTTTTGCGCCGACGAACCCGAAGCACCCGCCGTCACGGCATTCTTGCCACCACCAATATTGAGCGTGCCACTCATAATGAGCGCGATGACCAGCAGGGCGCCGCAGGCGCAGCCGGCAAGCGCCGTAATAAAGATCGGCAGCTTTTTGGTCTTGGTCTTGACCACCGTGTGCTTGTTTACAACCTGCTGACCGCCCAGCGGCTGGCCGGTCTGTGTGTCGTAAGCCTGCACGTAGGGAATGTTGCTGCCGGCAGGCGTCGACTCCACCTGCACGCGCGGTTGCTGCTGAGTCTCGCCGGCGTTGCCCGCGTCCTGAGGACGCTGGGAATCGTTCTCGCTCATGGCTGCGATCCTTTCGTCAAATAACCAAAGGCCCGCCAAACACGTGGCGGGCCATCATTGTTCACGTTGAGTTGTACCCCAATATGCGGGCGTACGTGTACGAGAACGCAATCTTTTAGGAAGGCTTAAGTTCTGCTGCAAACTCGAAAGGAGCCCGCACCTGCGGCAAAACCACCACAAAGGTGCCTGTCCCCTTTGTGGTGGAAATCTAGTCCTTAAACAGATATCCCACGCCGCGGACGGTGGTGATGTGCGCCGCGATCTGCGGGCCCACCTTGGAGCGGATGCGTCGAATGTGCACGTCGACGGTACGCGTGCCGCCGCAGTACTCAAAGCCCCACACGCGGTGCAGCAGCACCTCGCGGCTGTAGGCGCGATTGGGGTGCGTCGCCAAAAAGCTCAGCAGCGAGTACTCCATCAGCGTCAGGTCGATGGGCTCGTTATCGAGTGTCACCTGGTAGGTAGCCAGGTTAATCTCGAGGTTATCGATATTGAGCACATCGTCGGCGGTGACGGTCTCCTCCTCGCCCATCAGGCGCTGCGCGCGAGCCTTGAGCTCATTGGGCGTCGCCGTGGGGCATACAAAGTCGGCATGCGCGTGATTCGGCAGGCGCAGGGTGCCGAGCGCCTCGTCGTCGACGATCACCAGCATGGGGACGCCGCCGCGGTCGTCGAGCCATTTGGCAATCTGATCGATGCGGTCGCTGCGGATGCCGTCGGAATCGAGAATCAGCAGGTCAAAGTCGTGCGCCGCAGTCGGCGAATCGGGGGTAGCCAGGCTCACCTCGACACCCAGGGTGGTCGTCAAGCTGCGGGCAAACTCGTGGAAGCGCGTCGTGCGCGCCATGAACAGGGCACTCTTTTCAGACATATCGGCCTCCAAAGAAATGAGCTCCATCGTACTGGAACAAGCCAGCGCGATTAGGAGTTCGCCAGGTAGTGCTTGATCTCCCACTCGGTGATCGTAGACTCAAACTTATGCCACTCGTCGCGCTTCTTTTTGAGGAAGAAGCTGTGGATGTGCTCGCCGAGGGCATCCTTCATAAACTGCGAGTCCTCAAACACGTCGAGCGCCTCTTTAAGCGAGCGCGGCAGCGGCGTGTAGCCGGCCTCGAGCATCTGTCGGTCGGTGAGCTTGAGCGTCTCGGCCGTGGCCTCGGGAGGGAGCTCCAGCTTGCGCTCGATGCCGTCCAGACCAGCCGCCAGCGTGACGGCGTTGACCAGGTACGGGTTGGCCATGGGGTCGGGGCTGCGAAGCTCGATGCGCGTGGACAGCTGCTTGCCGGGCTTGTAGACCGGGATGCGGACCATGCTCGCGCGGTTGCGCAGGCCCCACGTGGCGTACTGCGGTACGGAGTCGCCACCCGTGGTGATGCGCTTGTACGAGTTGACCGTGGGGTTGGTGATGGCACTGATCTCGCGGGCATGCGCCAGGATGCCGGCCATGTAGTGCTTGGCAATATCGGAGAGATGGTACTTCTCGTCGTCCTCGCCCCAAAAGACGTTGTTGCCGTCGTGGTCGAACAGCGACTGGCACAGGAACATAGCGCTGCCGTCCTCGCCCGCCAACGGCTTGGGCATAAAGGAGGCGTGGCAACCGCTCTCGTAGGCCTGCTGCTTAATGATGAGTTTGGCCGTGGTGATGGCGTCGGACATGCTCAGGGCCTCGGCGTGACGCAGGCTCATGCCGTGCTGCGAGCGGCCGGCGGCGTGGAAGGTGTACTCCACGGGCACGGACATCTTCTCGAGCGTGAGAACCGTGTTGCGACGCAGGTCGCGGGCGGCATCGCTCACCGAAAGATCGAAGTAGCCCACGTTGTCGAGCGGCTCGGGGGTGTGCTCGTCGGGGAAGTAGTAATACTCCAGCTCGGCGCCCACGTTGAGCAGGTAGCCAGCCTTCTCGGCCTTGCGGAACATGCGGCGCAGGGCATCGCGCGGATCGCCGGCGAAGGGCTTGCGGTCGGGGGTGCACACATCGCAGAACACGCGGGCGACGCCGTTGTGGCTCGGGCGCCACGGCAGAATCTGGAAGGTCGAAGCATCGGGGAATGCGAGCATGTCGGCTTCCTCGGGCGTAGCAAAGCCCTCGATGGCCGAGCCGTCAAAGCCAATGCCCTCCTCAAAAGCGACCTCGAGGTCCTCGGGGCTAATGGCAAAGTTCTTGAGGCGGCCGAGAATGTCGACAAACCACAGACGCACAAAGCGGATGTCACGCTGCTCTACGGAGCGGAGTACGTAATCGATGTTCTGCTGGTTCATGTCGCTCCCCTTTCTTTCGGGCGGGTTTCGACTGGTCTATATCGCAGATACTATCGCAGAAAAATGTTTCCGCAGGGTTAAAGCGTATCAAGCGCTCAAAAAACGTTCGCGAACAGGCTGTCTGACTTACGCGCGATCATAAAGGATCACTCCTTCGCGCTCGATTACCGCGGCAAGATCGTCATCAAGATGATCACTAGAGACGAGATCAACCTGCCTCCCGGTTTCTTTGCGCACCGCCTCGCCAAATGCCGACAGCGCGAAAAGACCAAAGCCCTGCTCGCGATCGACTTCGAGACGCAAGTCAATATCACTATCGACATGCGCCTCGCCCCGGGCATACGAACCAAAAAGAATCACGGTTTTGATGGCGGGAATCGAGCTGGCCGCCTCGCAGACGGCGGACTCAATCTGGGCAGTATCCAAAATGCCCGCCGCGGCGCTTTCGCTCGCAGAGCTTTTACCAAGTGAAGGAACAAACGGCAGCGAACGCTCGCGCAGCATCTGTCTCATAAACATGTTGACCGCAACAGACGAAGTCATGCCAAGTTCTTCGCACAGCTCGGCAAATGAGTCTTTAATTGACGAGTCCACTCGCACACTCAGCACAGACGCAGCCATGGATACCTCCTGTATGACATTGTCTATATATTATCACACAGACTAGCGCGAGGTCGAGGCGCGGTGTTCGATGTGGCCGGGGATCTCGATGCGTTTGGGCGCCAGCTTTGCGGCCTCGCCCACGGTGGTGGTAACGACGTCGATGCGCTCGGACAGGCGCTCGACCACGCGCTCGGCAATGGTGAGGGTATCCTGCGCGGCCGTGGTGACGCCGCCAAAGAGCACATGGTTCCAAGGGTAGTCGTCAAACGTCGCGATCTTGAGCCCCGCCGGCAGCGAGGGACCAAGCTGCGCCAGCGCCTCGGTCAGACGCAGGAAAACTAGGCCGTTGACGGCAATGAGGCCGAGCTTTTTGCCTGCATAGCCGCGGATGGTCTCGTCCAAGCGACCAACGCCCGTGGCACCGCCATCGGCCAAGGTGACAACCTCGCCGGCAAGGCCGCGTCGCGACAGCTCGTCGGTAAAGGCCTCGGCGCGCTCGCGACGCACGGGGCTGTCGTCGCTCGCCTCGGTGAGCAGGCACAGGCGCTCGCTGCCAGCGGCGGTCAAGGCGTCTACCAGGCCGGCGACCAGCTCACGGTTGTTAGATGTCACCAGATCGACACCGCCGTCGGCAACGTCGCGGTCGAGCAGCACAACGGGCAGGCGCCCCGCGGCCGCGGCGATCGCCTTGTCGTTGCCTCCGCAGGTGTTGACGACCAGGCCGTCCACGCCGGCATCGATAAGTCTGGTGAGCGACTCGGCCTCCTTGGCGGGATCGTTGCCGCTAATGGCCGTCATGAGCGAGCAGCCGCGCGCGGCGGCACTGGCGGAAAGGCCCTCGAGCATGGCGCTCGAGAACGGGTTGGCGATGTCGGCCAGGATCACACCGATGAGGTTGGTGCGCGAGCTGCGCAGATTGCGCGCGGCAGCACGTGGGCGATAGCCGGTGCGCTCGATAACCGCCGCGATGCGAGCGCGGGTTTCCTCGGTCATCTGCCCGGGGCGGTTGTTGAGATAGCGCGAGACCGTGGCCGGGCTCACGCCCGCCTCGGCGGCAATGTCCTTGATTCTCATCTGCGCCATGGCGCACCCCGTTTCCCCATTGTCGGCAGCCTGAGCCATTTTAGGCATTTTTTTAATAATCTCGCTTGCAAAACGCTGTAGGTGAGCAGCGTCGTTTTTTGCGTCTCGAGCAGATGCGATGATGGGCTAGATAGACGAGTCTTTAGGCAGCTCAAAATAGTCGGGATGCAAGGCGATAACCGGGCCCTGCTCCTCGGGCATCAGGTGCAAGTGCGTCTCTGCCAGATAACTCGCCGCATCGGTATCGCCCCTCTTAATGGCCTCGAGAATCCGGCGATGCTGCCGACGAATCGGCTCCCAATCCAGATCCTGCGACACCATACGCAACCAGTTGTATCGCTCAAAATGCGTGTTGATGCTCTTCATCCAATCCCACAACATGTGACGACCGGCAATTTCAAAACATGTCTCATGGAACAGGTTATCCAGGTCAAAGAAACGGCGCGTTTCGCCATGGTCGAGCGACTCGGACTCGGTAAGAATCTGCTCAAGCCGCTGCTTTTGCTCGGGCGAGGCGGCCGAACAGCATTTAATAAGCACGCTTCTCTCGAGCTTCTCGCGCAAAAAGCAGGCGTTTTCGGCGCGTTCCATGCTGATCTTAGAGACGTAGGTGCCGCTTTTGGGACGCGTTTCCACCAGCTCCTGCTCACGCAGGCGCACAAAGGATTCGCGAATGGGCGTGCGCCCGATTCCCGTCTCCTTTTCCAGACCAATCGCCGAAAGGCGCGTGCCGGGCTTGAGCTCGGCATAGATAATCTTGGAGCGCAATGCGTTGTACGCCTGATCTTGCAAGCTCTGATAATGCTGGTGTTGTTCCATAAAGCCCTCGGATGAAGCTCACGGTTTGTCGAATATCACCACGTAATACTATCGCATCGACACGCCCCAGCTCCCAGTCAGTCTTTTTGGGACGGGGTTCTTTTGGCTACCCTGACCCGCAGATCGGCCCCCTTGCCACAAAAGTGGCCTATCTACTACGTTAACACGGATAGCCTCGACCATACCGAAAACCGTGAAAACAAAACCGCAGGTAGACAGCTTGTCGATTTTCGAAAAAGCCGACTATGGTTGACCCCTGCGGCTTAAACGTAGTAGATAGGCCCTATTCGTGGCACAGCACTACTCCATCCCAAATTGGCACCCCGAGCCCTCGTGAGTTGCCAACAAGCTGTTCGCCCAGCGCTTTATCCGCGCGGCATTTGGAAAATAGCACCACCGCAAAACCCGCAAGTAGCGCTTACTTTGCTATATCTCACTATACTTTGCTATATCTTGCTATACTTTGCTATATCTTGCTATATCTTGAGCAAAGGTGGCTCACATGCAAACAAACCCTTTTAAGCCCACAGCAGGTAAAACACCTCCCACGATTATCGGCCGCGAAGATGTGCTCGAAGAATTCAATGAGGGCCTCGTCAACGGGCCTGGTGCCCCGGGGCGCCTAATGCGCATAGCCGGCGTCCGTGGAACGGGCAAGACGGTCCTCCTTGACGAGTGCTCACGTTTGGCGCAAAGCCATGGCTGGACGGTCATAAAAGAGGTCGCAACCGAGGGACTTTGCCAGCGCATTCTCGAACAGCTGCAGCCCAAATTCCAGGCCAAACACGCCAGATTTGAGCCCACCGTAGCTGGCATATCCATCGGCAGCATAGATATTGAGCGAATCGGCCCATCGCTACGCGACGCCATGAGACAGACAATATCCAAGAATGGAAATGGCCTGCTCATCACTCTCGACGAGGTTCAAGACGCAGAGCTCGATGAGGTCCGAACGCTCTCCATTGCGATTCAGCAGGTTATCGGCGAAGACCTTGATATCGCCTTTGTTTTTGCTGGGCTGCCTTCGATGATTGAAAGCATCATCAACGGAAAGACACTTACGTTTTTGCGCCGTGCCCTCCCCTTTGATCTGAAGGCTGTGGCAGTAACCGAAGTGTCGTACTCCCTCGAGGAAACCATTGAAGCGTCTGGCATGGAGTTGCAGCCAGGTATTGCCGGCCAACTTGCCGAGGCAACGCAAGGCTATCCTTTCATGATCCAACTCGTTGGATACTACGCATGGCAGTTGGCAAGACGCGCACATACAGCGATTATTGGAGAAGAAGAAGCCGAGCGTGGCATTGCAACGGCACGCGAACGCTTCTGCGCCATGGTGATTGAGCCCGCGCTGCAGCGCATTCCGCCCACGTGCATCGCTTATCTGCTGAGCATGGCGTCTTTGGGGCAGACGAGCTCGACCAGCATGGTTGCCGATGCCCTAAACAAAACGCCTCAACAGGTGAGCTCCGTCCGCAGCCGCCTGTTAAGAGAATCGATTATCGAGGCTCCTTCGTACGGCAAGGTCTCATTTGCCATCCCCTACATGCGCGACTACCTCTGCGAACACAAAGCCGAACTGGAAGTTGAACTGTAGAAACGGCAACTGCCCTGCAAGACGAAAACCGTTTTCGTACGGATTTAAAGCAGACGTAAACGGTTTTCGTCTGTTTTACGTTCGGAAATAAGACGCAAATTGCACTTTCGTATGGTTTTACGCCAAACGCAACACGCTTTCGTCCGGCTATGCGTCCCCAATCCAGACGAAAAAGGCCCCGAGCTCGTGTGAGCTCGGGGTTCTTTGTGCCGCACATCTATGAGAGGGAATCGATGCGCACGGGCGCTACTCCATGTAGCCGCCCTGGGATGGCGGAAACCTCGTCAATGGGGCCAGGTTTACATGCGCCAAGTTGGTGCAAAGTAACCTGCCCCCACGCAACAAGGGGTTGACTAGAGCTCGCAGGCAACCTTGTAGCCATCGCCGATGGCATCGCGGATGTTGCCGCACTTGTTGGCATCGCCCAGCACGTGGGTGGCAACACCGGCTGCAGCCAGATCGTCGGCCAGCTTGGTATTGGGACGATAGCCCATGGCAAGCACCAGCGTATCGGCACCGGTGATGGTATGGATCTCGCCGTCCTTCTCGTAGCTGATAGTGTCCTCGGTGATCTCGGTCACCTTTGCCTCGGTCAGCACGTGGACGCCCTTGGAGAGCATGCGCGTGATGAGCACTGCGCGGCCAGCGCCGCCCTCGTTGGCGGCGAGCGTCTTGGTCATCTCGATGACGGTGACGTCGCGGTTGGCCGGCGACAGGTCGTTGACCAGCGGAGCCAGATAGTCGGCCGTCTCGCAGCCGACGGTGCCGCCGCCCACGATGACGATCTTCTTGCCCGGAAAGGCGTTGCCGCCCAGCAGGTCGTCAGCCGTCATGACTTGCTTAAAGCCCTGCATAAAGGCAGGAGCGATAGGCTCGGCGCCATAGGCCAGGACAACCTCGTAGCCGGCGTAGTCGCGTTGGATGTCCTCGGCCGAAAGCTCGGTACCAAAGACACACTTCACACCAGCCTCGGCAAGACGACGATACTGGTACTTGATCACGCGGGTGAGCTCCTGCTTTGCCGGCGGAACGGCAGCGATGCGCATCTCGCCGCCCGGCTCGTCCTGCTTATCCACGAGCACCACGTTATGACCGCGCTTGGCGGCAATGTAGGCTGCCTCCATGCCCGCAGGACCAGCGCCCACAACCAGTACGTTCTTAGCCTCGGCGGCAGGCTCGTAACCGGCCTCGTCGCGCTCCACGTCCGGGTTGACAGTGCAGGAGATGCGCTTGCCAAACATGATGCCGTTCAGGCAGCGCAGGCAGCCGATGCAGGGGCGAATCTCGTCGGCGTTGCCGGCAGCCGCCTTGTTGCAGAACTCGGCATCGCACAGGTTGGCGCGGCCCATCATGCAGATGTCGGCGGCGCCGTCCTCGATCAGCTCCTCGGCAATCCATGCCTCGTTGATGCGGCCGACCGTGGCGACGGGAATGTTGACGTGCTTTTTAATCTCACGCGAGCAGGCGGCGTGCGAGGCCTGCTGCGTGCCGGCAGCGGGAATCGCGGAGCCGCGCTTGATGGTGGTGCCGCCCGACACGTGGATCATGTCGACGCCGGCCTTCTCCAAGCGACGCGAGACATAAATCATGTCGTTGAGGGTCAGACCGCCATCGGTGTACTCGTCGCCCGAGATGCGGACGTCGATGATGAAGTCCTTGCCGCAGCGCTCGCGAATCTCGGCGATGACCTCGAGCAAAAAGCGCATGCGAGCATCGAGCGAGCCGCCGTACTCGTCGGTACGCTTGTTGTAGAGCGGGGTCAAGAAGCCACCGAGCATGCCGTGGGCGTGGGCCGCATGGACCTCGACGCCATCGACGCCGGCCTTCTGCATGCGCACGGCAGCGTCGCCAAACTGGTGCGTGAGCTCGTGAATCTCGTCAACCATGATGGGACGCGGCGCCTCGCGGGCATAGGACGGGCCCACGAAGGACGGGGCGATCAGACGCGGCGTGCCCGGAATGTTGAAGGCCATATAGGCGGGATGGAAGAGCTGCGGCATGATCTTGCAGCCATACTCGTGCACGGCGGCGGCGAGCTTTTCCCAACCGGGAATGAACGTGTCGTCGTAGCAGCACATGTCGCCCGGCAGGTAGGTATAGGTGGGCTCAACCGTCACGACCTCGGTAATGATCAGACCCACGCCGCCCTTGGCACGAGCGCGGTAGTGGTCGACCAGGTCGTCGGTCACATAGCCATGATCGGCCAGGTTGGTAGATACCGGCGGCATAAAGACGCGGTTCTTGACCTCGGTCGTACCGACTTTGATCGGGCTAAAGAGCATTGGATAGGCGGAAGACTCCATACAGGGTTCCTTTCGTTTGAGCCGCTCGGCGGCAGTTGCTAACGTACCTATCGTATCAGTATCCGCCGCATTCGCACTCGCTCGCACTCCCCACCTTCAATCCCGACCCTCACAAAAAAGTTGCGGTGGAATACGGAGTAGATAAGGCCTTTGACAGCCAAAACAGTCCGTATTCCACTGCAACTGATGGGCGGGGTGGAATTAAGGGCTCAGATAGTCAGTCATGCCCTCATCCGCCACTCCCTCACCTACAGCGCGCCGTCCAGCATAAGGTTCACCTTGAGCACGTTGACCGTAGGCTCGCCGAAGACGCCCAGGAATCGGCCCTTGGTGCACTGGGCGATGATCTCGCGAACCTCGCCTTCGCTCTTGCCCGTGGCCTTCGCCAGGCGCGGTACCTGGTACTCGGCGGCATCGGGGGAGATCTCGGGGTCGAGCCCTGAGCCAGAACACGTCACCAGGTCGACGGGCACAGCATCCATATCGGCATCGGGGTTGGCGGCGCGGATCTTCTTCACGCGCGCATCCACAAGCTGCCGATACTCCTCACTCGCCGGGGACAGGTTGGATGGGGCACCATACGCCATGAGCTCGCCATCTTCGCCTTCGATAATTGACACGTTCTGGATGCGGCCCCACATGTGGTCCTCATCCTCGAAGTTCTGGCCGATGAGCTCGGAACCCACAACCTTGCCGTCGACCGTAATGAGCGAACCGTTCGCCTGATACGGGAACGCAACCTGGGCGATGCCGGTCACGACGAGCGTATAGCCCAGACCGCAGACAACGGTAAACAGCGCGAACACGCCAAGTGCGCGCGATGCGATACCTTTGAACATACATACCTCCGTCTACATCATGCCAATGCCGAACAAGGCCAGCAGCATGTCGATAATCTTGATGAATACGAACGGCGCCACAATACCGCCCAGGCCCCACACCAGCAGGTTGTGGGTCAGCAGCTGGCCGGACGAAAGCTCGCGGTACTTCACGCCTTTCAGGGCGGCAGGAATCAGCGCGACGATGACCAGCGCGTTGTAGATAATGGCGGACAGCACGGCAGTCAACGGGCTGGTGAGCCCCAGGATGTTGAGGGCGTCCAACCCGGGGTAGATCGGCGAGAATAGCGCCGGGATGATGGCGAAATACTTGGCGACGTCGTTGGCGACCGAGAAGGTCGTGAGCGAGCCGCGGGTCATGAGCAGTTGCTTGCCGATACGCACGATATCGATGAGTTTGGTGGGGCTGGAGTCGAGGTCGACCATGTTGCCGGCCTCCTTGGCAGCCTGGGTGCCCGTGTTCATGGCCACGGCGACGTCGGCCTGGGCCAGAGCGGGCGCGTCGTTGGTGCCGTCGCCGGTCATGGCGACCAGGTGCCCCTCACGCTGGAACTCGCGAATCTTCTCGAGCTTGCCTTCAGGGGTGGCCTCGGCCAGGAAGTCGTCAACGCCGGCCTCGGCGGCGATTACCGCGGCGGTGAGCGGGTTGTCGCCCGTCACCATGATGGTCTTGATGCCCATCTTGCGCAGGTCGGCGAACTTTTCCTTAACGCCGGACTTGATGATGTCCTTGAGGTACACAACGCCCAGCACGCGGCAGTTCTTGGTCACGACCAGCGGGGTGCCGCCGGCCTTGGCGATGCGCTCGACGGCCTCGTCGCACTCCTGGGAGAACACGCCGCCGGCTGCCTCCACATAGGTGCGCACGGAATCGGCAGCGCCCTTGCGGATCTCATTGCCCTCGTAGTTCACACCGGACATGCGGGTCGCCGCGGTAAAGGGGATGAACTCCATACCCTTATCCTCGAGCGTGCGGCCGCGCAGAGCGAACTGCTCCTTGGCGAGCACGACGATGGAACGGCCTTCGGGGGTCTCGTCGGCCAGCGAGGAAAGCTGGGCGGCATCGGCCAGCTCCGCGGGATCGATGCCGTCGACCGGGATGAACTCGGCGGCTTGGCGGTTACC
Organism: Collinsella sp.; assembly: GCA_018380195.1. Classification (GTDB taxonomy): domain Bacteria; phylum Actinomycetota; class Coriobacteriia; order Coriobacteriales; family Coriobacteriaceae; genus Collinsella. The sequence continues at coordinate 10,315 of JAGZUC010000029.1, read as the reverse complement.
CAGGGTGATGGTGCCGGTCTTGTCGAGCATGAGGATGTCGACGTCGCCGGCGGCCTCGATGGCGCGGCCGGACATGGCCAGCACGTTAGCCTCGTTCAGACGGCTCATGCCGGCGATGCCGATGGCGGACAGAAGGGCGCCGATGGTAGTGGGAGCCAGGCACACGAGCAGCGCCACGAGCGTGGTCACGGCCGTGGGGTTGTCCATGTCGTTAAGACCGACCGAGAAGCAGGAGTAACAATACAGGGCCAGCGTGACCAGGATAAAGACGATGGAGAGGGCCACCAGGAAGATCTCCAGAGCGATCTCGTTAGGGGTCTTCTTGCGCGCGGCACCCTCGACCATCGCGATCATCTTGTCCAGGAAGCTCTGGCCGGGCTCACTGGAGATCTTGACGACAATCCAGTCGGACAGCACCGTGGTACCGCCGGTAACGGCAGAGCGGTCGCCGCCGGCCTCACGGACCACGGGGGCGGACTCGCCGGTGATGGCGGACTCGTCAACGGAGGCAGCGCCCTCGATGACGTCGCCGTCGCCGGGAATCTGCTCGCCGGCGCGTACGATCACCAGGTCGCCGCGCGTGAGCTCGGTGCCGGGAACGACGGTGAAGTGCTCCTTGTCCTCAACGGACTCGATGCGATGGGCCTCGACATCCTTCTTGGCCGCACGCAGGGAATCGGCCTGAGCCTTACCGCGGCCCTCGGCAAGCGCCTCGGCGAAGTTCGAGAACAGGTCGGTGAGCCACAGGATGACCGCGATGGCGACCACATAGTAGGTGGGCACACCCGCGTCCTGCACACCGAAGATGGAAGCGACGGCCAGGACAGAGGTCATGACGGCGGAAAGCCACACCAGGAACATGACCGGGTTTTGAATCTGGACGCGAGGATCCAACTTGGCAAACGAGTCGCGGACCGCGCGGCTCATCATGTCTTTTTGCATAGCCATAAATCTGCGCCCTCCTTTACGCAATCATCTGGAAGAACTCGGCAACGGGGCCAAGCGCCAGGGCCGGGAAGAAGCTCAGGGCACCGATCAGCAGAACGATGAACACGAGCAGGAATACGAACATGCCGTTAGTGGTAGACAGGGTACCGGCGCTCTCGGCGACCTTGCCCTTCTTGGCCAGCGAGCCGGCGATAGCCAGCGTACCGATGATAGGCATGAAGCGGGCGAACAGCATCTCGAGGCCGAGCATGACGTTGATCCAGGGAATGTTGCAGTTCATGCCTGCAAACGCCGAGCCGTTGTTGCCGCCGCATGAGGTGAAGGCATACAGCGCCTCGGAGAAGCCGTGCGCGCCACCATTGTTGAGCTGGTCGGCAAGACCGGGCACCATGCAGGCGATGGCCGAGCACACCAGAATGGCAAACGGAGTTGCCAAGCACAGGACAACTGCCCAGCGCATCTCGCCCGGCTCGATCTTCTTGCCCAGGAACTCAGGCGTGCGTCCGACCATGAGGCCGGCGATGAACACTGTGAGGATGGCGAAGCCGATCATGCCGTACAGGCCGCAGCCCACGCCGCCGAAGACGACCTCGCCCAGAGCAATCTGGAGCATCTGGACAAAACCGCCCAGCGGGGTGTAGGAGTCGTGCATGGAGTTAACCGAGCCGTTGGAAGCAGCCGTCGTGAAAGCGGACCAGGTAGAAGAGGAGGCGATACCGAAACGGCTCTCCTTGCCCCCCATGTTGCCGCCGGCCTGGCCGTCGGTCATCTCGATATTGACCGCTCCGCCATCGGCCAGCTGCGGGGTGCCCGCATGCTCGTTGACGGCGATGATGCCGGTGAAGATCACCAGCAGGATGAACATGGCGGCAAAGATGGCCTTGCCCTGCTTGGTGTTCTTGACGCCGATACCGAAGGCGAAGCAACAGGCGGCCGGGATCAGCAGCAGGCTGGTCATCTCGATGATGTTGGTGAAGGCACTGGGGTTCTCATACGGATGGGCGGAGTTCACGCCGAAGAAGCCGCCGCCGTTGGTGCCGGACTGCTTGATGGCGACCTGAGGAGCCGCGGGACCCTGGGGCAGGAACTGCTCGGTGACCACGCGCGCGCCCTCGACAACCTTGCCGTCGACCTTGACCGTGTCGCCCTCAATCTGGGCGCCGTCGATGACGCTCCAGCCGCCGTCTGCATTAGGCTGAACAGCGACGGGTTCTACGAGCTCAGCCTTCTGAGCCGGCTGGAAGTTGGAGATGACGCCACCGGCAGCCAGGCAGATGCCGAACACGAGGTTCAGCGGGATGAGCACATACAGGACGGTGCGGGTGAGGTCGACCCAGAAGGAACCCAGACCCTGCTCCTTGACCTGACGGAAGCCGCGGATCAGCGCGAACATGACCGCGATACCGGTGCCAGCGGAAACGAAGTTCTGCACAGTGAGACCCATGAACTGCACAAGGTAGGACAGGGTGGTCTCACCGGAGTAGGACTGCCAGTTGGTGTTGGTTATGAAGGAAGCAGCCGTATTGAACGACAGGTCCCATGACACACCCGGCAGGTGCTGGGGATTGCCTGGCAAGAAGGACTGAAGCGCCTGGAGTGCCACAAGAATCACGAGGCCGATCCCCGAAAAGACCAGCACGCTCGCCAGATAGCGCCTACGCCCCATCTGTTCTGCCGCGTCGATGCGAAGCAGACGATAGACGCCACGCTCCACAGGAGCAATCACAGGCGACAGGAACGTATGCTCACCATCCATGATATGGGCCATGAACCGACCGAGCGGAACGGCCAGGACGACGAGTACGGCAAAGTACAAGATGTACTGAATCGCAGCGTCCATAGTTTACGAATCACTCCTCATCAGAATGTAGATGTAATAGATAAGAAGTCCAATGCAGACGACTCCGATGATGGGAATGAGGATGTCCATTTACCGCCCCTTTCACACGCGGTCCGATGTCTCGGACGCCTGCCCTCGCAAGCGTCTGGGGACAGTAAACGCTTCTAGGGATTAAAGAGGCGTGAGGGCCGGGGCTCACGTCCTTAAGATGCCGTAAAGATGCAGGTAGAAAGCACTATTGCAGCTGCAGTGCGCCTATACTCGACCTCGCGAGCATACAGTGGTGTCTTCACCGCGTATGCACGCATGGACAACGCTTCAGAAAGGCTACGCTATGCAGCGCGACGCATCGGACACTCGCGTCAATCCAGACCTCATCCTCAAGGCAATTGAGAAAGACGGGGTCGCCGATGACACTCGAACCAGCCGGGGACACCTCAAAATTTTCTTTGGCTACGCTGCTGGCACAGGCAAAACCTATGCGATGCTTCAAGCCGCCCACGCCGCCAAGCGGCGAGGTGTCGACGTCGTCGCGGGATACATCGAGCCGCACGAACGTCCGGCAACTGCCCATCTTGCACAAGGGCTTGAGAACGTGCCCTGTAAACTCATCGAGCACAACGGCATTGCGCTCAGCGAGTTCGATCTAGATGCGGCTATCGAACGCGCCCCTCAGCTCATCCTTGTCGACGAGCTCGCCCATACGAATGCGCCGGGGTCTCGCCACGACAAACGCTATCAAGACGTCGAGGAACTTCTACATGCGGGCATCGACGTCTATACGACCGTGAACGTTCAGCATATCGAGAGCCTAAACGACATGGTTGCATCCATCACCGGCGTTGTCGTGAGCGAACGAATCCCCGACCGTATCTTCGATGATGCCGACCAGGTCGAGCTCGTCGACATAGAGCCCGAAGACCTACTTGAGCGCCTTCGCGCCGGCCTCGTCTACCGTCCCGCACAAGCCGACCGAGCGCAACAGCATTTTTTTACCGTCGAGAACCTCACCGCACTCCGAGAAATCGCGCTGCGCCGCTGCGCCGATCGCACCGGTCACCTCACAGACGCCGCACGCGTGCTGGGAAACCGTGACTACTACACCAGGGAGCGTATCTTAGTCTGTGTCTCCCCGGCGCCGACCAATCCCCGCATCGTCCGTGCCGCCGCACGCATGGCGAAAGCGTTTCGCAGCGAGCTCGTCGCCCTGTTCGTAGAGAGCCCGCGCACGCAAGCCATGAGCGATGATGAGCGCGCCAAGCTTGCAGCCAATATCGCCCTAGCCGAGCAGCTCGGAGCACATATGGAAACCGTCTATGGCGACGACATCGCGTTTCAGATCTCCGAGTTCGCGCGCCTGTCGGGTATTTCGAAGATCGTCATGGGGCGCACGGGCGAGCGCAGCAGCGTCCGTCAGGCCCTCTTCGGCCGCAAATCTCTCGTAGAACAGCTCATAACATTCGCTCCGAACCTCGACATTTACATCATTCCAGAACAGTCGACTCCGCCCTCCCGACCCAAAGGACGCCGCCATGCGCTCGCCCTGCAGCCGCCCAGCAGCCGAAACGTGCTTCGCACGCTGGCTCTCTCTCTTGCCGCCACGGCGATCGGCACGGCTTTCCGCCATCTGGGATTTGCCGATTCCAGCATCATATCCCTCTATATCTTCACGGCCCTGCTGACCGCCGTCACCACGACGGGGCGTATCTGCACGATCGTATCGAGCGTGCTCTCTGTAGTGCTTTACAACTTCTGCTTCGTCACGCCTCTGTTTTCGCTCGCCAGCTACGACCGAAGCTATCTGGTCACGTTCGGCATCATGTTCGCCACCGCTATGGTCGCCGGCGAGTTAACTGCGCGCATCGCCGACAACGCCCGTACATCCGCCGAGAACGCATTCAAAACGCGCGTACTCCTCGAAACGAACCAGCTCTTGCAGCAAGCCCATAGCGCGGAGGAGTGCGCCCGCGTCGCCATGAACCAACTCGTCAAACTGCTAAAACTCGACGTGGTCTTCTACCCCGCCGAACACGGCACGCTCGGCAAGGCGCTCTATGAGTCCGCTGGCACCGAAAACCGATCCGCGTCGCTGCTCACCGACTACGAGCGCGCCGTTGCAACCTGGACCTACACCAACAACAAGCGCGCGGGCGCAAGCACGCGGACCCTGCCTGAGGCGCGCTGTCTCTACCTCGCGGTTCGCACCGGCGACAAGGTATTCGGTGTCATCGGCATCGCCCTGGAGGGGCGCGAGATCGAAGCCTTCGAGCATTCGATCGTCCTATCTATCGTAGGTGAATGCGCCTTGGCGCTCGAAAGCGACCGGGCGGCGCAAGAGCGCGAAGAGGCTGCGGTCTTGGCGAAAAACGAGCAGCTGCGCGCCAACCTTTTGCGCTCCATCGGCCACGATTTGAGGACACCCCTCACGGCTATATCCGGATCTGCGGCAATCCTTCGGAAGAGCGACGAGAAGCTCAGCCTCGAACAACGCTGCGATCTTGCCGATGCCATCTACGACGACTCCCTCTGGCTTATCGATACCGTGGAAAACCTCCTCGCCATCACACGCGTCGAGGACGGCACCATTCGCCTCAACTTAACATCCGAGCTCATCGACGAGGTCATCGAGGCCGCCCTCAGCCATGTCGCCCAAGCATCGCATGGACGTGCCGTCACCATCGAGCACACTGACGACATCCTGCTGGTACGCATCGACGTCCATCTCATCATGCAGGTGCTTACGAATCTCATCATGAACGCCTTCAAATACACGCCCGAGGACTCGACTGTCACCATCAGCGCACGTCGCGAGGGTGCGTTCGTCGTGGTGGACGTCGCAGACGATGGGCCGGGTGTGGCAGACTGCGACAAACCTCATATCTTTGAGCGCTTCTTCACCTCAAGCAATACGCGGCCCGTGGATTCGCGTCGAAGCATCGGCCTTGGGCTGTCGCTCTGCCGCTCCATCGTGGAGGCGCATGGCGGCGTCATCGAAGTTCGCGACAACCACCCCCATGGGGCCGTCTTCCGTTTTACCCTGCCCGCCGAGGAGATCGAGATTCATGAATAATGCCGCTAAGCCACGCATCCTCCTGGTAGAAGACGACCTGACCGTTCAAAACCTCGTTTCGACCGCGCTTGACCTCCACGGCTATGTCGTGAGCAAGGTTTGCAACGGCCAGGCCGCCATCATGGATGCGGTGTCGCACGGCCCCAGCCTCATCATGCTCGACCTCGGCCTTCCCGACATTGACGGTATCGAGGTCATCACGAAGATCCGAAGCTGGTCGGCAGTCCCCATTATCGTCATTTCGGCGCGCACCGAAGATTCCGACAAGATTGCAGCACTTGACGCAGGGGCAGACGACTACCTCACCAAGCCCTTTTCTGTGGATGAGTTGCTCGCGCGCGTCCGTGCGAATTTGAGGCGCTCCTCGATGGCGTCGAGCGAGTCGACAGAAGCGAGCACGTTTGACAACGGTCCGCTGCATATCGACTACGCCGCGGGATACGCGACAAAAGACGGACGCGAGCTCTCGCTCACCCCAACTGAGTACAAATTGCTCGTCCTTCTGGCGAAAAACGTCGACAAGGTGCTCACCCACACTTTCATCACCCACGAGATATGGGGCACGAGCTGGGACAGCGATCTGGCGAGCCTGCGCGTGTTCATGCGCACCCTGCGCAAGAAGATCGAGGCAGACCCCTCTCACCCCAAGATGATTCAGACACACATGGGTGTCGGGTACCGCATGCAGCGTCTCTAGCCTACCCCACAAAAAGTTGCGGTGGAATACGGAGTAGATAAGGCCTTTGACAGCCAAAACAGTCCGTATTTCACCGCAACTGATTTAACGATACCCCAAAAATACTCTTCGACTCGCCGTGCTCTCCCTCAAATGCACAAAGCGCCCCGCGAACGGATGCCCGCGGAGCGCTTGGATGTCCGGACCTTATTTGATACCGCGACCCAAGTCTTCGGCGATTTTGTCCACGCCCTTAAGTGCGGCGCACGTCTTTTTGTTGGAGCAATGCCCGGTGCAAACGCCGCCCTGAGCGCAGTCGCTGCAAGTGCCCTTGCGGTAGATGCGCACGCATACCGCGACAAACGCAATACCGATAACAGCCAGTACAACAATATCGATAGGTGCCATAGCAAGCCTCCTCTAGTTAACCACCACTTACTTTACCCTATTCTCCACCTACCAAAAGGGGAAAGGTTTATTTTGGTCGGTTTTATCTGCGGAAACGCCATGTCTCCCCCACCAAAAAGCCCGAGTGTCGCTGGGACACCCGGGCTCGTGGAAAGGGGTTAATCCTTATTCGGACTTAAGCGGAAACTGCGGCGGAAGCAGTGTTGGTCTCGTCCTCGTCGGTCCATGCATGCTTGGGCATGGGTCGGAAAATCTGGAAGAGCATCGCAACCAGCAGCACAATGGCCACAACCGTCCAGATACCAAACTGCCCAAGGACAAGCAGGTTGTAGAACTGGTTGATGAACAGGCCGATCACCCAAGCGAAGGCGCACTCGTAGCCGATGGCAATCGCGGTCCACTTGCCAGAGTCCATCTGGTTGCGGATGGTGCCAATGGCGGCAAAGCACGGAGCGCACAGCAGGTTGAAGGCGCCGAAGGCCACGCAAGCGCCCATGGTGGGGAACATGCCGGCAAACGCGGTCCACAGGCTCGGGTCGGTCTCGCCCGCGTCGGCGACGGACAGCAGCGAGCCGGCGGTGGCGACGACGTTCTCCTTGGCGACGAGGCCAGAGACGGTCAGTGCGGTTGCCTGCCAGGTGCTAAAGCCGAGCGGGGCGAAGATCCAAGCGACCAGGTTGCCCAGCATGGCGAGCACGGAGTAGTCCATGAACTCCTCGGGGATGCCGTCCATCGCAGGCAGGAAGCCAAAGGAACCGTTGTAGCTACCAAAGTTGGACAGGAACCAAACCACGACAGTGGACGCGAAGATGACCGTGCCGGCCTTCTTGATAAAGGCCCAGCAGCGCTCCCACACGTGCAGCGCCCAAGAGCGGATCGCCGGGAAGTGGTAGGCGGGAAGCTCCATAACGAACGGCGTCGGGCGACCGGCGAAGAGCTTGGTCTTCTTGAGCATGAGGCCCGAAGCGATGACGGCAAAGACGCCCAGGAAGTAGAAGAGCGGGCTGATCCACGCCGCGGTGGCGGAAGAATCGCCGATGATGGAACCCATGAGCAGGGCGATGATCGGCAGCTTAGCGCCGCAGGGGATGAACGTGGTAGTCATGACCGTCATGCGGCGGTCCTTCTCGTTCTCGATGGTCTTGGTAGCCATGACGCCGGGAACGCCGCAGCCCGAAGACACGAGCATGGGGATGAACGACTTACCGGACAGGCCAAAGCGGCGGAACACGCGGTCCATGATGAAGGCAACGCGGGCCATGTAGCCGCAGTCCTCCAGGAAGGACAGCATCACGAACAGCAGGAACATCTGCGGCACAAAGCCGAAGATGGCGCCCAGGCCGCCAACGATACCGTCGCAGACCAGCGAATCGACCAGGCCGCCGTCCTCGGTGCCACCCGCCACGAGGGCATCGTGCACCATGGTGGTGATACCCGGGACATAGGGGCCGTACTGTGCCGGGTCGACCGAGTCGGCGTCGTCACCCGCGGCCTCGACAGCCGCGTCGTAAGCGTCGCGGCCCTGACCGAGCACGTACCAGCCGTCGGTGCCGAAGAGCTGGTCGTTGGTGAAGTCCGTCACCGTGCCACCCAAGGTGGAAACGGCGATGTAGTACACGCAGAACATGATGACGACAAAAATCGGCAGGCCCAGGATACGGTTGGTAACCACGCGGTCGATCTTCTCGGAGGTGCTCATCTTGGCCGGGGCTTTGGTGAGGCACTCGTCGATGATGTGAGCGATCACGCCGTAGCGCTCACCGGTGATGATGGACTCGGCATCGTCGTCGCAGTCCTGCTCGCACTGGGCGACCAGCTCCTCCACGCGAGCGGCCTTCTCCTTGGTGAGGTTGATGAGTTTGCAGGCGTCTGCATCACGCTCGAACAGCTTGACGGCGTAATAGCGGCGCTTGTTGGCGGGAACGCTCGCAGGCAGATTGTTCTCGATGTGGCCTAGAACGTCCTCGATGGAGGAATCGAACTTGTGCTCCGGCACCTGGCCCTTAGAAGCAGCGGACTTCTTGACTTGCTCGAAAAGCTCCTTGATGCCCTTGTTCTTAAGAGCCGAGATCATCATGACCGGACAACCGAGCTTCTTGGAGAGCTTGTCCGTGTCGATCTTGTCGCCGTTCTTCTCGACCAAGTCGGCCATGTTGAGGGCGACGACCACGGGCAGGCCGGTCTCGATAACCTGAAGCGCCAGATACAGGTTGCGCTCGAGGTTGGTGGCGTCGACAACCTGGACGACGACATCGGGCTCGCCGCTCATGAGGTAATCGCGCGAGCATTGCTCCTCGGGGCTGTAGGGGGAAAGCGAGTAGATGCCAGGGAGGTCCGTGATGGTAACGTTCTTGTCGCTTAGGAGCTTGGCCTCCTTTTTCTCAACCGTGACGCCGGGCCAGTTGCCAACGTAGCCGTTGGCGCCGGTGATCAGGTTGAAAAGCGTGGTCTTGCCGCAGTTGGGGTTACCCGCCAGCGCGACATGGATCTGAGAATCCGCCATTCAATCCTTCTTCCTTGTGTGCCTGCGCTGCTTTCTCCGCGCAGGCTGGATAATGTGCTTCAAAGATGCTGCATTAAGTTAGAAGAACCTAACTTTATCTGCAGAAACATACGTCGCAAGCCCTTACTGGACCTCGACGACGGCCGCCTCCTCCTTGCGGATGGAAAGCTCGTAGCCGCGCACGTTGATCTCGACCGGATCACCGAGCGGCGCGACCTTCACGACCTTGAACGAAGTGCCCTTGATGAGCCCCAGGTCCATAAGGTGGCGGCGAAGCGCACCCTCACCGTGAAGCTTGACGATGGTGGAGCTCTCGCCCACCTTAACGTCACCCAACGTCTTCATTTACTTGTCCCCCTTTCAGTGCGTACAGAAATACCGACGACTAACCGACGGTCATGATGTGCATGGCAACTTTGGAATCGATGCCAAAGCGTGCGCCCAGCACCGTGACGATGATATTGGCGCCACTCGAGCTCACCACGTGGATTTCGTTGCCCTCGACAAAGCCGAGGTCCTTGAGGTGGTGCTTCATGTCCTCATTGCCCTTTACACGAGACACGCGCACGGTTTCGCCAGCTTTTACCATCGAAAGCGGCATGGCCGGCATCTGCGGTCCGCAAGACATGAGTGGCTCCTAACGTCAGTTCGTCCTCAACATCGACGCGATAAAAGTTAACCACGTCTATGTTCGCTTTAGTAAACTAGCACGTGGTTAACTTTTTGGAAAGGGTCCTGTTCAGTTTTTCGAAAAAGTTTCCTATTCGAAACAAAATCAGAACCACCCTTAAAAAGGGTGGTTTGCTCTTAGGGTATAACCCACGGGCCCCGGGCTCGCGTCTAAAGGCGCGGGCCCGGACTTCGTCCAGG
>JAGZUC010000028.1 GCA_018380195.1 Collinsella sp. | reverse complement strand
CGAAGTGATGGCCAGGTGCCGGGAGCTATTTCCGCGTTGCGCTAGCTGCGGAAACGCAGGGTCCGTTCAGGCTGTTGCGTTGAGATTGAAAATCAACCACCCTCCGCGAAATCTTAAGGAATTGCGCTCAACCTACAGCTTAATGTCAAAGTTGATTTCGGGGACGGCGGCCAGGTCGGCCAACGTCACGCCGTCGACGTACTTTTCGATCACGTCATCCAGACCGCGCCAGAACTTGACGGTCGAGCACAAATCGCTACGGGTGCAGCTGTTGTCGATGCCGTCGCACGCCACCGGAGCCGTGCTGCCCTCGACGGCACGCAGGATGTCGCCGGCACGCACCTCGGCCGGGTCCTTGGCCATCATGTAGCCGCCGCCCTTGCCGCGCACGCTCTTAAGCAGGCCCGCCTTCATAAGCGGACGAACCAGCTGCTCCAGATACTTTTGCGAGATATGCTCGCGGTCGGCAACCTCGCGCAAGGCAATCTTGCCCTCGGCGTCGCCCAGCGCCGCGATATAGATCATTAACCGGAGGGCATAGCGGCCCTTGGAAGAAATGAGCATACCTACCCTCCCATCGCATCTGGGACAACATAACCAGGTTTGTTTGTCCCAAATTTAAAGTAAGTGGGACAAACACAACAGGTTATTTTGTCCCAGAATTTGAAAAGTCGAGTGGATTAGTCGGGTTTTCCCTTGACTAACGCCGAACCCATAGTAACTTTATTCCGAGAAGATTCCTAGGGTTTAGTACACCTATGAGTACACCATATACAGAGAGGGACAGCATGAGCGCAAATCCGCTGCTTTCCATCGAAGGTCTGACCGCCTCCGTGGACGAGAAGACCATCCTCCACAACGTCAACCTCAACGTCGCCGCCGGCGAGACCCACGTGCTGATGGGCCCCAACGGCGCCGGCAAGTCCACCCTCGGCCACCTGGTCATGGGCGACCCCGTCTACACGGTCAACGACGGCCGTATCGTCTTTGACGGCCAGGACATCACCGAGCTCACCACCGACAAGCGCTCGCGCGCCGGCCTGTTCCTGAGCTTCCAGGCCCCGGTCGAGATCCCGGGCGTGCCGCTGTCGAGCTTTTTGCGCGCCAGCATCGCCGGCCGTCCCGGCCTGGAGATGAAGGGCAAGGAGTTCCGCCGTCGCGTCAAGGAGCTCGCGGCCGAGCTCAACATGGATACCGCCTACCTCAACCGTGAGCTGGGCGTGGGCTTCTCGGGCGGCGAGAAGAAGAAGGTCGAGATGCTCCAGCTTTTGCTGCTGCAGCCCAAGCTCGCCATCCTGGACGAAACCGACTCAGGCCTGGACGTCGACGCCCTGTCAACCGTCAGCCACGGCATGGACGCCTACCGCAAGAGTTGCGACGGCTCCATGCTCATCATCACGCACAACACGCGCATCCTGGAGCACCTGGATGTCGACCGCGTCCACGTTATGGTCAAGGGCCACATCGTGCGCGAGGACGACGCCTCGCTCATCCCCTGGATCGACAAGAACGGCTTTGAGACCTTCGAGCGCGAGGCCGCCGAGCAGCGCACCCAGGCCGAGGCCGCCGCTGCCGAGCAGCAGGCGTAAAGGGGCGACGCAATGACCAAGAACCGCACCGAGGTCGCGGACATCGACCGCAGCCTCTACGACTTCACCTATGGCGAGGAGGGATTTGAGCGCCTCGACGCCGGCATCACGCCCGACATCGTGCGCGAGATCAGCGCCAAAAAGGACGAGCCGCAGTGGATGCTCGACCTGCGCCTCAAGTCCCTCGAGATCTTCAACCGCTTCCCGGATCCGACGTGGGGCCCCTCCATCGAGGGCCTGGACATGGACAACATCGTCACCTACGTCAAGCCCAACACCGACCAAAAGCACGACTGGGAGTCGGTGCCCGACGACATCAAGAACACCTTTGAGCGCCTAGGTATCCCCGAGGCCGAGCGCAGCTACCTGGCGGGCGTCGGCGCGCAGTACGACTCCGAGCTCGTCTACCACAACATGCAGGACACCGCGTCCAAGATGGGCATCGTCTACTCCGGCATCGAGGAGGCCCTGCACGACCCGCAGTGGGAGCCGCTCATCCACGAGAAGTTCATGACGCTCATCCCGCCCACCGACCACAAGTTTGCGGCCCTGCACGGTGCTGTGTGGTCGGGTGGCTCGTTTGTCTACGTGCCCAAGGGCACCAAGCTCGACTTCCCGCTGCAGAGCTACTTCCGCCTCAACGCCAAGGGTGCCGGCCAGTTTGAACACACGCTCATCATCGTCGAGGACGATGCCGACCTGCACTTTATCGAGGGTTGTTCCGCGCCCAAGTACAACGTGGCCAACCTCCACGCCGGCGCCGTCGAGCTCTTTGTGGGCAAGCGTGCGCACCTGCGCTACTCGACCATCGAGAACTGGTCCAAGAACATGTACAACCTCAACACCAAGCGTGCGCGCGTGGACGAGGACGGAGACATCGAATGGATCAGCGGCTCCTTCGGCAGCCACGTGGGCTACCTCTACCCCATGAGCGTGCTCAACGGCCGCCGCGCCCGCTCGAGCTTTACCGGCATCACCTTTGCCGGCGCCGGCCAGAACCTCGATACCGGCTGCAAGGTCGTGCTCAACGCGCCCGACACCTCGGCAACCGTCGAGACCAAGGGCATCTCCAAGGGCGGCGGCATCCAGACCTTCCGCAGCTCCATCGTGGCCACGCCCAAGGCCGAGGGTTCCAAGGCAACCGTGAGCTGCCAGTCGCTCATGCTCGACGACCAGAGCCGCTCCGACACTATTCCGGCCATGGACATCCGCGCCAAGAACGTCGATATCGGCCACGAGGCCACCATCGGCCGCATCGGCGACGACAAGGTGTTCTACCTGATGAGCCGCGGTATCTCGGAGGAAGAGGCCCGTACTATGATCGTCAACGGCTTTGCCAACCCGGTCTCCAAGGAGCTGCCGCTGGAGTACGCCGTCGAGATGAACAACCTGATCAAGCTCGAGATGGAAGGAGCGATCGGATAATGAAACAGACCACCAACACCGCTGCTACCATCCTTGAGCAGGTTAATGCGATGCCGGCTGCCACTTGGGGTTGGCTCAAGATGAACCAGACCAAGCTCGAGCTCTCTGACGAGCTTGCCGCCGCTCCCACCGAGGCCGTTGAGGTCGAGGGCTTGGACGAGCAGTTTACCGGCGTGGCAGACGCGTTTGAAGCCGCCATGGACGCTATGGCCGAGCGTTTCCCCGAGCGCCGCGCCTCCGCCCCCGGCGATGCCGCCGACCGCGCCCGTATCACGCCCGAGACCGAGCTCGACGTGCCTGCGACCTCCGTCTACCAGGCCGGCGCCATCAAGCTCGAGGAGGAGCTCTCCCCTGCCGAGGCCTTCGAGACTGGCATGGGCGAGGCTGCCTACACCTACCTGGCCGACCACGCTACCAAGCGCATCGTCATCGATGTGCCCGCATACAAGCACGCCACGGTTACCGTGCGCGTGAGCGCTGTCGATGCCGCCGCGGCCATCGCCGCCATCGACGTCGTCGCCCGTCCCCAGTCGACGCTCGATCTACATATTGCCCTAGACTCCCCCGTTACCGGCGAGGGTGTCGTGGGCTCCGTGCTACGCGTGTGCGCCCACGAGTACGCCACCGTCAACGTGACCTGCACGCAGACGCTCGACGATAGCTGGATCGCGCTCGACGACACCGGCCTGTTCCTGGACGAGGGCGCGCGCGTCAACGTGCAGCACACCGTCCTGGGTGCCGGTGCCAGCGCCACCGGCCTCGCCGGCGACCTGTTGGGCGATACCGCCAAGGTCACCATCGATACTGACTACCTGGGCGCCCGAGAGCAGGTGCGCGACTTTAACTACGAGCTGCGCCACCGCGGTCGCAAGACCGAGTGCGAGATCGACGCCAACGGCGTGCTGACCGGCACGTCCAAGAAGGTCTACCGCGGCACCATCGACCTCGTGCACGGCTGCAAGGGTGCAACCGGCACCGAGCGCGAGACGGTGCTTTTGGCCAACAAGGGGGTCGACAACAAGACCGTCCCCGTCATCCTGTGCGACGAGGACGACGTCGCCGGCAACCACGGAGCCACCATCGGCCACGTCCGCGACGAGCAGCTGTTCTACCTCGCCTGCCGCGGCCTTGACCAAAACGCCGCCGAGGACCTGTTCGTCCGTGCCAAGCTGGAGGACGCCGCGCTTTCCGCCACCGACGAGCGCACCCGCGCCGCCGTCGTCCGCCTGGGCAACAACCTGATCGACAACTTTGAAGAGGAGCTCGCATGATCGACACCGAGCACGTTAAATGCGATACCTGTACCGCACCGGAGCCTATGGAGCTCGACGCCAGCGACGAGGCCTCGCGCGGCTGGCCTACCGTCGACATCGAGACCAATCCCTACAAGGCACAGTTCCCGCTGTTCCAGCAACACCCCGAGATCGCCTTCCTCGATAGTGCCGCCACCGCGCAGCGCCCTGCCTGCGTGCTCGACGCCGAGCGCGACTTCTATCAGCGCATGAACGCCAACCCCCTGCGTGGCCTGTACTCGCTGTCCGTCGAGGCCACCGAGGCCATCGCGAAGGTCCGCCAGCAGATCGCCGACCTCATCGGCGCTCCCCAGGCCAACGAGGTCGTCTTCACTCGCAACACGAGCGAGTCGCTCAACCTGGTCGCCAAGAGCTTTGCACCCACGGTGCTCGAGCCCGGTGACGAGGTCGTCATCACCATCATGGAGCACCACTCCAACCTAATCCCTTGGCAGCAGGTCAGCCGCGAGACCGGCGCCAAGCTCGTCTACCTCTACCCCACCAAGACCGGCCAGCTCACGACCGAGGAGGTTCTTGCCAAGGTGGGTCCCAAGACCAAGATCCTGGCCGTGGGTCAGGTCTCCAACGTGCTGGGCGTCGAGAACCCGGTCAAGAACCTCGGCAAGCTCGTGCACAAGTACGGCGGCTACCTAGTCGTCGACGGTGCGCAGTCGCTGCCGCACATGCCGGTCGATGTGGCCGACCTGGGCGCCGACTTCTTTGCCTTTAGCGCGCACAAGGCCATGGGCCCCATGGGCATCGGCGTGCTGTGGGGCAAAATGGACCTGCTCAACGCCATGCCGCCCATGCTCACCGGCGGCGAGATGATCGACTCGGTCACCGAGCAGGACGCCGTCTGGGCGCCCGTCCCCGAGAAATTTGAGGCCGGCACGCAGGACGCCGCCGGCATCTTCGCCACGGGTGCGGCACTCGACTACCTGGCCAACACCGTGGGTTACGAGAACATCCAGACCCGCGAGCAGGCACTCGTCCACTATCTGATGGGCGAACTCATGCAGCTCGACTTTGTCCAGATCATCGGCTCCATCTATTGGGACAACCACCACGGCGTTGTGAGCTTTAACGTCAAGGGCATCCACCCGCACGACGTCGCGAGCATCATGGACATGGACGGCGTCTGCATCCGCGCCGGCCACCACTGCGCGCAGCCGCTGCTCACCTGGCTGGGCGTCGAGAACCTTGCCTGCTGCCGCGCCAGCGTGGCCTTCTACAACGACAAGGCCGACATCGACAAGTTCATCGCCGGCCTGCATCACGTTTGGAGCACGTTCAATGGGTAATCTGTACACCTCCACCACATTTATGGAGCACAACTCGCACCCCGACTATAAGTATGAGATGGATGCTCCCACGCACGAGCACGACGGCATCAACCCCAGCTGCGGCGACGAGCTCACCTTGCAGCTGCGCGTCGAGAACGGCGTGATCGAGGAGGCCTCCTTTACCGGCCACGGCTGCGCCATCAGTCAGGCCAGCGCCGACATCATGGCCGACCTCATCACCGGCGAGACCGTCGAGGAAGCTCGCCGCCTAGCAGAGCTCTTCCTTGCCATGATCCGCGGCGAGCAGCTCTCCGAGGAGGACCTGGAAGACCTGGACGAAGCCGCCCAGCTCCAGGACATCTCGCACATGCCCGCCCGCGTCAAATGCGCCGAGCTCGCCTGGCGCACCCTCGACGGCATGCTCACGGGACAAAATAATCAGTAGAACTTGTCCCAAATCTTAAGATTTTTGTTGGCCGAATCGCTTGACAAGAGTGGTTCGGCCATTTTCTATTCCGAGAGCTCAGCCTGTGCCTTCACCCGCGCATAAGCGCGCACGATACGAGATACGGTACTCTTGCTGATTCCCGTATACCGTTCGACCTCGCGCACCGTGTAGCCGCCATCGTGCAGAGCGAAAATGATTCTGTCTCGCCGCGAGGGCGCAACGGTCTTGAGTTCGTTGAGCGGAACCCCGAGGCTCTTCGCCATCTTGTCGGCAAAGGCGTGGCGTTCCCACTCCGTCTCTTTCATATCGCACAGCGCCGGCTCGCTACCGTCGGGCGTCGAAAGCGAATAGGCAATAAAGCCCTCGGCAGAGCCAAAAAGCTCAAGCACACAAGAAGGATCAGAAAATCCCCTCGCGGCATCGGCCACATCACCGTCGTAAGCGCGTAGATGTTCCGGAAAGCTGCTCCAGGGATAACGCTCGATTAGGCTAACGTCCACCTCCTGCGGATCGGCGTGTACAGAGCGAATAGCCTCCATCACCTGCCAGTCGGTATCGAGTGAGCGCCGGTCAAAACGGTTTTGGAACAGATGGCCTGTGCGCCCCGTGCGCTTATTGAACCGCCGCGCGTACGTCAAAAGCAGCCGGTGCATCGCCGCGCTCATCGTGTCCTCATAATCCGAGAGTACCAGATCCACGTGGTCGTTCATAAGGCACCACGCAACGACCGTCACGCCCTCCTCGCGGCAGCACTCGCGCATCAGCTCCAAAAACTCCAACCGGTCGTCATCGCCCTCAAAGATGAGCCGCTTGCCCGTACCGCGGGCACAGACATGGTAAAAGCCGGTAACCGTTCTCCAAACGCGCTGCATGGCGCTCCCTTCGCCGGGATCTGCTTGCCATCCAATACAGCACGATTGAAGCGTGCCATCAAAACATTCACGCAAAACAATACACTCGCGCGGCCAAAGGCAGTAATCAGGCGGCGAACGGCACCGTTGCAACAGGTCAACCCCTGCAACGCTTACAAGAGCTGACCAAAAGCTTGCCAAAGACGGACCCCCTCTACGGAAGTTCGCGACCACAGAACATAGCGTTAAACCGTTTCAATTAAAACTTCCGGACTTCTCGCTACGAAAACTGAGCCGTTCGCCGAATATTCCGTGCATTTCGCGGTATTATAGGGGCTGCATGTCATGTCCCTTTCGAAGGGTCGCCCGGCAATCGCCAGCCACGACCCCCAGACGGGACGCCAACACGATAGAGAGGAGAGGCATGCAGTACTCACAGGAAGTGGAGAACATGTGCCCCGTTGCCAAGGGTGCATACCACGGCCCCGCACCCATCCCCGAGGAGGGCAAGTGGGTCCAGGCTAAGGAGATTTCCGACATCTCCGGTCTTACGCACGGTGTGGGTTGGTGCGCACCTCAGCAGGGCGCCTGCAAGCTCACGCTGAACGTCAAGGACGGCATCATCGAGGAGGCCCTCGTTGAGACCATCGGCTGCTCGGGCATGACCCACTCTGCCGCCATGGCTTCCGAGATCCTTCCCGGTAAGACCATCCTCGAGGCCCTCAACACCGACCTCGTCTGCGACGCCATCAACGTTGCTATGCGCGAGATCTTCCTGCAGATCGTTTACGGCCGCAGCCAGACCGCGTTCTCCGAGGGCGGTCTGCCCGTGGGCGCCTCCCTCGACGACCTCGGCAAGGGCCTTCGCTCTCAGGTCGGCACCATGTTCGGCACCAAGGCCAAGGGCGCTCGTTACCTCGAGCTCGCTCAGGGCTACGTCACCCGCATGGCTCTCAACGACAAGAACGAGATCATCGCATTCGAGTTCCTGAACCTCGGCAAGTTTACCGACGCCGTCAAGGCCGGCAAGACCCCCGAGGAGGCCATCGCTGGCGCTATGGGCCACTATGGTCAGTGGGAGAACGCTGCCAAGTACATCGACCCGCGCACCGACGAGGAGACTCACTCCGTCGCCAGCGTGTTCCCGGTTCACGAGTAGAAAGGGAGGGAAATAACTATGACTGTTACGTTCGAAGGTTACGAGCGCCGCGCTGACAAGATCAACAAGTGCCTCGCCGACAACGGCATCGCCTCCCTCGAGGAAGCTCTGCAGATCTGCACCGACAAGGGCTTCAACCCGCGTGAGATCGTCAACAACACCCAGTCCATCGCCTTCCAGAACGCCGAGTGGGCCTACACCCTCGGTTGCGCTCTCGCTGTCAAGCGTGGCGCCAAGTCCGCTTCTGAGGCTGCCGCCATCATCGGCGAGGGCATCCAGGCCTTCACCGTTCCCGGCTCCGTCGCCGAGGACCGTAAGGTCGGTCTGGGCCACGGCAACCTGGGCGCTATGCTGCTCTCCGACGACACCGAGTGCTTCGCCTTCCTGGCCGGCCACGAGTCCTTCGCTGCCGCCGAGGGCGCTATCGGTCTTGCTCTGAACGCCAACAAGGCTCGCAAGAAGCCGCTGCGCGTTATCCTCAACGGTCTGGGCAAGGACGCCGCCCAGATCATCGCCCGCATCAACGGCTTCACCTATGTGAAGACCCAGTTCGACTACTACACGGGCGAGCTCAAGGTCGTCGAGACCATCCCCTACTCCGATGGTCCCCGCGCTGCCGTTAACTGCTACGGCTCCGACGACGTCCGCGAGGGCGTTGCCATCATGTGGCACGAGAACGTCGACATCTCGATCACCGGTAACTCCACCAACCCCACGCGCTTCCAGCACCCCGTCGCTGGCACCTACAAGAAGGAGCGCATCGAGGCTGGCAAGAAGTACTTCTCCGTCGCTTCTGGTGGCGGCACTGGCCGTACCCTGCACCCGGACAACATGGGCGCCGGCCCTGCCTCTTACGGCATGACCGACACCATGGGCCGCATGCACTCCGACGCCCAGTTCGCCGGTTCTTCCTCCGTGCCTGCGCACGTTGACATGATGGGTCTCATCGGCATGGGTAACAACCCCATGGTCGGTGCCACCGTCGCCTGCGCTGTCGCCGTCGAGGAGGCCCTCAAGGCCTAATCGCGCCCGCGCGATGCTCGTATAGTTGAGCTTGGAGCCGCTACCCACCCGGGTAGCGGCTCTTTTTGTTTGCCCTGTCGCAGGGTAGCTAATGCCGATATATCAGCAGGGGCAAAATACGAGATGTGACGAGATGGAACGTCAGAGCGTCCATGACGCCCACCTGCCATATTTGCCCTTTACCGATTTGCCGAGTCTTTGCGGCCCCATTGCCGATCACCCGTGCGACAATGCGCCGGACGAGAAAGGAATCCGATGGAATCGACTGATGTACTGGTAATTGGATCTGGCATTGCGGGCCTTTGCGCCGCCATCGAAGCGGCACGCACGGGTGCAACCGTCACTGTGGCAAGCGCCGGCAAGACTATGAGTGGATCGAGCTTCTTCCCCGGAACCTGGGGCCTCGGCCTTATTTGCCCCGTCGACGAAGACGACGAACAGGACCTCATCGATACTATCGCGGCCGTGGGCGGCGGCGTTGCCGACCCCGAGCTCGTCCAGACGTTCGTCCACGGCATTCCCCGGGCAATTACATGGCTCGAACGGGAGCTGGGTGTTGAACTCCAACGTCCGCAAAGTGCCGAGAGCGCCCAGCAAAAGCAATTTATCCCCTGCTTTGACCATAAGACACGCAAATGGCGCGGCCTCACTCGCAAGCCCCTTGAGGACGCGTGTGCGGCCCAGATCGAGTCTCTCGGCATTCGCCTGCTTCCCCGCCACGAGCTTATCGACCTTATTGAGGACACGCCCGGAAAGATTGTCGGCGCCACGCTCTACGACCGCACAAACAAGCATCTCGTACCTATGGCAGCCAAGGCCACCATCATCGCTGCGGGCGGCACGGGTGGCCTGTTCGAGCGAAGCCTCACTTCCGCCGACGTGCTCAGCTCCTCGCAGGCCATCGCGCTGGCACACGGCGCAACGCTCACTAATATAGAGTTCATGCAAATGATGCCCGGCTTCATTGAGCCCAAGCGCAACCTTGTCTTTAACGAGAAGACCTGGCGCTACGTCATGTTTGACCAACCAGTCGATATTGCCGACGAAAAACTGGACGACCTGCTTGAGCAGCGCTCCGGATATGGTCCTTTCACCTCGCGCTTGGCGTCCCGCGCCATCGATCTTGCCATCGATCAAGCGGGTGCCGAAGGCCTGGCACTCCACTACAACTTCCCCCGCGAGGACGTTCCCGAGTTTGTGCAAACCTTTGCCGCCTGGCTACAAGACGAGCACGGCATCGCCCCGGCTGACGAGATGCGCGTTGCGATGTATGCCCACGCCGCCAACGGCGGCATCAGAATCGACAAGACCGCGTACACGGGCGTCGAGGGCCTCTACGCCTGTGGCGAGGCGACAGGCGGCATGCACGGGGCCGATCGCATTGGTGGCCTGTCAAGCGCCAACGGCATCGTGTTTGGGCGCATCGCGGGCACATCGGCAGCCCAGACAGCACAGAATGAACCTGAGGTGGCCCCAAAGGCGGATATCGCCCTCCCCCAGTACGGCATTGCCACAACAGTCGCCGAACGCTTGACACGCAGCCTTAAGCACACGATGAGTACCCATTGCATGATCAACCGCACCGAGACGGGCCTATCCGAGGCACTACACGAGCTTGAGGGCTTGAAGACAGAGGCAACGACCTTGAGCACACAGAAAGCCCAGGACAGCGAGATCGCAGCCCTCGCCCGCCTACAGTCGCAGATTCGACTAGCACAGGAAATGGTCAAAGCCATGCGCAAGCGAACTGAAAGTCTCGGGTCGCACTATCGAGCGGATTAAACCGGACACCTATCTAAAGCAGAACACAACCAATCGATATCCATGGGCCCCGTGAGCTCGAGGTGGCACGGGGCCCATTCGTGTCCGCACGGCAGCGTATCCTTATTCTGAATACAGAGTGGGCAAAGCCCGCATAGACAATAGACCAGCGAGGAGGAGATATGGACAGTAGAGATATCGAGAAGTGGCGTGTCGAACTTGATAGCTACGCCAATGTGGAAGACGGCGTTGAATATTGGCTCGCACGCGATTTAATGGAACCCATGGGGTACACTCGATGGGAGAACTTCGCCGAAGTTGTTAAGAGGGCAAAAGTCTCGTGCGAAACAAACAAAACTCCAGTTGATTCCCATTTTCGTGACACCACGAAAATGGTAACTGCCGGTGTCGCCGCTCGCGCGGTTAAAGACTACAAACTTACGCGCTACGCATGCTATTTAATCGCCCAAAACGGAGATCCAAACAAGCCGGAGATCGCGCTCGCGCAGGCATACTTTGCCGTGCAGACGCGCCGCCAAGAGCTCATAGAGCAGCGCTTCGCAGAGATTCTGCGCTTGCAGGCGCGCCACTCGCTATCCGATTCAGAGAAACAGCTCTCGGGTATTGCGTTCAAACGCGGCGTTGACTCCAAAGGATTCGCGATCATCAAGTCGAAGGGCGATGAAGCGTTATTCGGCGGCAGAAGCACGGCGGAAATGAAGCAGCAGCTCGGCGTACCCAAGAGCGCGGCATTGGCGGACAGGTTAGCCGATGTCCTCATCAAAGCAAAGGACCTTACGAACTCGATGACGGCCTTCAACGCCGAGGAACACGACCTGTACGGTCTGGACCAGATCAAGCAAGAGCACGTCGAGAACAACACAAGCGTGCGTGGCAGCCTCATCGACCGCGGAATTGTCCCCGAGAACCTACCGCCTGCCGAGGATACAAAAAAGCTCGAGCGTCGCGTGAAGGCAGACGAGAAGAAACTCAAGGAGGGTACTGACGGTTTTACCGATCCCCAGGGTAGGCTCGATCTGTGAAAGCGGCCGCGCCTTTTCGGGTTCGACCCCATGCGAGGTCAACAAAAAAAGACGGCCAACTCTCGTTGACCGTCTAAACTTGCTTTGGTGGGCCGTCAGGGGGTCAGCCTGCTGCGCAGGCGACCGCTGCGGCGCCAAGGCGCCTTGCGCGCTGCGCTGGCAAATGCTTACGCGTTTTCCCAGCTACGCGCCCTTTCGGGTTCGACCCCATGAAAGGTCAACAAAAAAGCGACCGGCCGAAGCCAGTCGCTTTAACATACTTTGGTGGGCCGTCAGGGGGTCGAACCCTGGACCTTGGGATTAAGAGTCCCCTGCTCTACCAACTGAGCTAACGACCCAAAGCTAAAGTCCGTTGTGGAGGACTTTAGAGGAGATATCGTGTGGTGGGCCGTCAGGGGGTCGAACCCTGGACCTTGGGATTAAGAGTCCCCTGCTCTACCAACTGAGCTAACGACCCGATATCAACACGAAGCAAGAACTGGGGTGGGTAAAGGGACTCGAACCCTCGACCTACGGGACCACAACCCGTCGCTCTAGCCAACTGAGCTACACCCACCGTGTCCTGTGCGCTTCGCGCTCGACTATTATTGCAAGGAACGCCACGCGATGCAAGCCCCAATTTTCAAGAATTTTGAAAAGAGTTTTTCGAGACCATTTCGAGCAAATCCCACCGGTTTCATAGGAGTAAACTTGCCCCACTGCAAATCCTCGAAAGGACCGTCATGAAAGAACTCTCCAACCGCACGGCAAGATTTACCGATTCGGTCATCCGCCGCATGACACGCATCTCCAATAAGTACGGCGCTGTCAATCTCTCGCAGGGCTTCCCTGACTTCAATCCCCCGGCGCAGCTGCTCGATAGCCTCAGCACCATCGCCGCCGATCCCAAGCCGCTCTATCACCAGTACTCCATCACCTGGGGCTCCCAGGCCATGCGCGAGGCGCTTGCCGCCAAACAGGAGCACTTTATGGGCATGCCGGTGAACCCCAACGAGAATATCGTAGTCACCTGCGGCTCCACCGAGGCCATGATGGCCGCCATGATGACGGTCACGAACCCCGGCGATAAGGTCGTCATCTTCTCGCCGTTCTACGAGAACTACGGCGCCGACACGATCCTTTCGGGTGCCGAGCCCATCTACGTGCCGCTCAACCCGCCCACATTCGACTTTGACCGCGAGACACTCGAGGCGGCCTTCCGCGACAACGACCCCAAGGCCATCGTCCTGTGCAACCCTTCCAACCCCTGCGGCAAGGTCTTTACGCGCGAGGAGCTCACCTTTATCGCCGACCTCTGCAAAAAGTACGACGCCTACTGCATTACCGACGAGGTATACGAGCACATCGTCTACGCGCCCCACGAGCACGTCTATATGGCCACGCTGCCCGGCATGTTCGAGCGAACCATCAGCTGTAGTTCGCTGTCTAAGACGTACTCCATCACCGGCTGGCGTCTTGGCTACACCATTGCCCCGGCCCAGATCACCGAGCGCATCAAGAAGGTCCACGACTTCCTCACCGTGGGTGCCGCCGCTCCCCTGCAGGAAGCTGTCGTCACCGCCCTCAACTTCGACGACAGCTATTACCAGGAGGTCCTCGACCTCTACACCGCCAAGCGCGACCTGTTCTGCCAGGGGCTCGATAGCATCGGTCTTGAGCACAACGTGCCGCAGGGCGCTTACTACGTCATGATGGACATCTCTGAGTTTGGCTATGACAGCGACCTCGAATTCTGCGAGGATCTCGCGTCTAAGGTGGGCGTGGGCGCAGTGCCCGGCTCGAGCTTCTTCCGCGAGCCCGTCAACCATCTGATTCGTTTCCACTTTGCCAAGCGGAACGAGACGCTTAATGCGGCACTGGAGAACCTCAAGTCTCTACGTGATAAAATCAAGCCGCGCGGGTAAGGACGGCCCGGCAGCTAAAGTAGCCAAAGAAGCCTCGCACCGCCCGCCGCGTTGCGAGGCTTCTTTTTATAACGCATTCTTAAATAGTTTAGAGCCCTATACTTTAGTCACGGAGCAACTCGTCCCAGAGAGAGGAATACTATGGCAGAACAGCAGCTTATCGGAGCGCTCGAGGCCGGCGGCACCAAGATGGTCTGCGCCACGGGCTATGCAGACGGTACGGTCCTGGAGCGTGAGCAGATCGCGACCACGACCCCGCAGGAGACCGTTGAGGCCGTCAATGCATGGTTTGCCGACAAGGGCATCACCGCGCTGGGCATCGGCGCCTTTGGCCCCACCGCAGTCAACCCCGCGTCGCCCCAATACGGCAAGATCCTGGAGACGCCCAAAACGGCATGGCGCTACTTTGATCTGCTGGGCACCATCCAAAACGAGCTCAATATTCCCTGTGGCTACGACACCGACGTCAACGTTGCCTGCTTGGGCGAGGTCACCTTTGGTTGCGCCCAGGGCCTCACCGACGTGGTCTACCTGACCATCGGCACCGGCGTGGGCGCCGGCGTGCTCTCGGGCGGCAAGCTCGTGCACGGCATGATGCATCCCGAGGCCGGCCACATCCTGGTCACGCGCGACCCGCGCGACACCATCGGCGAGCATAGCGCCTGCCCCTTCCATGACAACTGCCTCGAGGGCCTCATCGCCGGCCCTGGCGTTAAAAAGCGCTGGGATGGCAAGAGCGCCGGAGACATGGCCGATGACCCGGAGGCCATGGACCTGCTCGCAGGCTATCTGGCACAGGCGCTCATGACCTACACGCTGTGCTACGCACCGCAAAAGATCATCATCGGCGGCGGCGTGGCCGACCACACCCCCATCGTGCCGCTCGCACGCAAAAAGTGCGCCGAGATGCTCAACGGCTATATCGTCACGCCCGAGGTCAACGACATCGATTCCTATATTGTCAACAACAGCCTCGAGGGCAAGCAGGGCATCATGGGCTGCCTGGCCCTGGGCGCACAGGCGCTTCAGTAGCAGACGCACCCACAGGGCGTGGCGCGCTCGGCAAATCCAACCTACGGAACGACGCCACCACGCCTCATATAACCCCTCAAATAAAAAAGGCCGCCTAGGACCAAACAATACGTCCTAGGCGGCTTTTTTGGCGCACATCAGCCACCGTAAGAGATATCGGAGCACAACGCCCGTTGCCGCTCCACAGCAGTCGATCATCACATCAGTGATCATGCCGGCGCGTCCCGGCACAAAGAGCTGAATCGTCTCGTCGATCGAGGGAATCAGCAGCAGGAACACCGCCGTGGGCAGTAGCACGTCAAAGGTGTGCCGGCCCTCAAAATCAAAGGCGTGCGTTGCCAGGATGCCGAGCACCATATACTCGGTAAAATGCGCGCACTTGCGAACAACAAAGTTGGTCACCCATTCATATGGAAGTCCCACGCCGTGCAGGAAACCGCGGATAGCTTCCATGACCGTTAGGCTCAGCGAACCCGACCCCGAGCCGGGAACCAGCGAATTGCCCCAAATCAAAAGCGCCATCAGGCAGGTAACAACCGCCCATTTTCGATTGATCTTAACCATGCAGAAGTTATGCCTCCGCGCGGAGCGGCGCGAAGCTGGCGGTACCGCCCTCGATAACGCTCAGATAAGCACGGCCCGTACGCTTGGCGGTAGAGGACTGCAGGCGCTCGATCTCTTCCTCGAGGATCTGATTGACGCGCTCGTGACGACGATTTTCCATAATGCCGGCGGCAATAGCCTCGGCCCGCTCGATGCTCTCGCGCGAGATACGGGCAGTATCCTCGGGGAACACAGCGCTGTGACGGCCGACATAGGCGGGGGCAGCAGGCTGAGGGGCAGCGACGGGAGTGGGGGCTGCAACAGTAGCAGGCTCGTCAATCTCATCCAGGATCGCGGTGGCGGCGGCCCACATGTCCTCGTGGCCCGAGTAATCGGCCATGGGGACATCAACCTCGAGCGAGGCGTCCGGAAGGTCGCCGGTGTCGATGCGATCTTGGGCATCAATCGATGCGGTGATGGCTGCAGGCTCATCGAGGTCATCGAGATCGATGTCCACGGCACCGGAGATGATAGGCATGCTGGCGAGGTTTGCGTTGTACGGCGCAGCCTCGGCCGCCTGCTGCTGGGCAGGAGCGCCCCACAGCGAGCTTTCGGCGGCACGGCGGGCGGCAACGGCCTCCTCGTCCGCAGTCATGGCTTCATCAACGTACGAATTGTCGGCAGAAGCGTTCGCATCCGCCGAGGTAGCGTTGTAGGCGTTATTGGCTGCCGCGTTGGCGACGAGTGCCACGAAAGCCGCCGTGCTGCCCGCAGGGGCGGCCTGGGAGCCCGACACGGCGCGTGCCGCGGCGGCGATGTCGTCGCGATTGAAGGAGCCGGTCTGCCCGCCGTTGGTGAGCTCGTCGATGGCGACTTGATAGACGTCGCGCGAGTGTGCAGGGTCGCAGCTCACCGGCGAATCGTCGTCGAGCATACTGTCGATCATGGACCAAGCCTCGTCCTCGTCCATAGCATCTGCGGCTCGAGCGATGGTAGGGACACCATCATCGGCATGACGGCGCTGGAACGCACCGGTCAGGCCGGAAAGGAATGCCGAGGTAGACTGCTCCGCCTGAGCCTGAGAAGCAGAAGCCGCAGCGTAAGGAGTCGCATCCTGCTGCTGAGCTGGAATCGAGGCGGTCTTGAACTCGCTTTGATGCTGATTGAGATTGGCGGCACCGCCCATGGCATCGGGCTGGAACAGACGCTCTTCACGCTGCGCACGATACTCGGAGATACCCAGCGAGGCGGCATAGATACCCACGCCCGCCACCGCGCCCACGGCGAAGGGAACCGCACCCGCCACGACCGTCTCGTTCACCGACGAAAACGGCAGCGTCGCGGCATACATAACCACGGGAGCGGCAAGGCCGATCCCGCACGAAAGTCCGGCAAGGACTGCTCGTTGTGTTGCATCAGAAGAAGCCATGAGCTCTCCCCATCTTCCAGCACCCAAATCGCATCATTCAGTTGGCTGCGCGAGAGAAGATGAAGCGGGGCTATGCCCCAAAGCAACGGTATATGGTTCGTTTCATCTGCGTTTTCCGTCGCGAAGCTTAAAAGCTATTATGCGAAACCGCCCCGTCGATTGCAAGCGACGATGTCGGATTGAAACGGGAAACCTGCTGCTCGTCGGTCTTATGGTTAAAAATAAGCGCGGAGCGGCGATATGGAAAAGGGCCGAGGCTCAAAGCCCCGACCCTTTATCGCATTGATGGCTATCGCTGCGTGTGGATGACAACCTAGAACGTCTGCTCGTAGTCGCTGTGCTTTTTGGCCGAACGCACCAGGAACTCCTGGTTGGTGTTGGTGCCCTTAAGACCCTTGATAAACGATGCGGCTGCGCGCTCGGTGTTGTTCATGCCGGCAAGAATGCGACGCAGGCCAAAGACAAACGGGCGCATCTGCTCGTCGACCAGCAGATCCTCGTTGCGCGTACCGGAGGCAACGGGGTCAATGGCCGGGAAGATACGACGGTCGGCAAGATCGCGGTCGAGCTTAAGCTCCATGTTGCCGGTGCCCTTGAACTCCTCAAAGATGACTTCGTCCATCTTGGAACCGGTGTCGATGAGGGCAGAGGCCAGGATGGTGAGCGAGCCACCGTTCTCGATATTACGGGCTGCGCCCAGGAAGCGCTTGGGCGGATACAGGGCCGCCGAATCGACGCCGCCCGAAAGGATGCGGCCCGAGGCGGGCGCCGCCAAGTTGTAGGCGCGGGCAAGACGCGTGATGGAGTCGAGCACCACCACGACATCGCCGCCCAGCTCCACGATGCGCTTGGCGCGCTCGATGACGAGCTCGGCCACGCGGGTGTGGTTGTCGGCGGGCATATCGAAGGTCGAGGCCACGACCTCGCCCTTAATGGAGCGCTGCATATCGGTGACCTCTTCGGGGCGCTCGTCGACGAGCAGGCAGATGAGGTGCACCTCGGGGTTGTTAATCGAGATAGACTGGCAGATCTTCTTGAGGATCGTGGTCTTGCCGGCCTTGGGCGGGGACACGATCAGGCCACGCTGACCCTTGCCGATCGGCGACACGATGTCGATGGCGCGACCGGTAATGGAGTCCTTGCCGTGCTCCATGCGCAGCGGCTCGTTGGGATAGACCGGAGTGAGGTCACCAAACTTGGGGCGGTTGCGAATCTGCTCGGGGTCTAGACCGTTGACGGTCGTGATTTTGGCGAGGCCGGCGCGCTTGTCGCCGCCGCGCGAAGGACGCAGCGAGCCCTCGATGACGTCGCCCGTGCGCAGGCGCGCGGAGCGGATGAGGTAGGCGGGCACGAAGGCGTCGTCGTTGGACTTCATGTAGCCATGGGCGTGGATGATGCCGGAGCTGTCCGGGCGAATCTGCAGAATGCCCTTGATGTCGCGGAAGCCCTCTGCCTTCGCGGCGGTGGTGTAGATCTCCTCGACGAGCTCGGCTTTCTTCTTGCCGGTCGTCTCGATCTCGAACTCCTTGGCCTTCTCGCGCAGTTCGGCGACCTTCATGGCAGCGAGCTCCTCACGCGAAAGCGTGGGCTCGGTGGGGGCGGCGTTGCGCTCCTTGTTGCGCTGTTTGCGATCGCGCTGGCGGTTGCGACGGTCGTTGTTGCGGTCGTCCTTGCGCTCGCTGCGCTCGTCGTTGCGCTTGTGCTGGCGACGGTTGGGGCGAGCGCCGTCTTCGGCCTCGGCGGGCGCGGCGCCACCGGTTGCGGCGGCATCGGCGTTAGCCGCAGTATCATCGCTGGCCTCGGCCTTGGAATCGCCCTGCAGCTCGGCCTCGGCCTGCTGCTCGGACGCCTTGGCCTTAGCGGACTTCTTGCGACCGCGCTTGGGCTTCTCGGACGCAGGCTGTTCAACGTCCTGGGGCTCGGCGGCATCAGTCGATGCATCGACGGTCGTCTCGGCGGAATCCTCGGATGCACCCTTCTTGGCAGCCTTGGCCTTGGACGTGCGCTTAGTAGCAGTGCGACGGCTGCGACCGGGACGGACGTCGGCGGGCTCGACATCGGCGGGAGCAGCCTCGGAAGTCGTAGCATCCTGGACGGGCGCGTCGGCGGCGGTTGCAGACTCGGCGGTCGCCGCAGCATCCCGAGCGGCTGCAGCTGCGGCTGCGGCCTTCTCTGCCTCGACGAAGGCCTTGGGCTTGCGACCGCGACGGTGCGGGCGCAAAGCCGGATCGACAACGGGAACTTCGCTGGCCTCGACAGGCGCAGCGGACTCAGCAGGCGATGCGCCCTCCCCTGCCGCGGAACGGACCGAAGCCTCGGTGAGCTCAGGGGTTACCTGATCGGCAACCTGCTCGGCCTTAGCAGCCGTGCGTCGGCGTGTGCGCGGTACCGGCTTCTCGGTCGGCTGGTCGGCGGCAGGCGTCTCAGGCACAGACGGAGCTGCAAGCTCGGTCAGAGCCGCGGCCTCACGCTCGGCAGCACGACGGCGGGCGCGCACCACCTGAGCCTCGCTAATCTGCGCCAACGCACGTGCCTGCGCGACCTCATCGGAAATCGGCGCCGAGGAGTCAGCTACAACGGTGCGCTTGGCGCGTGTCGTGCGCGTAGTACGGCGCTTGGGCTTGGTGACCTCCTCGCCGTCAGCGGCAGGCTTGGCCGCGCGGCGCGTGCGCTTGGGCTTTGCCGGAACAGCCTCCTCACCAGTTGCAGGAACGGCCTTCTCAGCCGTTGCAGGCGTAGGCGTCTCAGGAGCCGAGGCTTGCGCGGGCGCCGCGACCTGGTCCGACACAACCGGTGCAGCGGGAGCGGCTTGCGTCGTCGTTATTTCGTTTTCTTGCTGTTGATCAGACACAGTGTTTGCTCAACTTTCTTTTCAAGCCCTGTGATCACATGCTCCCTGCATAAACCTTCAGGGCGGCTAAACAGTCTAGCTCCGTCAAATACCGACGGACATCATTGATCTGTATCGAGATATTTGCGTCATATACGCAGCGTTAGTGTAACACAACCGCCGCCACCTGCAACTTAGTCATTGGGGACGTTCTTAAACGACTAGTCAAAAGGGGCACTCCTCCTCAAAAGCGCCTGAAATGTCACGTCAGAGGAGTGAAACCGTGACATCCGGAATGGCCGAGCCACGAATCGCGTCCATCTACTACGTTTACCCACGGGCCCCTGACCATACCCTTGTTTTTTCAAAAACAACGAGTCTGCTACCTGCGCTTTTAATATCGTACATTTCGGCATGGTTCGGGATATGCGTCCAAACGTAGGAGATGAGCCCAATTCGTGGCGGACGGTATCCCACCACCCCTCCACGAGACAAAAATGATCCGTTTCCCCCGTCCCCAAGGGACGGTTTTCAAAACTATGCCGGATTACGGGGCCAGAATGCTGCAAGCCAACCATACCCTGCATTTTCAAGAAACAATAAGCCATCTACCTGCGGGTTTAATTTTGCTATTGGCACCATGGTCGCCAGTTGGCGATTCAGCCCCGTAAACCGGTATAGTTGCGATTTGGTAGCATTTCCCGGCAAACCAAATAGTCTCACCAAACGCAAAAAGCCCGACCTCCGTGGGAGATCGGGCTTTCAAGGCTCAGTTAAACCAAACCTGCGCGGTCAAATGACCCGTAGCTTACATCTGCTCGGGAGCGGAGACACCAACAAGGGTGAGCACCAGGGCGAGCGTCACGCGGACGGCGTCGCAAGCGGCCAGACGGGCGCGCGAAAGCTCGGGGTCGACGGGACGGCCCTCGCTCGGCAGAACCTGGCAGGCAGCGTAGAAGCTGTGGAAGTCGCCGGCGAGTTCCTCGGCAAAGTGCGTCAGACGGAACGGGGCGCGGTCGCGAGCGCAGCTGGCGATGAGGTCGGTGAGCTCGTTGAGCTTACGCGAAAGGGCGAGCTCGGTCGGGTCGGTCAGCAGCGAGTAATCGACGTTCTCACCGATGGCCTTGGCGGCGACGGCCTTCATGCCCATCTCGTCAGCCTGCTCGGGCGTAACGTCAGCGGCACGACGCAGGATGGAGCACACGCGGGCGTGAGCGTACTGCACGTAATAGACCGGGTTGGAGTTGTCGCGCTTCTTGACGGCCTCGATATCGAAGTCGACCATCTGGTTGGAGCTCTTGGAGATGAGCGTGTAACGAGCGGCGTCGGAGCCAACCTCGTCGACGAGCTCCTGCAGGGTCACCATGGTGCCCTTGCGCTTGGACATACGGACGGGCTTGCCGTTACGCAGCAGGTTGACGAGCTGGCCCAGCAGAACCTCGAACTTGCCGGGGTAACCCAAGGCATCGCAGACGCAGCGGACGCGCTCGATGTAGCCGTGGTGGTCGGCGCCCCAGATGTCGATGACGTGGTCGACGCGCTGGAACTTATCCCAGTGATAGGCGACGTCGGAGGCAAAGTAGGTGTACTCGCCGTCGGACTTGATCAGCACGCGGTCCTTGTCGTCGCCCAGGTCGGTGGAGCGGAACCACAGGGCGCCGTCCTTGGTGTAGAGGTAGCCCATCTTGTCGAGCTTCTCAAAGGCGCGGTCGACGGCGGAGGTGCCGGCGGTCTCACCCTCGGTGTCCTTCACATACAGCGAGCGCTCGGAGAACCAACGATCGAAGTCGCAGTTAACGGCATGGCAAAGGTCGCGCATGTTGTCGACCATCTTTACATAGCCGCGCTCGCGGAAGCTCTCCATGCGCTCCTGCGGATCGGCGTTGACCCACTTATCGCCGTCGGTGCGCCAGAACTCGGCGGCCTCGTCGATGATGTAGTCGCCGCCGTAGGAGTCCTTGCCCAGAGTCTCGGCAAAGTTGTCCTGATACGGATGGGCCTCGGGATGCTCGTCGTTCTCATCGGCAACAAAGGCGTCGCGGTCGGCGATCAGCAGCTTGTGAGCCTCGTCGATATCCACGCCCTGCTTGGCGATGATGTCGGCAAGCTGCATATAGCGCGTGCTGATGGAGTTGCCGAAGGTGTTCATCTGAGAGCCGTGGTCGTTAATGTAGAACTCACGCTGGATATCGTAACCGGCGTGGTCCATCACACGGCAAAGGGAGTCGCCCAGAGCGGCCCAGCGGCCATGGCCGATGTGCATGGGGCCGACGGGGTTGGCGGAGACGAACTCGACCTGGGTCTTCAGGCCGCCACCGACGTTGGACTTAGCGAAGTCCATACCCTTCTCGCGAGCCTCGCCAAAGATGGCATTCTTGACGGCAACGGAGAGGTAGAAGTTGATGAAGCCGGGGCCTGCGATCTCGACCTTCTCGATCGCGGGGTCCTCGGGCATATGGGCAACGATGGCCTCGGCGATCTTGCGCGGGGCGCAATGGGCCAGCTTGGCGGACTTCAGGGCCATGGTAGAGGTCCACTCGCCATGAGAAGTGTCAGCCGGTCGCTCGATAGCGCAATCGTCAAGTTCAAATGCGGAAAGGTCGCCGGCCTCCTGGGCCGCAGCAAGCGCAGCGCGTACCAGCTCTTCAATCTTCTCGGGCATAGATCCTCCTTGTGTTAAAGCCCCCGAGCTCTTGGTCACTCGTAGGGCAAAAGCCAGAGTTTGTAGCACTCTATCACAAGCGACGGGCACTGTCGCAGGGTAAAGCCAATCGATATTGCATATGCACAAAATTGACTACAGCTTGTATGGAGTCACTCAAAGATGCCAGTCTGCCTGCAGATTATGCAGGCGTTGAAAATGCATAAAGGTGTGAATGAGCTGCGCCTGTTATCGAATACTCTTACCTATCGGAGTTGTGTGCTTTTCCTGCATAAAGTAAGGGTTTGCGCACGTCAGCGTGTTATTCTAGACATACGTAAATTCGTATAAGTTGGAGGTAGCATGTTCTCAATCGGTCAACACGTCATTCATCCGGGTCAGGGAGTCTGCACCGTCGTCGGTTTTAGGGACGACACACCGCAGCCCATGCTACTGCTCGAGACCAAGCAGGGACATGCGCAGA
The DNA here is from genome assembly GCA_018380195.1 of Collinsella sp. Classification (GTDB taxonomy): domain Bacteria; phylum Actinomycetota; class Coriobacteriia; order Coriobacteriales; family Coriobacteriaceae; genus Collinsella. The sequence continues at coordinate 7,609 of JAGZUC010000028.1, read as the reverse complement.
CGATCCTCATGTACCCCGTGGCGCAGGCCGACCGTTTGCACGCCGCCATCTCGCAGCAAGATGCCGAGCACCTGCTGAGCCACTATGACGAGCTGGAGTGCGACACTTTTACCGAGCGCAACAGTTCACTTGAAGAGACGCACTTTAAGCAGCAGCTCAAGCTGGGCGCGCCCGAGACGGTCCGCGTGGCAAAGACCATGATGCACCGCATTCGCCAGGCCGAGGAAGCTGATAAAAAACCCAGCTCCTACTACATGCGCGTACTCAAGGAGGCCAAACGCCGCTCCATCGAGGAGTTCGCCGTGGCCTTGGGCGTCACCGAGGAGGCCGCCGAAGCCCGCCTAGCCCAAGCCGCCCTCAACTAACCCATCCGCGCCAAAAACCACCACAAAGGGGACAGGCACCTTTGTGGTGGTTTTCTTGTTCTAGTAGTATTCATTCTTATCGATACCCACGAGCACAAGGAGTCTCTTATGGCAGAGCCACTTACCGCCGGAATCACCCGCGACCGCGCGTTCGAACTGCTCAACGAGCACAACAAGGACCCGTTCCACATCACCCATGGCGAGACGGTCGAGGGCACTATGCGCTACTTTGCGCGCGAGTTCGACCCCGAGAACGAGGAGTTTTGGGGCATCGTCGGTCTGCTGCACGACCTGGATTGGGAGGAGCATGAGGACGACCCCATGAACCACACCATCTATGCTGCCGAGATTCTTGAGGGCGAAGGTGCGTCTCCCGAGCTCATTCGCGCCATCCAGACGCACACGTCCGACTTCAACACCTCGCTGCCCAAGCCCGAGCTGCAGATGGAAAAGATCTTGTTTGCCTGCGATGAGCTCACCGGTCTGATCGGCGCTGCAGTCATCATGCGCCCGAGCAAGAGCGTTATGGACTTTACGACCAAGTCGCTCAAGAAGAAGTTCAAGGACAAACGCTTTGCCGCCGGCTGCTCGCGCGACGTGATTTCGCAGGGCGCCGAGATGTTGGGCTGGGAGCTCCCCGAGCTCTTTGACCGCACGATCGCGGCCATGCAGTCCTTCGCCCCCGACCGAGATACCTTCCAGGCCTAACCGTCAACGCCACCTAAATCCACCACAAAGGGGACAGGCACCTTTGTGGTGGTTTTTGTTTGCGCGGGCGTTAGGGGCGGACCTGGCCGGTGCCGCGGAGCTTGTATTTGTAGGTGGTGAGGGCCTCGGCGGCAAAGGGGCCACGGGCGTGGAGTTTTTGGGTCGAGATGCCGATCTCGGCGCCCAGGCCAAACTCGCCGCCGTCGGTGAAGCGCGTGCTGGCGTTGGCGTACACGGCCGAGGCATCGACCGCATCCAGGAAGCACTCGCAAGCATCCGTGTCCTCGGCAACGATGGCCTCGGAGTGCATCGTGCCGTAGCGGTTGATGTGTGCGATGGCCTCGTCCTCGTTTGCCACGACCTTCACGCTCATCTCGAGCGCCAGGTACTCGCGACCCCAGTCCTCCTCAGTCGCGGCGACGTAGTTGTCACCCTCGGCAAGCCCAGCGTCGGCGCATGCGGCGCACGTGGCCTCGTCGCCGTGAATGAGCACGCCGTGGTCGTGCAGCACGGCAACGACCGCCGGCAAAAACGAATCTGCCACGGCACGGTCGACCAGCAGCGACTCGGCGGCATTGCACACGCCTACGCGCTGGGTCTTGGCATTAACGATAATGTTGAGCGCCTTATCAAAGTCGGCGGATTCATGCACGTAGATGTGGCAGTTGCCAGTGCCCGTCTCGATCACCGGCACAAGCGACTCGCGCACGCAGCGCTGGATCAGGCCTGCACCGCCGCGCGGAATGAGCACGTCGACGACACCGCGGAGCTTCATGAGCTCGCCAGTGGCCTCGCGGTCGGTGGACTCGATCATCGACACGGCCTCGCGCGGGAAGCCCTTGGCCTCGAGCGCATCGGCCAGCAGCTCGGCAATCATGGCACACGAGTGATAGGCCAGCGAGCCGCCGCGCAGAATGCAGGCGTTGCCGGTGCGGATGCAGATGCCCGCGGCATCGGCCGTCACGTTGGGGCGCGCCTCATACACTATGGCGACCAGACCCAGTGGCACACTCACGCGGGTCAGGTCCACGCCGCTTGCGAGTATACGGTGGTCGAGCACGCGGCCCACGGGATCGGGCAGCTCGGCGAGCTTTTCCAGGCCGGCGGCCATGCCCTCGACGCGCTCGGGCGTCAGCAGCAGGCGATCGAGCAGTCCGGCCGAGGTACCCGCATCGCGCGCAGCGGACATATCGAGCTCGTTGGCGGCGACGATGGAGTCGACACCGTTGCGCAGTGCTGCGGCCATGGCGCGCACGGCCTCCTGGCGCTGCTCATCGCTCGCCGTGGCAAGCGAGGCCGACGCTGCCTTGGCGGCAACGGCAAGATCGTAGACATACGTGGCTATATCGACCGACATGGGCGGCCCTTTCTCCTAGAAGTTTGCAACCATGGTAGCCGATTTGCGCATGGCCTCGCCCGCGGCGGTAGAATTGGTCAACCCGAAACACCGCAACGAACGGAAGTCTCACATGGCCCTCATCACTTCGTACCACGTCCCCGGCCTTTACGTCGAGGACCACAGCATCGACGTCCCCCTTGACTGGCGCGGCCTGGAGCCGATGCTCCTGGCCGTCGGCAGCACCATGCGCCGCGGCGCTATGCCGGCACCCATCGCCGGCGCGCCCGAGAGCATCAAGCTCTTCTACCGCGTGGTTTGCGCGCCCGACCGCATCAACGACGATCTGCCACTGCTCCTGTTTTTGCAGGGCGGCCCCGGCGGCGAGAGCCCGCGTCCGCTGACGCCCACAAGCGACGGCTGGATCGAGGAGGCCGTCAAGCACTTCCGCGTGGTCCTTCCCGACCAGCGCGGCACCGGACGCAGCAGCTGCGTGGACGGGCGCACGATTGCCGCCTTGGGCGATCGCGCCGAGGCAGCAGGCGCCAATGCGGCCCGCTCGCAGGCGGACTACCTCAAGCGCCACCTCGCCAGCTCCATCGTGCGCGATTTTGAGTACCTGCGCCTAGTGGGCTTTGGAGGCAAGCCGTGGGTCACGCTCGGCCAAAGCTACGGCGGTTTTTTGACGCTGAGCTACCTGTCGCTCTTCCCCGAGGGCGTGGCGGCGAGCTTTACCTGCGGCGGAATCCCCCACGTGCCGGCGAGCGCAAGCGAGGTCTACGCGCACACCTTCCCGCGCATGGCCGCCAAGACGCAGCAGTATTATGACCGCTACCCCGCTGACGTCGAGCGCGTGGCAGCCCTGGCCGATGCGCTCGAAGCCCAGAAGCCCGTGCTGCCCGACGGCTCGCCGATGACAGTCGAGCGCCTACAGCTCATGGGCAGCGACTTTGGCATGAAGCCGAGCTTTGAACGCATGCATTGGATTATCGATCACGCTTTTGTTGATGGCGACGGCACGCTGACCTGCGACGCCTCGGTATCTGACAGCTTTTTGATGCGCGCCTTCGAGCGCACCAACACGCGCACGAATCCGCTGTACTGGACGCTGCAGGAGTTCATATACGCCGACGGTGACACTATGCCCATTGGCTGGGCCGCGGCTGAAGAGAAGGCTCACCGCACCGAGTTCGACACCCTCGCGCGCCCGCTCATGTTTACCGGCGAGGCCATGTTCCCGTGGATGTTCGAGCAGATGCCCGAGCTCAAGCCCTTCAAGCCCGCCATGGACCTGCTGATGGAAGACACCAGCTGGGACAAGATCTACGACCCGCAGCGCCTGGCCTACAACGAAGTGCCGCTCCAGGCCGCGGTGTATTTCGACGACATGTACGTGGATTCGGGCCTGCAGCTTGATACGCTCAGCCGCGTGGGCAACTCGCATGCCTGGGTGACCAACGAGTTCGAGCACGACGGCCTGCACGGCAGCGTGGTATTCAAGCACCTCTTCGACGAGGCCCTCAACCGCGGAGACCTGCGCCGAATCTTCTAGCAAAGGAGTGTCCCCACCTGCCGGCACAAAAGAAACGTCCCCAGGTGCCGGCACGAGAAAGACAGCGCTGCGGGAAACGATCCGCAGCGCTGTCTTTCTTTATGCAAATACGATCAAGTTATCCCTGTGTATCGCCGGCTTCTCGGCCAGGTCTGCCAGCAGGCGGTTGCTGGCGATCTGGTCCTGGCGGCGACCGGCAGCAAGTTCCAGCACGTCCGAATCGGCCTCGGCGATACCGCGGGCGACAACCATACCGCTCGGGTCGCACACGTCGAGCACATCGCCCTCGGCAAACTGGCCATCGACCTCGCGAATACCCACCGCAAGCAGGGAAGAGCCACGGCTGACCAGCGCCTTCGCAGCACCATCATCGACCGTCACCGAGCCATGCGCCTTGTCGCCCAGTGCGATCCACAGCTTGCGGGGTGCGATGTCCAGACGCTCCGCCGGCGGATCGAACAGCGTGCCCACGCTCTCGCCGCGGGCGAGGCGCACGAGCGCATCGGGCTCCTCGCCCGAGCAAATCACGCTCTGAATGCCCGCCGTCATCAGGATGCGGCTCGCGCGGATCTTGGTAATCATGCCGCCCGTGCCCACCGATGTGGAAGAATCACCCGCCGAGGCAATAATCTTGGCATCGATCTTATGCACGACAGGAACAAACTCGGCCGTGGGGTCCTCGTGCGGATTGGCGGTATAGAGGCCATCGATGTCCGAGAGCGTCACGCACAGATCGGCAGAAACCAGGCAGCTCACAAGCGCCGCCAGCGTGTCGTTGTCGCCAAACTTGATCTCGTCGACGGTGACGGTATCGTTCTCGTTGACGACCGGCACCACGCCCAGCTCCACCAGGCGCAGCAGGGCGTCGCGTGCATGCAGGTAGGACGTGCGGCGGGCCGTGTCGTGGCGCGTGAGCAGTACGAGCGAGGTGAGCAGGTCGCGCGCATGGAACTCCTCGTCGTAGGCCGACGAGATGATGCACTGACCAGCCGAGGCGCAGGCCTGCAGGCTCGGAAGGTCGCCGACCGGCTTGCGGTCGAAGCCCAACACGGGATAGCCACAGGCAATAGCGCCCGAGCTCACCACGACCAGACGCCAGCCGAGCTTGCGCAGCGCTGCGGCTTGATCGGCAAGTCCGCCGATAAAGGCGCGGTTGACCTTGCCATCGGCGCCCACCACCGTGGACGAACCGATCTTTACCACCATCGTTTTATAAGAAGTCGTCATACGTCAAACCAATCAACTGTTCAGCGAACGGCCGAGCTGGCGGCCAAGGGAGCGTGACTCGCCCCTACCGCCCAAGGAATTAGTGAGCCCAGGGAAAGGCAGAAGCCGCGGCCATGTTCTTGCGCACGAGCTCGTCGCGCACCTGAGCCAGGCCCTGCTCCATGCCCACCACATAGGTCTGCGGGTACAGGAAGCGCTTGAAAGCTGCGTCCAGATGATCGAGCGCCCAAGCACAGCGCTCGCGCGCGTCCTGGATGCTCTCACGCGGAGCCACCGCACTGCCATCGCGCACGATCGGCACCAGCAGCTCGCGATACTCAAGTTCGGACACGTCGGTCACCAAGGCGGCATCATTCACGGCCACGAGGGTATTGCCGCGCGCGGCGCCCTCCCCCGCCAGATGGTCCTCGTCGTAGATCATGTCGCAGACCGGGCCGCCAAAGCCGTCGTAATAACGGCGCACGCGTTGCACACCCGGGATCGTGCGCTTGTAGGGCTGCTCGGAGAGCTTGACCACCGGCGTCCATGGATCTGCCTCGCTCGCACGGCGGGCGGAAAGCTTGTACACGCCGCCCAGCGCCGGCTGGTCATAGCAGGTCGCAAGCTTGGTACCCACGCCAAAGCTGTCGATGGGCGCGCCCTGGTCGAGCAGCGACTGAATCGTGTACTCATCCAGATCGTTAGAAACCGAGATCCCCACATAGGGCAGGCCCTCGGCATCAAAACGGCCGCGAACATACTTGGAGAGCTTGGCGAGGTCGCCGGAGTCAATGCGAATGGCCGACAAGCGCTCGCCCACCGCTTCCATCTCCTTGGCAACCGTAATGGCATGTTCACAGCCCTCGCGCACGTCATAGGTGTCGATGAGCAGCGTGCAGTTCTTGGGGCTCGATTTGGCAAAGGCACGGAAGGCCTCGAGCTCGGAATCGAAGCTCATCACCCAGCTGTGAGCATGCGTGCCAAAGACGGGAATACCGTAGCGGCGGCCGGCGAGCACATTGGACGTAGAGGAGCAGCCGGCAACGTAGCTCGCGCGCGCAACGGCCAGGCCGCCATCGGGACCCTGGGCTCGGCGCAGGCCAAACTCCGCCACGGGGCGACCGTCGGCGGCGAGCACCACGCGCGCCGTCTTGGTGGCGACAAGCGTCTGGAACCCGACGATGTTGAGCAGCGCCGTCTCGAGCAGCTGGCACTCCAGCGCGGGGCCGGTGACGCGCACCATGGGCTCGCGCGGAAAGACGAGCTCGCCTTCGGGAACGGCGTCGATGTTTACATGCGCACGAAAATCACGCAGGTAGTCGAGGAATCCAGGCTTGAACATCGCGCCGCCGGCAGGGGCCTGGAGCGAGGCGAGGTAGTCGATGTCCTCGGGCGTAAAGCGCAGATTCTCGACCAGCTCGGGCAGTTCGGCGGTGCCGCACATGACGGCATAGGCGCTGCCAAAGGGATGGTCGCGGTAAAACGCGGTAAAACAACCCTGCTCATTGGCCTTGCCGCTCTCCCACAGGCCCTGGGCCATAGTGAGCTCGTACAGATCGGTGAGCATTGCAATGTCGGTGGGATGAGAGATATCGGTCAAAGCCATGGGGCGACCTTTCGGATGCGTTGTGCAGAGGTTGAGGGTTGGCGAGGCGGGCGTGCGGGCATGGAGCCCAGCGCGAACAGGCTAGTGCAGACCCATGCTGGTCAGGATCGTGTAGCCCATAAAGATGACAAACGCGATGAGGGCAAGGACAATGATGATTTTTTGAGCCGGCGCCATGCCAGGGATCTCGTTCTCGCCCGTAGGCTCCTTGGAGGTAACCATGCGCTGGGCAAAGCTCATCTCGTCGCGGCTCGGCTTGGGATCGACGGACTTGGGACGAGCGGCCTTTTTAGGCTGAGGTTTGTGCGCGGCAGGTGCAGGCTTCGCAGGGGCGGGCTTGGGTGCGGGCGCAGGCGCCGGTACGGCTGCGCCCTTCGCAGCAGCCTCCTCGGCCTTCGCACGCTCGGCACGCAGGGCAGCCAGCTCCTCACGCTCGCGGCGTGCCTCTTCCTGGGCCTCGCGACGAGCTTTCTCGGCGCGGAGCTCTTCCAACTCGGCGCGTTCCTCGGCAGACAGTGGTTGGGACTCAAGCTCGGCCATGGTACAGCCCTTTCTTTTAAAAAAAGCCGCCGACACAATGTCAGCGGCTTATCAAATCCAAGGGTGGAGACGAAGGGAGTCGAACCCTCGGCCTCTGCCATGCGACGGCAGCGCTCTCCCAACTGAGCTACGTCCCCAGGACAAGTTGATATTTTACCTACGGCTCGCCAACTGTCAACGCCCAATACCCAGTCTTTTTGGCCTTGAATATCAACTTCATCCGAACACCTCCCATATTCATCCGCACATGTACGGATGAATATGGGAACCCGATACCCTGAGGGCCGGACCGGCCG
>JAGZUC010000027.1 GCA_018380195.1 Collinsella sp. | reverse complement strand
ACGAGATAGTCGAGAAGCACGGCCTCAAGAAGGAGTAACATCGGGACTTGCAGCGACGGACCTCAGGACACTCTTACACCACGTCTGCGCGCGCGACCTTGAAACTCCCTAATCACCGTCAGCTAGCGCCAAATTGGAAGTCGATGGTCACTCATTAACGTACAGTTCTTATAACTTTGTTCATTATTTTCCGCACCTAAAATGATACGCCGTTTGTGACAGTACTCACAAACGGCGTTTTTTGGCCACGGGGGTATCTGGCAGTGGGCCAGTAGCACCCTGATCCGAGTTTCGAACGCATCCAAACCGGTTCTGGTGTCTGTTTTCGAGCTTTTACTCGCCCTTGGGCGCGGGATGCTTGCAGACCACGCTCATGTAGATCATGCCGAGCACGGCAGCGGTGACCGAACCGGCAAGAATGGCAGCCTTGGCAGCAAGAACCTCAAACTGGGCCGTCGGAAAGGCAAGGCCGCTAATGAGAATCGACATGGTAAAGCCGATACCGCCCAGAATGCCCACACCGGCAATCATGTGCCAGTTGACGTTGTGCGGCAGCTCGCAGGCCTTGAGCTTGACCAAGGCGAACGTCATGCCAAAGATGCCGATCGGCTTGCCCAGCAGCATGCCAAAGTACACGCCGAGCGTCACCGGGTCGGTGAGCAACGTGCTCATGTCCACGCCCACCAGGCGAACCTGTGCGTTCACGAACGCAAAGATCGGCAGAATCACAAAGTTGACCGGCGTGGAGATCAGACGCTCCATGCGGATGAGCGGCGGGGTCACGCGGTGCATGACGCGCTCGACCTTGGTGGTCGAGACGGTAAAGTCATGCTGGCCCAGGATGTGTGCCTCGTCGTCGTAGCGGTCATCGAGCAGCGGCAGGCACTCGCCCAACCAATCGGTGAGGCTATCGAGCTTAACGCCGCACTTAGCCGGGATGGTAAAGGCCAAGATGACGCCAGCAAGTGTGGCATGTACGCCGCTCTTGAACATGCAGAACCACAACAGCAGACCCAGTACCGAATACGGGGCAAGGCGGTAATGCTGCGTCTTGTTGAGCCACACGAGCGCGCAGGTCACGAGCGCGGCGGCACCCAGCCAAAACGGATTGGGGCTCTGACCGTAGAAGATGGCGATGGCGGCGATGGAGATGAGGTCGTCGGCGATGGCGAGCGTCGAGAAGAACACGCGCACGCCGTTGGGCACGCGATTGCCCAAAAGCGACAGCACGCCCAGCGCAAAGGCAATATCGGTTGCCATGGGGATGGCCCAACCGTTGTGGGCGCCGGCATGGTTAAAGATCAGGTAGATGCAGGCGGGAACGACGACGCCGCCCACGGCCGCCAGCATGGGAAGCATGGCCTGACGCGGATTCTTGAGCTCGCCGACCGTCATCTCGTACTTAAGCTCAATGCCCACTAGCAAAAAGAAAATCGCCATGAGGAAGTCGTTGACGAAAAGTTCAACGGTGAGACCGGCCGTAAGGTTGCCCAGACCCACATACAGCGGGGTCTCCAAAAAGTGATGGATGGCCTCGTAGGCATCGGTATTGGCGCAAATGACGGCGGCGATGGCAGCGATCACCATGACGGCGGCGGAAATCGTGCCGTTCTCGGCAATGCGCTCCCAGATGTCGTGACGCTCAAAACGCTTGCGCTCACGAACGTTGAACAGCTGCTCGGGTGCTGCCATGGGCGGCTCCTTTCACGGGAAGGCTCCCGTCTTAAAAAAGCACGGCCCGCCCAAGTGGCGGCGCCGCGCTCTAACGTATTACGCTTGCATCTAGCCTACCCTGCACGACAAGCACGCAGGCGTGGCCGAAAAGCGGAACCACAGGTTGAACATTATTTGCCCAACGGCACGGGCACGCCTGTCCAAGAGACGACGCGGCGCCGTGCACAAAAAACGACCGGAGCGCGGGGCGTCCGCGATCCGGTCGTGGCGTTTAGTGAACTAAACCTAGCAGGCGGCCATGATGGGGGCAGCGACCTGCTTCTTACGGGAGAGGACGCCCGGCATCCAGACGCCGTCGTGCTCGTCGGCAATGCCCAGGCCCTTCTGAGCGGCCTCGGTCTCGCCCTCGAGCAGGACCTGCGAGCCCTCCTCCATGATGTCGGTGATGCACAGGACAATGCCGTCAGCACCCTTCTCGGCGGCGTAGGCGCGCATGGCCTCGCGAATCTCGTCGATCATGCCGAGCGCACGACTCTTGTCGACGGTCTCGTACTGGCCGATGAGCAGCTTCTTGCCGGCGGGCTCGAACATCTTGATGTCGTTGCCGACCATCTCGGCTGCGGTGAAGGAGCCGGACGGACGGGTGAGGAAGACCTCCATGCCAAACTTGACCGGGTCGACGCCCACCTGCTCGCCGAGCTTGGCGGCGACGGCGCGGTCGACATCGGTGGTGGTGGGGCTCTTGAGCATGAGCGTGTCGGTCATCATGGCCGAGAGCAGCAGCTTGGCCTGGACGTCGGAAAGCTCAACGCCGAGCACGCCGGCGAGCTTGGTGACGATGGTGCAGCTGGAGCCCCAGGGCAGGCAGATGTAGTGCAGCGGGCCGGCGGTCTCGAAGTCGCCGATGCGGTGATGATCGACGACGCCAAAGACCGTGGCGTCCTTAAGGCCGGCGACGGACTGGGCAGACTCGTTGTGGTCGGTGAGGACGACGAGCTGACCGGCCTCGACGGAATCGATCACGCGGGGCTCGGCAATGCCGGCGTCGGCGAGCAGCTTGGCGGACTCTGCCGGAAGCTGACCAAGGGCGCAGGCCTCGTAGGTGTTGCCGGCATACTCAACCTGGTTGAGCAGCTGGGACAGGACGACGGCGCTCATGATGGCGTCGTTATCGGGGTTCTGGTGACCAAAGACAAGAACGTTTGCCATGGGTTTCCTCCACTTGATATGTGTACTTGGACGTAGCTATGGTAGCACGCCGATGCCGAGCCTTCGCAAACGGAAGGGCCACGGCATATTTTGGGGCAGGCACGGAGGCCAAGGCTGTCCCTTTTACACCATGTTGGTGCAAAGCAACCCGACCCCCTTGCACCAGCTATTTGCCGGCAGCGCGCAGGGCTACGTAGGCGGCACCGATGATGCCGGCGTCGTTGCCGAGCGAAGCGACCTTAATGGGCGTCTCGCGCGAGGCGGAAAGCGCGTAGCGCTGGAAGTGCTCGCGAACGGCGTCGAGGTAGACATCGGCCGAGGCAGACGCACCGCCGCCGATCAGGAACATCTCGGGGTCGACCACGTTGGCAATAAGCGCCAGGGCGCGGCCGAGGTAGTCGGCCATGGTATCGGCAGCTGCCAGTGCGAGCTTGTCGCCCTCGCGGCAGGCCTGGAACACGTCCTTGGAATCTGAGGGGCCGGTGAGCTCGATGGGCTCGACGCCCGCCTTCTTGCACTCAGCAAGGTAGTTGCTCACCACGCCGGTGGCGCTGGAATACTGCTCCAGGTGGCCATGGCCACCGCAGCCGCAGGTACGCTCCTCGGCCGGGTTCAGGCACATGTGACCAATCTCGCCGCCGGCGCCCACAACGCCCGATACCACGTCGCCGTTAACGATAACGCCGCCGCCCACGCCGGTACCGATGGTGACCATCACCACGTTCTGCACGCCCTTGGCAGAACCGAGCCAGGCCTCACCCATGGCAGCGGCGTTGGCATCGTTCTCGTACTTAACGACCGCGTCGGGACAGTGCTTTTGAATGGCAATCCTCAGCTCGGGCAGGTTAATGGCAATGTTGGCCTTGACCTTGGCATCGCCCGATGCCGGGATGGGGCACGGAACGGCCAGGCCAATGCCCGCCACAAAGGCGCGCGGAATCTGCGCCTTGGCGACCACCTGGTCGATAGCCTCGGTCACCGCGGCAAAGCCCGCAGCGTCAACGATGGGAGGCGTGGGCACGCTGGCCTTGGCCAGCAGGTTTCCGTCCTCGTCGAACAGGCCCTCCTTAACCGAAGTGCCGCCGACGTCAATGCCGATGTAGTACTGTTTAGGTTCCATGGGAGCCCACCTTTCTCGTTTAAACATTGCCTGTATGGTACCGCTCCCAAGGCAAAAACCTACCAAAAAGGGACAGGTTTGTTTTGGCAGGTTTTATCTGGGGAAACGCAGAGTACGAGATTCGGTTCGCTGGCCGCTATATCGGTTCGGTCCCGTCCTCGGACCGATCATTTCTCAACACGACACTACTCAGATGTTTATCATTTAAAACGCTCTGATTTTACAAGCGGGGCGTCTTTTGATTTTATCGTTCTCGAACTTTTCAATAACTCAATAGAGATACTTAGGCGTTGACTATACTTTCTTTTATTCTCAATCAAGTTGGAAAGGAGGTTCCTTGATTCCCAAATACGAGGCGATAGCTGCAGATATTCGCCGAAGCATCGAGAATGGCGCTCTTAAACCGGGCGACAAGCTTCCCACCGTCGTTGAGTTCTGCGAGCTCTATAGCGTTTCCAAAATCACCGTCAAACGAGCTATTGAACAAATCACCGAGGAAGGTCTTATTACCAGCCGACGCGGATCGGGTACCTACGTTAAGGACACGGCGGGGCTTCCCGGCCAGGCGTTTTTCCAGGGCAAAAACGACCGTGCCCAGGGTTTTTCGCATGAGCACCGCGGAGAGAAGGTGACCTCGGTGGTCTACGATTTCTCGATCGTTAATCCACCAGCGAACATCGCAGCCCAGCTGGGAATTGCCGAGGATGACTTTGCCTATCACATCGTGCGCGTGCGTCAGGCCGATGAGAAGCCCATCGTTATCGAGTACACCTACATGCCCCTCGAGCTGATTCCGGGCCTTAAAAAGAAGGACCTGTACGAATCGCTCTACCGCTTCATCCGCGAGCAATGTGGGCTGAAGATTTCGAGCTTCCACCGTACCATTCGCGCCGTGGCAGCAACCGAGGAAGAAGCCGAGCGTCTGGACACCAAACCTGGCTCTCCCCTGCTCGAGCTCACCCAGATTGGCTTTTTGGACAGCGGCGCCGCCTTTGAGTATTCGACCTCGCGCAACGTTGGCGACCGCTTTGAGTTGCACAATGTAACGTTGGCGTAGGTTTTTGTAGTCATGCGGGCGCTCGTTTTACGCTGCTTTGCGCGGCGCCCGCGCAACACAATGGAGGTATGAATATGTCCGATTTGATTAAACTGACGCCGTTCTTCCGCAAGAAGATCTGGGGTGGCCGCCAGCTCGAAACCGTATTTGGTTACGACATTCCCGAAGGTCCCATCGGTGAGTTCTGGGCTATCTCGGCCCATCCCAACGGCGACTGCCAGATTGCTGAGGGACCGTACGCCGGTCACACGCTGTCGTGGCTGTGGGCCGAGCACCGTGAACTTTTTGGCAATTGCGAGGGCAAGGAGTTCCCGCTGCTCATTAAGATTCTGGACGCCAAGGACGACCTTTCGATCCAGATTCATCCCAACGACGAGTACGCCGCCGAGCACGAGAACGGCAGCCTGGGTAAAACCGAGTGCTGGTACGTGCTGGATTGCGAGCCCGGCGCCACGATCATCGTCGGCCAGCGTGCTAAAGACCGCACCGAGGCCGCACAGATGATCAAGGACGGCCGCTGGGACGACATGCTCAACGTAGTACCGATCCACAAGGGCGACTTTTTCCAGATTGATTCCGGTACCGTTCACGCCATCAAGGCCGGCACGCTCATTTTGGAAACGCAGCAGTCGTGCGACGTGACGTATCGCCTGTATGATTACGACCGCCCCGGCACCGACGGCAAACTGCGTCCCCTGCACATTGAGCAGAGCCTCGACTGCATAAACTTTGATGCTCAGGCTCCGACCGACGGCACGGTGACCGCACCCGAGGTGGATGGCGTGACCGAGCTCGAATCTTGCCCCTGCTACACCGTCGATCGCGTGCGCGTTAACGGCAGCAAGACCCTCGACCAGCGCTGGCCCTTCATGTGTCTGTCGGTCATCGACGGCGAAGGCACCATCTGCGGCGACCCCGTCCACAAGGGAAGCCACCTACTGGCTCCGAGCACCGTGGACCAGATTGAACTTGAAGGCAAGATGGAACTGATCATCTCGCACCTCTAGGTCGCACCAACAGCCCAAACGCAACAAGGGGCTCTCCCGTCCATGTACGGGAGAGCCCCTACTCGTATCTATCTATCAGCCCACCCGGCTCTCCAGATCAAAAAGCGAACGGGCAAAGCAACGTTCGCAAGCTGCAGGCCAAAACGCCACAAGGAAGAGGGCGCGCCGGGGGCTTTGGTCGATCGCGAGTTCCGCACGAGCCGGAGAGCACTTAATGTGCTCTCCGTGCGAGCAGGACTGTCCAAGCAGGCGACCAAAGCCCCCGGCACGCCCGGTCAACCTCGCAGTTAGGCATTCAGCTTAACAATCGGTGCAAAACCCTTCATCAGCTTTTTGGTCTGGCCGGTCTTTTCGAATTGAACCTCGATCATGTCTCCGGCGACCGAGATCACGGTACCCGTGCCAAAGGTCTTGTGGCTCACGGTATCGCCCGCGGCAAAGTCCTGCGACGCGCTGGCGCGATCGACCTTGCGCTCCACCGTCGGGGACACCTTGGACGAGGGCTTTTTGGCTCGCGGCGCGCCCGAGCCAAAGGTCGAGGCAACGCGACCGGCATCGGGCGAAACCCCACGATGGCGCTCGGTCCCGTAGCTGCTGCCGCCAAAGAAATCGTCAAAGCTCGATCCGCCGCGCGAACCGGAACCGCCGGTCGAGCGCGTATGCGAGCCAAACACCTTGCCGCCATACATGTCCGAGCCCATGCCCGAGCCAAAGGTGCCGTGACGGTCGCCGCGCTTCTCCCAGCCCGTGCCCTCAAAACCGGCAGAGCCGATACCGCTAAACTCGATATCCTCAAACGGAATCTCGTTGAGGAAGCGCGAGCGCGGGTTGGCAGAGGTCGAACCGTAGGTGCGACGTGTGGCCGCATAGGTCAAGAACAGTCGCTTACGGGCACGCGTGATGGCAACGTAGGCCAGGCGACGCTCCTCCTCGAGCTTGCCCGGGTCATCGCTGCCGCCAAAGTCGTGCACGTGCGGGAAGATGCCCTCCTCCATGCCGGCCACGAACACCGCGGGGAACTCCAGGCCCTTGGCGGAGTGGATGGTCATCATGGTGATGGCATGCGTCTCGCCGGCCAGGGAATCCAAGTCGGAGCGCAGGGCCAGCCACTCCATGAGTGCCGGCAGCGCCTTGCAGGTGAGCGGACCGTAGGTGCGCTCGATCTCGTCGGCATGCACGGCGCCCGCCGGCAACTCCGTCGGCGCGGCATACGCGTTGCCCGCGATGGCGGCGGCCAGGGCATCCTGCGGAGAAAGCGCCGGGGCCGCCAGGCTATCGAGCGGATTGGAACCCGCGGCATCACGCGCGCCAACGAGCGCCTCAAACGAGGATGCCGGGGCAGACGGCCCCGGTTCGGGCGCAGGCGCGCTCACCACGACGGGCTCGGACTCGGCGCCGGCCGGTACATCGGCAACGCCAGCCGCGCGCAGCTCTTCCAAGCTCTCGAGCGTACCCTCGATATCCTCGTGCGTCTCTTCAAATTCGGCAGCAACGCCCAAGAATTCCTGGATGTTCTCGGCGCGGCTCTCGGACTCCATGGTGCCCTCGGCGCGGAATGCCTGCAGCAGGCCCGTCTTGTCGACAATCATCTCGACGACGTCCTTGAGCTCGCCGTCCATGCGGCGGCCCTCGCGCACCAGCGACACAAAGCTCGACAGGCCATTGCGGACCTTGGCGCTAAACATGCCGGTCTCGGCGCACGCGATCTCGCAGGCCTGGAAGAACGAGCAACGGTTGTCGCGCGCCAGCTGCTCAATCTTTTGGATCGAGGTGGAGCCGATACCGCGGCGCGGCGTATTGATGACGCGCTTGACGCTCATCTCGTCGGCCGGGTTCACGATCATCTTGAGGTAGGCCATGACGTCGCGGATCTCGGCGCGGTCGAAGAATCGCGTGCCGCCCACGATCTTGTAGGGCACGCCCGCGCGCAGGAACATATCTTCGAGGATACGCGACTGGGCGTTGGTGCGATAGAACACGGCGATATCGTCATAGCTCGTACCCTTGGCATGCAGCTTTTCGATCTCGCCGGCAATCCAGCGACCCTCGTCGCGCTCGTCGCTCGCCTGGAAGGCCTGGATCTTCTCGCCATCGCCCTCGGCCGTAAACAGGCGCTTGTCTTTGCGCTGCGAATTGTGACGCACCACGGCGTTGGCGGCGCTCAGGATATGGCCCGTAGAGCGATAGTTCTGCTCCAGCTTGACGGTCTTACAGTTTTTAAAGTCCTTCTCAAAGTCCAGGATATTGGTGATGTCGGCGCCGCGCCAGCTATAAATGGACTGGTCGTCGTCGCCCACGACCATGAGGTTTTGGTACTTGGCGGCCAGCAGGTTGGCGATCTCGTACTGGACGTGGTTGGTGTCCTGATACTCGTCGACGCTAATGTAGCGGAAGCGCTCCTGGTACTTATCGAGCACCTCGGGGCGGGTGCGCAGCAGCTCGAGCGTGCGCACGAGCAGGTCGTCGAAGTCCATCGCGTTGGCGGCGCGCAGGCGGCGCTCCAGCTCCAGGTAGACCTGCGCGGCCTTTTTGTCATTGGGGCTGTCAGCGGATTTGAGCATGTCCTCGGGCCCGATCATGGCGTTTTTGGCCGAGCTGATCTTGCTGCGGATCATGTTGATGGGGAACTGCTTTTGCTCGATGCCGAGCGCCTGCATAATGTCACGCACCATGCGCTTTGAGTCATCGTCATCGTAGATGGTGAACTGGCCGGTGTAGCCCAGCAGGTCGGCGTCCTCGCGCAGCATGCGCACGCACATGGCATGGAAGGTGCACACCCACATGCCACGGGTGCCGCTTGGGATGAGTGCCGCCAGACGCTCGCGCATCTCGGCCGCAGCCTTGTTGGTAAACGTGATGGCAAGAACCTGCCAAGGCCTAACACCCAGGTCGCCGAGCATATGTGCGATGCGGAAGGTCAAGACGCGGGTCTTGCCCGAGCCGGCGCCGGCGAGCACCAGCAACGGGCCCTCGGTGGTCAGGACCGCCTCGCGCTGGGCGGGATTAAGGCTGTCGATGTCGACGAGCGGCTTGGCAGGCTTGGGCGCCGGCGCGGGAGCGTCGTAGATGTCGAGCGGAACGAGCTCGGGCTCCGGCGCAGCGGGGGCGGTGTATGCATCGAGCGGCACGGGTTCCGGCGCAGGCGGCACGGGTACCGCGGCGTTCTTTTCCCAGGGCAAGGGCTGGGTCATGGGCGACTCCTCATCTGACGGACGGCGCGCCTGCGGGCAGCGCCATAGTTTGAGCCGTACCAGTATACCGAGCCGCGCGGACACCGACGCAAATCACACCACGACTCCGTCCGCCACCGTAGGGCCAGCCCCAGCAGATTTGGCGCAATGGGGTCAGGTTAGTCTGCACCACGTTGATGCAAAGAAACCTGACCCCCAATGCGCCAATCTCGGAGCCGCCGATGCCATGGCAACGGCAGCGAGCGGCGGCCAGAGCGAACAAATTGGCATGAAAAGAGGGCGGCATAGACCTTTTGGTCATGCCGCCCTCTTTGAATGACAAGTTGTCGCTCTGGACGCCGCGCAGCGTCAACCAAGTTACAGGCCGAGCATAGGCTCCAGGACGAAGAAGTATGCGAGCACCACGATGCCCAGGACGATGCGGTAGACGCCGAAGCACTTAAAGTCGTGACGACGGACAAAGCCCATGAGCCACTTGATGGCGATGAGCGAAACCACAAAGGCCACGACGCAGCCCACGCCCAAGATGGCGACCTCGTTGGCGCCAAACGTGCCGCCCTTAATGAAGTACTTGACCAGCTTGAGCGCGCTCGCACCGAACATAACGGGGATGGCCAGGAAGAACGTGAACTTGGATGCCACCGAGCGCGTGCAGCCCAAAAGCAGGCCACCGATGATGGTGGAGCCAGAGCGCGACGTACCCGGCACCAGCGAAAGTACCTGGAAGCAACCGATGCCCAGCGCCGTCTTCCAGCTCAGGTCCTCGAGCGTAGTGATGGAGCCAAAGTCCAGGTCCTCGTCATCGTCCTCATCCTCGGCAACAGCCGCCGCGGGCGCCGCAAAGTGCGCACCGGCGGGACGTCCGCCCGCCACCACGGCGCGCGAGCCAAACGAACCCGCAACGGCCATTTCCTCGCGCTTGCTGGCACGCCAGTTCTCGATCACGATAAACAGCACGCCGTACACGATGAGCGCCAGCGCCACGACGGGAGCGTTATAGAAATGCTCCTCCATCCAGTCGTTGAGCGGCAGGCCAATCGCCGCGGCGGGAATACAGCCGAGCACGATCTTGCCCCACAGCACCCAGGTGTCGCGACGGCCCTCCTTGCCCTTGCTAGGCGAGAACGGGTTGAGCTCGTGGAAGAACAGCACACAGACGGCCAGAATGGCGCCAAGCTGAATCACGACCAGGAACATATTCCAGAACGTCTCGCTCACGTTCATCTTGACGAACTCGTCCACCAAGATCATGTGGCCCGTCGACGAAACCGGCAACCATTCGGTGATGCCCTCGACCAGGCCCATGAAGGCAGATTTTAGAAGCTCGATAATATCCAAAGGGACCCCCTCGTTTGACACCCGCCGGTAGATGTTCTGCGGACGATGCGGGCGATGTCCCATTATCAACCGTAACGGCGTGCCCAAACCGACCCTTACCAAAAAACTCGCCCGTTCACAGAATTGCGAGCGGTCAAACTGGAATCCTTGGGTATAACTGCAACAAGGTAAAGTGTCCGGCGGCCAACGCACCCGCGTCCGCCCGACGCACGAGCCCCGCGCCCGTGCGATAGACCAAGGAGGAAACCATGAACGAGGGCTACACCAAGGTATTTGTTTCACTCGACGGTACTGAGCAGCAGGATTTTGTGCTCGCGCGCGCCATCAAGGTCGCCGCGAACAACGGCGCCAAGCTGATTATCGGGCACGTGATTGATTCGACGGCGCTCGAGAGTGCCGGAGCCTACCCGGTCGACCTAGTTAATGGCTTGGAGGAGGCCTTTAACAACTCGATCGCCAAGCAGCTCGAGGAAGCCAAGGCCAATCCCGACATTCCCGAGGTCGAAGTTATGATTCGCGCCGGCCGCATTCGCGAAACCCTCAAGGACGAGATGCTCGACGTGGTCAAGCCCGACCTGGTGCTCTGCGGTGCCCGCGGCCTATCCTCGATTAAGTATGCGCTGCTGGGCTCGATTTCGACGTTCCTGCTGCGTAACACGGACTGCGACATTTTGGTCGTGAAGTAGGTTCCTTCCCGTCGGCGCAAGGCCTGCGGGGTTATCACGCCGACGTCCTCGCCGCTTCGCGGCTGCGGGATGTCGGCTTAGATAGCCCCTCCCGGCCTTGCGCCTTCGTCACCGTACTTCAACGAGTTATCAGATTAAAAGATGGCGTGCCGCCCCGTTTGGGGCGGCACGTTTTTGTTATGGGGCGATTCTGTTTAGGCGGGTTTGTACTTCTGGAATGATCTTATCGAACATTGCTTCTGCCTCAGGGAAACCTTCTTCTTTGAGGCTGCGCGCTGCATCTCTCAGTGCGTCTGGCACCTCACTGCAGGTGTCGTTAATCATTCCGGTGACGATCCCCTGGGGCAAACCCGCCTCGGCCATTTGCCTCAACACCGACTCGCGAGTCACATCATCGATTTTTCGGCTTCCGCCGCGGCGCCAACCTCACTTGCTTCCAGTCCTCGTCCCACACGAGTGACCAATTCTTAAGATGGTTGTCGCAGTTTCCTACGGCATAATCGAACAGTTGGTTATAGCCAACAAGAAACCTATCCTCCATCTGATTCGTCGACACCCTTCGCACCGCGTCGACGATAAGCCCCAGGTAATTGACGCCCGTTGGCTCATATTTAAGCTCGCGCGAAATGCCTTTTGCCTGACAAATGTCCTCCTGGTGCAGACGATTTGGAACCAGCAGCCCATCGAGCGAACGACCACCATTAGACATCGCTCGGTCAAACCGCTTCACGGCGATAATCGGTTCGGCATCTTCAACTCGAATTAGAAAGCACTCTTCGGCTGATAGATCCATCAGCGAAGCAGCTCTCACGCACATCGCTTCACAAACCGTCTCGCCCGGAAACGCCTTCGACCCCGCTTTGAGGATATGCGTCGATGGGGCTGCCCCGTGGGGCAGATACCATCCGCCGCATGAGTCATCACCCGCATGGTAGAGGCCGATTTTCGCCTGAGCGCCCGCAAGGGAAATTCGACTCTCGAGCGCAAGACCAAAGGCCACCTCCGCTGGCGCGTACGCCAGCTTGTTCAGCTGCTTCTCCCCTATCTCCTCATAGCCCATTTCGAGACCGTCGGCCGAAGGTTCTCGCGTCAAAATCAAAGCGCCGACGGGTTCGTTGCGAACCAAATCGAGGACCTTAAAGTAATCGCCGCGTTCCGCCCGAGCCTTTTTCTCAAGGTCTCTATTGAGCTGTCCCTCTGGAATAATGCCGGAGAAAAAGGAGCTCGTTACGTCCGGGCTGAATGTCTCGGCCGACAAGGGCAACGAGGACGAAATCGGAACCGCGTCAGCATTCTCGAGGTACTCGGGGACATAGGTGAATAGCGGAAGCCCAGCATTCTCTTCCAATATGCCAAGCAGCTGGTAGGATCCCTTAAACTCACGATGAACGAACAGCGTGCCGCCCATTATTTTCCCCTCACCTTCAGAATAAAATCGATATCCACGATGGAGGCGTAGTCGAAAATGACGCCGATTTCGACCGTTGTCCGCCCCCGCTCGATATCGCCTATCACACGAAGGCTGCGACCCGTCATAGTCGCGACGTCGCGTTGAGTTAGACCAAGTTCACGCCTTCTAAGCCTAAGGGCCTTCCCCATCTCGCCCGGATCGAAAACCATGCGTTCCGAGAAAGCAGTTTCTGACGGCTTGAGTTTGATACGCCCATCGAGCACTTTAGTCGTTCTCACCGTTCTCATGTCGCCCCTTAGCTATGTTCCCATTCGTGAACATAGTATAGAACTATATAGCAATGTTCCCGAACGGGAACATTGCTTTCCAGGTAACACCTATATTCACGTTCGGGAATATTGCGCCCGCTGCTTCAGCTATGTTCCCGAACGTGAACATAGCCCAGAGAATAACAGCAAAAGCGAGCCTACTCGAAATATTGGAATTTGTTCGTTGAGAAGGCAAAGGTTACGGTGAAGCCTTCGCCGGGCTCGGACGCTGCGGTGACGTCGATGCCCATTTTGGAGCATAGGCGCGCCACCAGGTAGAGGCCGATGCCCGTTGCGCGCTTGGTCGTGCGGCCGTTGTCGCCGGTAAAGCCCTTCTCAAACACGCGCGGCAGATCAGCCGCACTCACGCCGCAACCGTTGTCGGCAACGGTGAGCTCAATGCGCTCGCTCGCCAGGCCCTCGTCCAGCAGCGCGTCCGAAAACATGATCTTCGCACCATCCTCGCGGGCGTATTTGATGCTGTTTTGAATGAGTTGGCCCAGAATAAACTCGAGCCACTTCTCGTCGGTAAACACCTCAAAATCGAGGTTCTCGCACACTGGCGCCACATGTGCCGCGATAAGTTCGCGCGCATTGGCCTTAATCGCACCCGTCACCAGGGTCTTAAGATCCCAGCGGCGGATCAGGTAGTCGCGCTCCACGACCTCCGAGCGCGCATAGTACAGCGCCTGGTCGATATAGCGTTCCACGCGGGCGAGTTCGCAGCCCAAGTCGTCCACGCGCGACAGGTCACCTTCACTGCCGTCCAGGTTTTCCAGGATCAGATGAGCTGCCGCCAGGGGCAGCTTGGCCTCGTGGACCCAGCTCTCGATATAGTCGCGATAGTCGTCGGTCTGACGGCGTCCTTCTGCAACCTCATCGCAAGCTGCCTTGCCCACGCGGCGCAAGACCTCGTATTCGAGCTCGCCCTCGGCATAGGTCGGACACTGCACCATCTCTTGCACCCATGCAGGGCTTTCCAGCTCCTCGGCCGCGCGCTCCAGCTGATGCAAAAAACGACGACGGCGCGCGTACTCGATCACAATGCCGAGCATGCCAAAGATAAGAGACACGCCGACCGCAATGACCACGATAGAGACAGGCGCCCCGGCGACCGTCAGCACAAAGCAGCTCAACAGCACGCCGCACGTCCATACGGCGACGGGGAGCAGCGCGTCTTTAAAGAACTTGGCAAACGACATGGCCGGCCCCTAGACCGAATAGCCCTGGCCGCGGTGCGTGGTCAGATACCCCTTGATGCCGATTTTTTCGAGCGTAGTGCGCAGGCGGTTGATGTTGACGGTGAGCGTATTGTCGTCCACAAAGGCATCGGAGTCCCACAGGTCCTGCATGATGGCCGAGCGCGAGACGATTTTGCCCGCGCGGCTCAGGAGTAGCGACAGAATGCGCAGCTCATTTTTGGTGAGTTCGGTGCTGTCGCCGGTTGCCGTGTTGGTGACCGCGGAGCGGGCAAGGTCGAGCTCCAGCCCCTTGTGGACGAGCGTGCTGCGCTCGCCGGCCGCCGAGGTGCGACGCAGCAGCGCATTGATGCGCGCCACGAGCACACGGGCGCTGTAGGGCTTGGGGACAAAGTCGTCCGCGCCGAGTGTCATGGCCATGACCTCGTCGATCTCGGTTGTACGCGACGTGAGGACGATGATGGGGACCTCGGACTCGCGGCGGACTTCATGGCAGATATGCTGGCCGTCTTTGACGGGAAGCGTGAGGTCGAGCAGCACCAGGTCGGGTGCGGCGGCCAGGATGTCGCGCGAGACGTGCTCGAACGATTCGCAGGCTTCAACCTCAAACCCGGCACGGGACAGAATGTCGGCAAGCTCGCGACGGATGGGTTCGTCGTCCTCAACGATATAGATCAGCGCCATGTGTCCTCCCATTTCGCGCAACTTGCACCTTCCACACCATTATGCCCACGGCGCCGCAGCGATACGACCCCGTGGGCACCCAATGTGACAAAAGTGTTCGGCGTTATGCCGTGGACGCTCTCCGCGTCGACATCATCCAGGTCGTCAAGACCACGCCATTGAATATCTGAAATAGAACGGGGCGCATGTGCTGACAAACCTTCATATCCAACGATGTGACCCTAACGTCCCGGGCAGACAGCACCTGCCCGGGCATCTGCGCTACAAAACGGTCATGCAAATGGTGAGCAACACCATCAGAACGATTCCAAGCCCCAGCAGATACCTGGAGATGAGCTTAAGGAACGTCGAGTATTCGACCTTGGAAATCTGTAGGCCGGCGATAAGCACGCCGAACGTCGGGGTGAACAGGAGGATCAGGCCGTGTGCCGCCACGTAGATCATGATCATGACCTCGGGAGAAAGCCCCAGCTGGATGGCAAGCGGACCCATGATGGGCATGGAGACCGTTGCCATACCCGAGCTGGAGGGGATGGCAAAGGAGAGCAGCAGGTAAACCACCATGGAGCCGATGGCAAAGATCGGCGCGGGGACATGGGCCAGCAGACCGGCAGCGCTGTTGAGCAGCCAGATATCAAGACCGGTTGCCGACATAAGCACGGAGATGGCGCGGGCGAGCGCAATGACCAAGGCGATGTCGAGGATGCCCGCAGCGCCCTTGAGGAACGTGTTGACGATCTCGTCGCCGGAGAAGCCTCCGACGATACCGATGATAATGCCCATAAGCAAAAACCAGGTGGTGCACTCGTTAAAGTACCACTGACCCAGTGGAACACCGGTGAGAAATGAGCTCCAGGCAGTCGACATGTCCTTGTCGGTTCCGCCGATGGTGAACAGGTTGATACCAAAGCTTTCCCAAGGGACAAACGACACAATCATAACAACGAACGAGACGGCGAACAGGACAAGCACGGCGCGCTGACGGCCGGTCAAAACCTTCTCCTCGTCGTTCTTTACACCGGAAAACTCCTCAGCAGCGGCCTTGCGCTCGGAAGGACTCAGAAGCGATGCCTCAGGATTGCTGCGGACCTTTTTTGCATAATGCATGACAAAGGCGATGGCCGAGCCCTCGGCGATCACAAGCATGACAAAGCCGATGCCAAGCAGCAGGCCTTCGTTGACGGCATAGCCCAAGTCGGCAAGGGCGGCCTTAGCGACGCCGACGGAGAACGGGTTGACCGTCGACCCGATGCAGCCGGCACCGGCACCCAAAAGTACCATCATTGCCGAGGTCAGAGTGTCGAACCCGGCGGCATACATAGCGCTGCCAATAATGAAGTAGAAGGGGACCGTTTCCTCGCACATGCCGTAGGTCGAACCGCAGATGCCAAGCAGCGTCATAAGGACGGGAATGAGCATGAGCTCCTTGCCCTTCATGGCACGGATGAGCGCGGCGATGCCGGTATCGAGGGCGCCAGTAGCAGACACGATCTCGAGGAATCCGCCGAGCACAATGACGAAGAAGCAGACGGGCATTGCGCCCGAGAATCCCTGGACAGGCGAGCTGAGGAACTCGGCCATGGTCGCGCGCGAGACGTCAGACGAGAACGCCGCGACGATCCAGGTGATGACGGCCACACCTATAAGGCAAGCCACGAGAATGAGATAGGAATTGAGTCCCTTTTTCTTCTTCGGTTTCTCAATTGCTTCGCTCATAGTGACTCCCGACTATTCGAACTGAGCGTGACGGACGAGCCAGCCGGTCGCGGCGGCCGCGAAAAGCGCAGCACCTTCAACCAAGGCGTTCTCATCTAAAACAAGGGCAGGGTTGTGCAGCGGAATCTCCTCCGCGCCTTCGGGCGTGCAACCCAAGAGAAAATATGTCGAGGGAACGGCATGCGACATCGCACCGAAGTCATCCGATCCAGAAAACGGCTCGGCAAGGTGCAGAGTACGCTTGCCCGTCCCCTGCTCGTATGCTTCCTCGAGCTCATCAGTCAGGGCCGGATCGTTCCAAACGGTGGGAAGCCCGCGCAGGAACTCGACGGTTGCCGTGCCTCCGAATGCGCGTGCGGTGTTCTCAACGATCCCAGTGATACGCGTATGCAGACGATGGCGCGTCTCCTCGTTGGTGGTGCGCAGCGTACCGAGCATAAATGCATGATCGGAAATAATGTTAGCGGCGGTTCCACCTTCCATCTTCCCAAACGTCAGCACGTTCGCCTCATACGGGTTGACCTCACGTGCGATAACTTCCTGAAGCGCCAAATGGATATGGGACATGATGTTGAGCGCGTCGACGCCCTTCTGTGGCTGCGCCCCATGAGTGCCGGTCCCCTGGATATGAACCTCGACGTCATCGACAGAGAAGAACGAGGTACCCTTGATGCTACCGACGGTGCAGCCAGGTACGCCGACGGGGCAGACATGTATTGCGAATGCAGCATCAACCTGCGGGTTCTCAAGAACACCGGCATCGATCATCGCCTGATTACCGGTCGTCTCACGAGGGTCGACTGCCTCCTCGTCGGGCTGAAACATGAGCTTCACGCACCCGGCGAGCTCGCTCTCATGGTTCTTGAGATATTGAGCCGCCCCAAGCAGCATAGTGGCATGGAAGTCATGTCCGCAAGCGTGCATATTGCCATTGGTCGACGCGAACGGGAGGTCAGCCTGCTCGGCAAGTGGAAGCGCATCCATGTCGGCACGCAGCAGGATGCACGGGCGGGCCGTCGGGTCGCCCGCAGTGCAAACAAGCCCGCTCTCGATAATCTCAGACACTTCATAGCCCATCGATTCGAGGCGCTTCCGAACGTAAGCCGTCGTCTCGACGAGGTCGTATCCGGTCTCGGGATGTTGATGGAGCCACCTCCTATCGTCTATCATCTGCTTTTGCAGGGCGTTAATCTCTTGTAGCAGGGTTTGCATGGCGTACGTCTCCTTTGCGATTGCTTTGAGTTGCTACGACGGCGACAGTGTCGTTTTACCTGCAAAAATGCACATCGACCCAATGGGATGAGACGCGGTGAACGGTATCGATCAAGGTTTGAACGGCAAGAACGAAGGCGCTATCGACAGCGCGGCATTGTTCCCCGTCGCCATGCTGCTGGCGATCACCATACTCCAGAGCGAAGGTTTCTATCCTCAGCTGTCGCTCATCGCCGATTGGCTCCCGGCAACGTGCGCCTGCCTTTACGGGGCCGCTTTTCTCCCCCTAGTGTTTGCGGCATCGCGTCACGCGACGTTCCTTGAAGGAAAGGTATTCCGTCCTTCGATGCTCGTCTTGTCCGTCGTCGGAGCATTCCTCTGCTGGCACGGCATATTCCAGTCGAACGCACTTGTTACTCTGGTCGCGTATATCTGCCTCGCACTTCCCCGTGCGTTCGCAAATTGCCTTGCGCTGGTGCGCTTGGCACGCAATCGAAGCGCCTCCACGTTTATGACCGTTGCGGTCGCCATGACTGGAGCCTATACCTTCGTCGCGCTGAGCGGTCCGGCCGCCGCCGGCAACCCCGCGCTGTACCTTATCTTGACGATTCTCGCACTTGCGACGACCTACGCCCTCCTCCCGCTGAGCGGCGATACCCAATCTGTGGCACCGCTTGAGCTCGCGACCGTCAACCCGGATGCCTTTCCGGAATCCAAGGGTAAGTTGATGGGTGTCATCGCGGTGTTCGAGGGCATCTTCGGTCTCTCCTCGACGGTCGCCGGCGATGCACCTGCATCGTCGGTATCGGCCCTTTGCAGCCTCGGTGTGGTCGGCATCCTTTGGCTGGTCGCCCGCAATGGGCGCGACCACGTCTTCGACCGCATGTTCTCACTTGCCGCATCGCTTACGGTAACCTCGCTTACGCTTGTCCTCGCGGGGGTGGGAGCGCAATTCGGACTGCCTCAGATAATCGGAACGGTGGCAACCCAGGTCTTCTACATCGAGATCTGGACGATGCTTTCCGCCATCGCCGCCCGCAATCCAATCGGTGACATGCTCGCTGTGGCGAAAGGCCTGGCACTGTCTTCAATCGCGGCTGGACTAGGGGTCTGTCTTGCATGGCTGGAATCCGAGAACCCACACTTCTCCCTTGTCGCACAGGTCGGGAGCTCTATCGCGTTTTTCCTCTACCTCTGGTTCGCCATGCGCGACTTCTCGTTCGACGAGCGGATTACGCTCATTCCCCCGGTCCCGGCAACCGTCGAAGGTCCACAGGACTCCGGAGTCGCATTTGAGGAAGTCTGCACCGCGCTTGCATTGTCCTGCGGGCTCACGCAGCGGGAATCCGAAGTTTTCGCGCTGCTCGCCCACGGCCGCAATGCCGCCTCCATTATGGAGCGGCTGTCCATTTCCCGCAGCACCACCAAAACGCACGTTCGACATATCTATCAAAAAATGCGGATCCATACGCAGCAGGAACTCATTGACCTGGTAGAGAAAGAAGTTAAATCAAGTTAAGGCCTTCCGATTCAAACCGGAAGGCCTTAACGCGCACGAGCGCTTGTGATCTGATTGAGCTACTCGAGCGTGCGCAGGTAGGCAGAAATCGCATCCAGACCCCTTTGCAGGTCATCGGTGTTATCGGAGTATGCATAGCCGATGCGCATGCTCTTGGGCTCTTCGAAGCAATCGCCCGGAGTGACGAGCGCGCCGGACTTCTTAATCATGTCGATGCAGAACGTCATGGAGTCGATGTCGTAGTCGTAATACACGAGAGCGGTGGTACCCGCCTCGGGCTTGACGAACGACAGGTGTGGCTCGCTCTCGACCCACTTCTCCAGAACAGCAAGGTTCTGACGGACGATGCGACGGCTGCGCTCGAGGATCACGGAGGCGTTCCCCAAGATCAGCTCCGCCACCGTCTCGCTAAATATGCCGGCGGAAATCAGGTTGTAGTCGCGATGCGAGAGCAGGGCACGGCGGAGCTCCGGGCTCTTAGTGACCGCCCAGCCCAGACGCAAGCCGGCGAACGACCAGACCTTGGACATGGATGCGGTGACGACGGCTTTGTCGTACAGGTCGATCGCGGACTCGGAGTACTCATCCGTCTGAGTAAGCAAGCGGTAGACCTCGTCGCAGAGCAGCCACGCGTCGTGCTTGCGCGCGACCTCAACAATCGCCTTGAGTGTGCCGGCATCGAGCAGGGCGCCCGTGGGGTTGTCCGGGTTATTGATGCAGATGAGCTTGGTATCGTCGGTCACCAGGGCATCGAGTGCGTCGACGTCGACGTGGTAGCCGTTCTTGCGATCGAGCTGAAGGATATCGACCTTCGCACCGCACATCTCGGGAATCGAGTAAAGCTGCTGGTAGGTGGGCTTGACGGAGACTACATGATCGCCCGGTTCGACGAGCGTGGAAATAACCAGGGAGTTCGCACCGGTCGCGCCGTGCGTGGGCACGATATGCCCAGGCTCGACCGTCTTGTAGAGACGCGCGACCCCCTCGAGGAAGTCGGGCTGCCCCTCGATGTCTCCGTAGGTGAATCGACGCGAGCACAGGCTATCGAGCCACGCCTTCTTGTCGGTGTTCGTAAGCTCGAACAGCTGGTCGAGCGTGAGCGAGTAAACGCACGTCTCGGCAACGTTGTAGGTGCACTTGGTCTCCCAATCGTTCATCCACTGCTCAACGGCGAAATCTTTAATCTGCATGACGTTTCCTTTCCTTGGTTTTCTTACAGCTCCACCACGGTGCCCAACCCCGCCTCGACGGCGCGGTCGTAGGCGATCTTCGATGCCGAGAGGTCCTGAACAGCGATGCCCGACGTATCGAACACCGTCACCCGCTCGTCATCCGAGCGCCCCGTAACCGTGCCGGCGATGACTTCGCCGAGCTCCGCCTTGATGTCCTCGGGCGCGATGGCACCCTCGGCAACCGGGATCTCCAGCTCACCGGACGCGACCGATTGCCCACGGTCGTCAACGTAAACAGCGGCACGGGCGACAAGCGCCGAGGCGAGCTCCTGCTTGCCGGGCATGTCGGCACCGACGCAGGAGATATGCGTACCGGGGCGCACCCATGCATCGGGGATGATGGGCTTGGTCGCCGGTGTGATCGTCACGATGATGTCGGCCTCTGCCGCGGCACCCTGGCCGTCGGCCGTCGCCTCGATGGAATAGGTAGATGCCTCGCGAGCATGCTCGCAGGCGCCCAAGATATGGGCGACCTCGCCTCGCATGCGCTCGACGCGGGCCTCGGGCGCAGCATCGGAAACCGGCTCCCACACCTTGACCTCGCTCACTTTAGGGCAGGCGGCAAGCATGCCCGCCACCATGTATGTGCTCATATGGCCGGCACCCGCAACAAGCAGTTTGGACGCATCCGCCCGAGCCAGCCACTTGGCGCCGAGTGCAGCGGCGGCACCGGTGCGAAGCCCAGTAACGGCGGAGGCGTTGAGCAGCGCGAGAGGTTCGCCCGTCGCGTTGTCACACAGCAGCGTGGTGCCAAAAATCTCGGGCAGCCCCTTTTTGGGATTCTGAGAGAACCAAGCAGTGAGCTTGAGACCAAAGAGGCCGCTTCCCGCCAACTCGCCCGAGCGAATATCCATATCGGCAACGCCGGGCTCGAACTGCTCGTATACCATCGGCCACGCGACACCCTTGCCCGTCGCCTTCTGGCGATATGCCTCCTCCACGGCAGCGATCGCATCCTCGATCGTCAGCACCTTGGAAACTTCTTCGGCCGAAAGCACCACCATCTGACCCATCATCGCTCCTCTCAGCGAAAGCTTTACGTTGCTCCACTGTATGGTTTAGCGACGATGCCGCCAAGGATCATTTCTTGTTGGAATGTACAACAATTCTCGATCTAGTTTTTCATTCTATCGGCAGGTATTTGAATAATTTCTCGTATCAACGGCATACCGATGTGCGAATATCCTATTTATACCGTTACTAATTGTAGTCATTTACAAGGTGATGTTAATGCTATACACCGTCTCGGACTTCTCACGGGAATATGAGAGGTCGGTCCGCCTAATCGCCGGCAGCGATGGCGTCTCGCGTGCCGTCTCGGGCGTCGGAATCCTCGATTATGAGCTCATACCCGGCCTCAAGAACAAGTACCAGCGCACCAACTTCAGCTCCGACGAGATCGTCCTCAGCACCTTCCTCTATGCGAAGGACGACCCGTACCTCATCACTGAAGCCGTGAAATACCTCGTCGCTAAGGGAACGAGCGGTCTCATCATCAAAAACGTCCTGCACGTCCCGATTCCCGACCAGGCTATCCGCTACGCCAACGCGCGGCACTATCCGGTCTTTCTCACGACCGACGACTCACTGTTCTTTGACAGCGTCATCTACGAGGTCAAACGGCATATCGAGCAGCTCGCGTCCATCGACTTCGCACAGCGCGAGATCGATGCCCTGAGGGCAGACGTATCGCCCGAGTCCATCTGCCGACGAATCCGAAGCCTCAACCCGTCATTTCTGGACGAAGCGGTCGCCCTGTTCGCATCGTTTGCAGAGCCCCTCGACCCGCGTACGTTTTTGCAAATCGAAAGTCTCTGTGCAAAATCGCCCCTCGCCGGATGCCACAACATGCTGGCGCCCTATGACGGAGGCCTGTTGTTCGTGGCGACAAGTGACTCGGAGCAGACGCTCGATGTGGAGCGAATCGTGCAGGCGCTCACGGAGCTCATCGAGGCTGGTGGTATCGATGGCGGAGCGGGAGGACTCGGCATCAGCGACATCCTGTTTGGAGACAAGGCAGTGGCGCAGGCGATCTCACAGGCGATTCACGCGCAGCGCCTATCTCGTCAACGAGCCGAGAGCCCCGTCCGCTATACTCAGCTCGGCATCCTGAGAACCGTGATGCCTTTTGCGGAAACCCCGGAGATGCGATCGTTCTCGGAGGCGATTCTCTCGCCGATACGCGAGCACGACAGCGAGCATGGCAGCGAGCTGGAATACACGCTCGCCGCGTTCATCGAGAACGACCGGCGAATCGAGCGAACCGCCGAGCAGACCGGTCAGCACCCGAACACGATTCGATATCGCCTCGATAAGGTGACGGCTCTCACCGGGTTGAGCTACAAATGTGCCTCGGAGATGGAGCAGCTGTCGCTCGCCTACACCATCGAACGCGTTCGCTCGCTTCAGTAAGTCCACCCCACCTTGAGGTTAGGAGCGGCGGGCGCGGAGCTTTTCGTAGCCGTCGGCAAAGAAGGCGACCGTGGCGGCGTCGGGCTCGGCGGCATCGGCGTCGGTGGCGGGAACCACGCCGTGCTCGTCGCTCACTAGGAACAGCGCGCCCTTAAGCTGCGCGGGAATATCTACGCGCGTGACCGAGATGCCCTTGGTCTGGGCCAGCTGTTCGATGAGCGTCGCCGTGCCGCACAGGCACTCGTCCGCCGGCGCCACAAAGGCAAGCTCGCCGTTGTTGACGGCGGCGAGCAGCTCGGGCGCCACGCCGGTCTCGTCGGCTTCGGAGCGGGCCTCGGCAGAGCGGGCACGCAGCGCCTTGGCCGAAATATCGGCCAGCGGCTCGTACTCCCCCACCGTCATGGCGGCGTTGCCGTTGATGTCGATCACCAGCATGAGCACGCCGTCGTGTGCGGTGTAATCGCCCTCGGCTAGTGACCACTCAACGTGCTGTTTGGCCCAGCTGAGCATGTTATGGGTAAGTGGCTCGCCCTGCACCAGACGCTCGGACAGTGCGCGAATGTGGCGGTTGAGCATGGGCACCTTTTTATTGGACATGCGCCAACGGCAGACAAGCGCGGGCTTGTCGAGCGTGAACTTCTCGACCGCCTCCTGATTGGCGCAAAAGTCCTCGTACGCACGCTGATCCTCGGCATTACCAAACAGTTCGGCATCATCAATCTGGGGCATGGTTGTACCTTTCGTGTTAGTCATTCCGTCCTCTTATACCAAAAAGACGGCCCTCCAAACGGAGCGACCGTCTTTTGCAGAGATTATTTTGTCCCAGGGCGGAACTTAGTGGCGGAAGTGGCGGGCGCCGGTGAAGACCATTGCGATGCCATGCTCATTGCAAGCCTGAATGCTCTCGTCGTCGCGCTTGGAGCCGCCGGGCTGGATGATGCAGGTCACGCCGTGCGCGGCAAGCACGTCGACGTTGTCGCGGAACGGGAAGAACGCGTCGCTTGCACAGGCAAAGCCGCCCTTCTCCACGCCCTCGCGCTCGCAGAAGTCCTCGGCGCGCTCGCAGGCAAGCAGCGCAGAGTCAACGCGGTTAGGCTGACCCGGGCCCATGCCAATGCCGGCCTTGCCCTTGGAAATCAGGATGGCGTTGGACTTAACGCCCTTGCAGACCTTCCAGGCAAACTCGAGCTCGGCCATCTCGGCGTCGGTGGGCTTGCGGTCGGTGGGGAACGTAAAGGTCGCGGGATCCTCGGTCACGTGGTCGACTTCCTGCACCAGCATGCCGCCGTCGATGGAGCGCAGCTCCACCTGGGCGCCGTGGTCCACGCCGCCGGTGGCCAGCACGCGCAGGTTGGGGCGCTTGGCCATGCGCTCGAGCGCCTCGGCAGTGTAGCTCGGGGCGATGATGACCTCGACGAACTGCTTGTTCTGATCGGCAAAATGCTCAACCAGATCAAAGGGAACCTCGCGGTTGCAGGCGATGATGCCGCCGAAGGCGCTCTTGGGATCGCAGGCAAAAGCGCGGTCGTAGGCAGCCGTGATGTCCTCGGCAACGGCGGAACCGCAGGGGTTCTGGTGCTTGAGGATCACGCAGGCCGGCTCGTCGAACTCGCGGACCAGGTTCCAGGCGGCGTCGGCATCCAGATAGTTGTTGTAGCTGAGCGGCTTGCCCTGGATCTGCTTGGAGCCCACGAGCGGGAACTGCGAGCTCGCGGTGTTCTCGCAGCCCTCGGCAAAGCGATAGACTGTGGCTTTCTGCTGCGGGTTCTCGCCATAGCGCAGGTCGTCGACCTTCTCCAGCGAAATCTCGAGCTTGGCAGAGGTGTCCGCCACGTCGCTTGCCTGGGCGGCGAGCCAGCGGGAGATGGCCGTGTCGTAGGCGGCGGTGGTCTGGTAGACCTTCACCTGCAGGCGACGACGGGTGGAAAGCGTGGTGCAGCCACCGGTCTCGTGCATCTCGGCCAGGACGGCATCATAGTCGGCCGGATCGGAAATGACGGTAACGCTCGTGGCGTTCTTGGCGGCAGAGCGCAGCATGGAGGGGCCACCGATGTCGATGTGCTCGATGGCGTCCGCGAAGGTGACCTCGGGGTTGGCGACGGTCTTCTCGAACTCGTACAGGTTGACGACGACCAGGTCGATCAGCTTAATGCCGTGCTGAGCCGCCTCCTGCATGTGCTGCTCGGAATCGCGGCGGGCCAGCAGCGCGCCATGAACCTTGGGGTGCAGGGTCTTAACGCGGCCGTCCATCATCTCGGGATAGCCCGTGAACTCCTCGATGGGGGTTACGGGAACGCCCGCGTCCTCGATGGCACGAGCCGTGCCGCCCGTAGAGATGATCTCGACGCCAAAGTCGTCAACCAGCGTCCGTGCGAAATCGACGACGCCCGTCTTATCGGTAACCGAGATCAACGCGCGTGCGATCTTCACATCAGATCCCATGCAGTCCTCCTGTCTGGTACGCCGCCGTGCTCTGTGAGTCGGTGATACGTCGATCTGCAGCGCTCGCGCAGCGGCATTGAAAATACTGATTTAATGTAGCGCATCGAGCGCATCGATGCACCCCGCAACGGGCACATGTGCAGAAAAAGTTTGCGAGCGGAGGGGATGGGCATGGCACCGGGCACGGTGAGTTCATGGAACACAGGGGCACCATAATTAGATGCCAATGGCGTGGTAGAACTGTGCTCGATATGCATCCGCAAAAGAAAGAGGCACCATGGTCTCGCGGGTTCTCTACCGACCGTTTGATACCGAAGACTTCGACGCCATCGCGCTGATTCTGCAGCAGCTTTGGCATAACAATTCGGATAACGATGAGTACAACCGCCTTGAGGCCGCGTGCGACCTCGCCTACTGCCTTTCGTCGTCGACGTTTTCACAGGTTGCCGTAATCGACGGTCAGGCGCGTGGCATTTCGCTCGCGCGTGCGGGACAGAGCTCCGGCGCCACTATCAACGAGCATTGGATGGATACCGAACGCGCGCTGCTATCGCAGATGCGTGAGCTAGAGCCCGATGCGTGCGCCGAGCATCTCTCGTTTGTGCGCGCAACCATCCGAACCAACAACCGCCTGCTCGAGAGCAGCCCGTTGCCGCACGACAACGAGGTCACGCTGCTTGCCGTGGATCGCGATGTCCATGGCCTGGGCGTTGGCACGGTTCTGCTCGATGCCGCCGTCTCGCACCTGTCCTCGCTTGGAGCGACGAGGGCGCACCTGTACACCGACTCCAACTGCTCGTGGAAGTTCTACGAGCTGCACGGCTTTAAGCGCACGGCCACGCACCGCGCCAACCGCGAAGAGCGCCGTCACGACATGCCGCGCGAAAGCTTCCTCTACGAACTCGATCTAACAGCCTAAACCCGGCAGTTAGGGACGTTCCTTTTGTGCCGGCACCCCGGGACACTCCTTGGCAGCAACCGCACCTAGTCGTTGGGGACGTTCTTAAATGATTAGTCGCTGGGGACAGTCTTCGTAGGTAGCGCGTAAAAAGGGGATGGGCTTTCCCCGACGGCTGTCGAGAAAAGCCCATCCCATAATTTACGACCGTTAGAACGTTCCGCCGCCGCCTCCGCCGACGCCGCCTCCACCGCCGCCCGAGAAGCCGCCACCACCGCCGCCGCTCGAGCTATCGGAACTCGACGCCAGCTCACGGATGCTCTCGTGATACACGTCATCGAACGAATCGAGCGGAGACTCGATACCGTAATGATGGTAGTACCACCAGTAGCAGGGATAATTGTCATAGAAACCGTCGGCCTCGCGCACCTCGGGCGGCACGGCCTCGGCAAGCTGACGCAGCACTTCCTTGGAAACACCCAGCGCCACGCCCATCACCAGCAGCTTGTTCCACAGCACCAGATCGCCGGGGACGGCTTCCTTTAGACGAGTGAAGTCCTCGAGCCAATGCTTAAGTGCCTTGCAGCGAGCCGCCACCTCGGCGCCCTCCGGCGTAAAGCGGCGGAACGTAAGGCCCACGCCAATACCCACCAGCACAATCGGCACCGAGATGACCGCGGCGGTAATGTTCGCCTGCGCGCCGTCGGTAAAGAAGATGGATCCCACGGGAACAAAGGCAATCAGGATACCAAGAACCAGGCAAAACACCATTGCGACAATGCCGTCCGAGGCAACGTACTCGCTATCGGCCAGCTTGCCCTTAACGGTGTTCTGATAGTCCTCAAGCTTATCACCCACGGGTGTAGCGTGCTGCTTGACGTAGTGCTGCAGCTCGTCGAACGTGCGCGAGCGATCGCCGTTCTCGTCAGGCTTAGCACCGGCAAAGAAGACCTTGAGCACCATGTGGTCAATACCCTTGGCCGACTTCCAGCCCGCATCACTCACCGTCACGCGATACGTCTGCTCCTCTTTCTCGCGCCCCAGCAGACCCTTCTTGGCCTTGGTCACGGTCGCCTGCTCCAGCTTGATCACACGGTCGTCGGTGAGCTTCATGAGCGTGGCGATATATGCCTGATCGGGCACCTCGTTCCAGCTCATGAGGGCCGAAAGCACGGCGGGATGGTCGGCCGAAGGCACATCGCGGAAATATTCGTCCTGGAAAAGCGGCTTGGGCTTGCGGCGGCGCAGCTTGAGCACAACGATTGTGCCGGTAAAGGCCACCGCCGCGACAACACTTAGCACGGCAAGCACGTTGGCAATCATGCGAGCGTGAGCGCGGCGGGCGTTAGCTTCGTCGGCCCATGCCTTCTCCTCGCTCAGGATTGTCGGCATGCGCTCCTCGCTCGAAGCGGAAAGCTGCGGTACCCAATCGCTGGGGAAGGCGATGCGCGCCTCGGCGAATTCGCCCTGATGCACGCAGGGGATGGTGTAGGTGACCATGGGCTCGTCCTCATCGAGCGATACGTCGCCCGTCAGCGGGCCGTGGCCCCATGCGCGGAAGTTATCGCCCTTGACGGCCGCCGTCCCGGCGGCGGCATTTGCAAAGTACACTTCCATCTCGACATCATCGGAATCCGCGGACCAGCCGTCGCCCACAAACTTCCAGTAGAGCTCGGCGGTATCGGCCCAGTTCATGACCGCACCGGTCATGGTGTAGCTCACGTAATAGATCGCGCTGTCGCCGCTCTCGTGGGGGCTGAACACCTTGATTCTTACGCCGCCGTCGGACTGCTCAACCGTGTAAACGCCGTCGTCGCCTTTGTTTGCGCTGTCGACCTTGTTAAACGCGGTGTCGTCTTCCTCGACGCTCAGCACATCGACGCCCGCCGCGCCGCCCTGCTGGTTGGTGCCTGTATTGATCTCCCAAAACACGCCGTTGATATCGTCATCGAAATCAAACTGGCGTCCCTCGACAACGGTCAGCGAACCATCGGCCTCAACCGTGGCGCCGATATAGGTTTGGGTCATGGAGTAGCCGTCGGCGTGCGCGACGACAGGCAGCAGCAGCAACGCAAGCGCGACGAGCACGCAGACGGAAGCGAATCGCGCAAACAGGCAGCGCTGCCGACAAGTATTGGCAACGGGGGCGTTCATAGGCACATCCTTTGTCTGTAAAACCAACATCGCCATTGTCCCACGTTTGCGGGCACACATGACGAATATCTGGGCCAACGGAACGTCAAATGGGACAAAAGTCCCACCCTCGACCGGCACCTAGAAAATGATCTATTGGGGACGGAGGAAAACGGATCATTGGGTTGAACCGACGGACAGCAGCAAATTTGTCGTTTAGGACGCTCTTTGGCCGAATCCCGCGCCAACAATAGATATCACTTCACAGCTCCGCCACAGGTGTAGCGGCTTTGTGTGGGCGCGGCATGCGCTGATTGAGCCGCCAGTCGAGGGGCATAAAGCAGTTGAGCGAAAACGGTTGCCCCTTTCCCGTTCGCTCGAGGATCATGTCCCCCTTTTCCGTGGAAACCCCGGCAGTTGCGAAGAGCTGCCGGGGTTTCTGTCGTTTGTGAGGCTAAGTCAGTGCGCAGCAATCGAGACCTTGAGCCGCAAACCAGCCGCGTGCAATGCGCAGCGCGGCCAACTTGCGGACCACAGTGACGCCTCCCCATCGCACCCCGCGCTATACTCGTCCGCATGGATATCAAAGCACGCAACATAGCTACGCCCGCCGCGGACGCGCCAACGACGCCGCCCACCTCCGTTCCCGCACCTGTCGTGGGCCGTTTTGCCCCGTCGCCCTCGGGCCGCATGCACCTGGGCAACGTGTTCAGCTGCCTGTGCGCGTGGCTTTCGGCCCGCAACCAGGGCGGCAGCATCGTGTTGCGCATCGAGGACCTGGACGATCGCTGCAAGCGCCCGGAACTTGCCGCTCAACTGATTGACGACCTGGCTTGGCTGGGACTCGAGTGGGACGAAGGCCCCTACTACCAGCACGATCGCCTCGACCTGTACGAGAGCGCTTTGCGCCAGCTGCAAGACGCCAGCCTCACCTACCCCTGTTTTTGCACGCGTGCCGAGCTCCACGCTGCGAGCGCGCCGCACGCCAGCGACGGCACGCCCATCTACCGCGGCGCCTGCCGAGGCCTTTCTGCCGAGGAGGTTGCCCGCCGCAGCGTTCTGCGTGCTCCGGCCACGCGCCTGCGCGTGCCCACCGTCGACGACCTCGCAGACGATGTAATCGAATTCGTGGACCGCACGTACGGCGCCCAATGCGAAGCACTCGCCACCGAGTGCGGCGACTTTTTGGTGCGCCGCAGCGACGGCGTTTTTGCCTATCAGCTAGCCGTGGTGGTCGACGACGCTGACATGGGCGTCACCGAGGTCGTGCGCGGATGCGACCTGCTGGGCTCTACGCCGCGCCAGATCTATCTGCAGCATCTGCTGGGACTTCCCACGCCGCACTACGCACATATTCCGCTGCTCACGTCGCCGGACGGCCGCCGCCTTTCCAAGCGCGATCGCGACCTGGACCTGGGCGAGCTACGCGCACGCTTTGGCACGCCCGAGGCACTGCTGGGCTGGCTCGCCGGGCAAACAGGCATCGCGCCGGACACCACGCCGCGCACCACCGAGCAATTGGTCGAGCACTTTAGCTGGGATGTTATCCACGCGCACCGGAAAAACATCACCATAACGGCCGAGTAGCCAAACGTCTTGCCGCTACGCAACATCCCAGGGCTGGAGTTCATCACCCAAGCGAACGATACAGTCGTAGAGCACGGTGTGGCGCTCGGCCGGGTTGGCATCCCGATGAAAATGGCCGTAGTACCAGCGCTTGTAGTCCAAGCGATCTTCCAGCTCATCGAAAAACGCCGTAAGTCGATCAACGCCGGGGCAATCCCAGCCGGGCGCCGGATAGAGCGTGGGCGAAAGCATGTGCGTAGAGCAGGTGTGGGTGATTACGTAGTCGACCTTCCAGCCCACGCTGTCGAGCTTTGTCCGTGCCTCCTCAAAGTTGCGCTCGTCCGGCAGCTCCTGTGGCCACCAGCTGGAATACGGAATGCGGTATTCCTTGTCCACGCTCGTGGCACCGCCCATGGTAAAGATCGTTGAGCCGTCGAGTTTAAAAACCTCGCCGCGCGTCAGGCGCCGTATGGGAGAGGTATCCGACAGGCGCTGCGTCAGCCCACCGTGCCACAACTCCATGGGTCGCTCCGCCCAGTGATCGAAACGTTCGTGGTTGCCGTCGACGAACAGCACGGTATAGGGGCGCGACTCCAACCAAGCGATATCGGCGCACTCCTCGGCAGAGAAATCCCACGGAAAGCCAAAGTCGCCCGCGACAATCAGATAGTCGTCGCCCGTCAGACTATCCCCAAGCTCCCAGTCGCGCAGCTTTTGCATGTCGACGCCGCCGTGAATATCGCCCGTCACATAGACCGTCATCGGATTACCACTTCCACCACTTCCCTCTTATAGGCTTCGAGATCGCGCTCGACCTGCTCATCGCCCGTGGCGTTGACCCACCACGGCCATTTAACGCAACACGCCGGCTCGTCGACCTGCGCAAACCACGACTTGAGCTCCTCCAGGCTCACCGGGGCGTAGCCGTTGGCATCCACACCCACGTCATAGCGCAGCAGCCCCTGCCTGAGGTTAAACCTGTTGTACGCGCCGCCGCAGCTGTGGATATGCCCATGAAGATGCCAGCTGCCGTGCGACATACCCTGCCAGTCGACCATGGGATAGTGGCTCAGCACGATTTTTTGGCGGTCGATCTTGAGCACGCAAATGGGCGGCTCGACGATAAAGGCATCCGCTACCGCAGGCTGCATCCAGTCTTTGTCGTGGTTGCCGGGCAGCAGATGGACGCGCTTGCATGCGATGCTTTTGCGCAGCTCGTAGGCATCTTGGGCCGTCATCTTAAAGCTAAAGTCACCCAAAATGTAAAGTTCGTCGTCCACGGCGACCTTGCTATTAATGCTCGCGACCATGGCGTCGTTCATCTGCGCAACAGTCGACCAAGGCCTGTCGGCAAGCCGTAGCATGTTCTCGTGTCCAAAGTGAGTATCGCTGGTAAACCAAATCATAGGAACCTCCTAACGCTGCGGGGCATCCATCCCTTAGGGCTTACCCTTCGTTCTTCCATCCAAACGGGTCAAACACCCAAAAAACCAGATCGAGCACGCCGCCGGTCATCATGGCACCGGCAAGGGCCATGCAAACATGCAGAGAGCCGCCGCTTCGAAGCACGTCGAACGGCCCCAGAACAGCCAGCAGCGCGACCGCAGCGCCGGCA
Organism: Collinsella sp.; assembly: GCA_018380195.1. Classification (GTDB taxonomy): domain Bacteria; phylum Actinomycetota; class Coriobacteriia; order Coriobacteriales; family Coriobacteriaceae; genus Collinsella. The sequence continues at coordinate 11,050 of JAGZUC010000027.1, read as the reverse complement.
ACGCACAGCGCGAGGCACGGCCCTGCGTCCTTGACGCACCTCTTTGCGAGATGCTTGGTGTTGTCACTCATCGATATCGATCTCCTTAGAGGGCCGTTGTTCAGGTGCATGCCGCCGCGACAGAGCAGGGCGACAGGCTAAGTGTCACATTGCGTGCGGACACGTTTTTAGGCGCGCACCGCGTGGGACCTTCTTGCCCCCTACGGTGCGCGCCGAAAATGGTCCGCTTTCCTTCTGTCCCTAACGGGTCAGCTGGCGGCGCTTATCGGACAGGAAGACGCCGGCGGCCACCAGGACCGTGCCGCCGATAACGAAGGTCTCGCCCAGTAGATCGGGCGTATCGCCCGTGGCAAGCATCGCCGTCTGCCACGTCGCGGCCTCGGTTGTTGCCACCGCATGTTTGGCCTGGTACGTCACTTGCGTGGCGGGCTGGGCCTGCTCGCCATTCCCGCGTTCGGCGGCCTCTTGGCGAGCGATCTCGGCGTTGAGCTCGACAATAGCCTGGTCGAGCTCGGCCTTGGCGGCGGCGTAGTTTGCAAGCGCCTCCAAGTATGCCGGCGCCACAGCATCCGCCGCAGCCACGGCGGCATCGAGCTCGGCATTGGCGGCCGCGGCGTGCTCGGCGGCATCGTGAGCCGCGGCAATCTTGGCGTTGAGCGCCTCGCCTGCATCGTCAGCGCCGCCGTTAACAATGGCTTCGGCAAGATTGATCCTACGCAGGCGGGCAACCGCGGCGGCAGAGGCATCGCGGGCGGCAGCCGTATCCGTCACGGCTTTGTCAGCATCTACCCAGTCGTACTCGGCATCCATCACGGCCGTCGCCGCAGCATCGCGCGCGGTATCGGCAGCGGCTTTGTCCTCGGTAGCCTTGGCAAGCGATGCGGCGGCGTTCTTAAGCTGAGAGGCGCGGACAGCAGCCGCGTCAGACTTTGCCTGAGCCGTTGCCACGGCGGCATCGGCATCGCTCGCAGCCTGCTGGGCCATATCGAGCTCCGTCTGGGCGGCAGCAGCATCGATGTCTGCCCGATCGGCATCGCCTTGGGCAGCAACAAGTTCGACCTCTGCCCCGCGCTGATTGGCACGAGCGTCTTCGCCATTTAAGCTAGCCCTCGTAGTGCCTGGAAGCACGAATCGCGATTCAGTGCTTCGGGAACCCCAGCTATGCCCTAAGCTCATTGTCCCTTGCGATGTCATCTTCTGCGCATCCCTTGAAGATGAACGACTAGCACGGTTCTTCTTAGCCTACCTGTCGTCCGATGAAGGACAGCAGAGACTTATGGCCTCCTCGCACGGAGACTCGCTTGCGCAGCTATCTCCCAAAGACCTACGAAGCATGACCGTACCCGTCCCCCCAGCCGAGCGGAACAGGAGCGCTACGTGCAAGAGTACGAAGCAAAACAGCGCGCCTACGAGGACGCCTTTAAGCAGGCGGAGCATTACGCCGCGAGCAAGGGAACGATGTAAAGCTGGGATCGGCAGGCTACCTGGACTTTTCCCGGCAGCCTGCCGATCGGTCGCTGACACCGCGGGCCATTGGGAGCAACAGTCCGCTACCTGCACCACGTGGTGACATAGATAACGGGAGACCCGGCAAGGCACACCACCAAGACGACGGCCGCGATTGCAAGCGCGATGGCCATGCTCACGACGACATAGGCCACGGCAATGAAGACCAGCGCCAACACGCAGGCCAACAGCTCGGCCACCTAGCACAAGACCAGGTTCGAGCTCGCGCGCTTCAGCAGGACGTCGGCGAGACGGACGCATCGTGAGACTCACGAGCGCCATGGGCGGCCCGTGGCGCGACCGAACCGACGGAAGCGCCCGAAGTGCACGCGGCCACGACGCGGGCGAGCCCCGACGAGCAGCTCCGAGCCCGGACGGCCCCGGCCACGGGGCGGCTGAAAAGGTGAAACGTTGGCGAGCGTGGGGCAGATGTGCGGGAGCCTGTGAAACTTGTAGAGGCGTCCTTCCTGCTAGAAGCTTCGGTCGATAGGCTCTGTTTGTCTGTTGCTCATATGGCAAGTGATACACTTGCAGCTGTTACTCACGATTTAAGGTGGTCATCATGTCCGCTCCAAGACGCACTAAGTCTAGTCAGGCACAGCAGGATTTTCAAACTCCTAACACTGATGGTGATAACTACCTGGTCGAGCGCGACGGATGGATTGATAAGGCATCGTCGGGCTTCATTACGAACAGTAAGGCCAATCGGCAAATCTATCGCGTCATATTGGAGACTCTTTGGCCGAAAGGGTATGGCATACCCGGGCCTATCGTTGGCCGCGAAGAGATCAGGGCTGCGATTGATCGCGCCAAGGGCGGCACATACCACGATCCGTTCAGGCGGTTGCGCGAATTGCAGGGCGATGAGGGGTTTCTAGGCATCATCAAGAATGGGCAGAGGTATCAGCTCATTCATTTGAACATCTCACCAAAGAAACGGCCCAGAACATCACTCTCGGCAGATAAATGGAAGATGGTCCTTGGGGCCTACAACAATGTTTGCGCCGTCTGTGGTTGCACGCCCGATGAGAATGGATTTCAGCAGGATCACAAAGTCCCCCGTGCCCGCGGTGGTACCGATGACCTTACAAATTGGCAGCCACTTTGTGATTCTTGCAATATCGAAAAGAGCGTCGTCTGCCGAGGATGCCAGAAAGATTGCTCACAATGCGGCTACGCTTTCCCTGAGTTCTATAGGCCGGTTAGGCTGTCGGGACAGACCTGGCGCGATGTCAATGAGTACTCAGAAAAACATCACCTCGATCCGAGCCAGTTCGTAACCGAGGTGATTTATCATGCCATCTCTATCGAGTACGATAACTCAATCTGGCATTGAGTTAATCGTTGCTCGGGCGGTATTGCTCCAACCTTTCATCATCTGTTTGAACAAGCGAAATGACGTCTTTTATGGCTAGCCCCAAAGCCCTGCCTACCAGAGGCGGGATAGCGTTGCCAATTTGCGCATTCCGGGGAACATCGACTCCTCTTGCAGGGCCGTTAAGTGTATAGCGTCCATAGAATTGGAAGTCGTCAGGGAACGATTGCAGGCGAGCCATCTCCCGGAGAGTTACGACTCGAGGTTTATCGAAATGTATGAGCTCCTCTGGCGCAGTTGTTAGCGTTGAGCAAGGTTTTTCGAGGTCTAGAACAAACCGCTTGTTTGAGTGACACCCGTTCGCATACAAGAACTCCTTGCTGAGGCGCCCGGGTTGCTGCGTCATATGCGCCTTGTTGTAGAGCGCAATGAGCTTATCGCTGTGCCGATTGAAGCGATGGCAGGTCGGCACTGCTTGCTTTCGAATATTCTTCCTCATGAGCTTCTGGTAGGAAGTGCTCGCAGGCAGATACTTGCATGTTTTAAACCTTGGGAATTCTGGGTCTGCCACAAGTTCATCGCCTGAAAGGTCGCTCAGCGCCTCTGCGACGTTTACATATCTGCTTGTGGCAAGCCTAAGGTCCTTCCTCTGCTCGATGCAGATAGATGAAAGCAAGTCATCGAGCAAACTCTTGACATCAAGTTTCCCTGCGTAGTCCTCGGAAATAGCAAGCAGTATTACCCGCTTGCGTATCTGTGGGACACCGAAGTCGGCAGCGTTTATGGTGATTTTCCCGACGCTATAGCCCAACTCTTTGAGCTTATCGACCGCCTCTTCGGCGACGCTTCTTGTGGTGTTATCGCTTGGACGCAGTACGAACTTTTTCCCAAATCCACCAACGTTTTCCACCAGCACGAAGCGTGGCCTGAGTATTCTGGCCATTTCAATTTGTTTAAAAACAAGCAGGTTTCTCGGGTCATTGCCGTTGCGCGCCCCCGCGACGGAGAACCCCTGACATGGAGGGCCGCCAGCGAGAAGAGTCACCTCCCCGCTTAGTTCTTTCAGATGCCCTCTCGCGGTATCGTCTGAGAGAACATCGTTAATATCGTGCGATTCCTTAGTGAGCCATTCAGGCCAATTCTGAAAGTGGCTATAGGGGGAGGTTTCGCTAATTAAATTATGTTCAAAAGTGGAATAGGCCATAGGGTCTTTCTCAATTGCGAAGATACCCGACCAGCCTGCCCAGCCAAGGCCCAACGATAGGCCTCCACATCCTGAGAATACATCGATATATGACAAGGAGGAGGGTGCCGGCTCCGAAGGCCTGCTGTCACCTTGAAAAATAACGCCTTCCAACTCTTTCATTTTCTTTATTGCTTGCTTTCCCGTTTCCGTAACAATATAGCCGCTCTTTTTCCGGTAGGTTGTAAGGCAGTTCGAGTCCTTGAGCGACTTGATCCAACCGTTAATGGTCGCAGGACTGCTCCCGTATGCCTCCGCTATTGCGCTTTGTGACATCTTGATTGCAGGCCCCTCGGGCGTAGCAGTTTGTTGGGCGTCGAGCCAGCAGAGAAAGCGATACTCTTTTGTGGCGAAAATGCCGGTGCTCTCTGTTGACATCTAAAAGCCCTCCACTTGATCCTCTGCCTTTCAAATGCACTAAATTATTATAAGAACTTACCGAAGATTCAAGCCCTGTTTTACCGATATAACCGACTGCGAGTCTTCGGCCGATGCCAACATGAGTCTGTTCGTGAGGGTGACCTTTAAATTCTTCAAGTAAGACGTATTTGGCATAGATGCTGAATCGCGATGTATTCAATCATCGTGTTTTAGCATATAAAAGGCTATAAATTAATCAAAACTACAATGTGTCATAAAGCAGCTGGGCATACTTTGAAAGTTGGTCCTCACTGCCGTGAACTCTATTCCCAAGCGGCCGAACCTTGCGCTATTTGCAATATCCCCAGTTGTCTTGCCTTATGAATTACGTCATCTAAAACCTGGCTTTTCATAACCGATTGACCACTCGAATAGTGAAATTTGTCAGCCGAGGCGGGCGTTAGATGCTGCTGCATGAAGTGCTATCCAGCACCCGCCTCGGACAATTAGGCCGCACTCGAATCCGAGCATGAACGCTGCAAGACCGGCGCACTAGTCTTCAAAGTCGATTTCAACCTCGGCGGCCTCATATATCTGGTTGATCACGTCGATGTCGATGCGGTTTACTATCCACCCTCGCAGCGAGCAGCGTTGCACGAACTCCTCGATGCGGTTCACGTTGTACATCTCTCGTAGAGTGACAACGACTGCAAACCTGATTCCATCTCCAGCACCAGGCTTGTTGCGCTCCTTCTTGCGCAGCATAATGCCCCATTGCGGGTTGTCGTAGGCTTTGCGCGGGGCGAACCGGGACTTGAACACGTCGCCGATGTGCTTGACGTTGTCCCACTTGCGGTAGAGCGCACGTGCTTCCGCTTCATAGACTTGGGAACCTTCGTCTCCCTGGACGTTTTTGTCCAGGGATTTGATCCCTTTACCCTTGATGCGTCCGAAATGGAGGTCGATCTCTGTGGTGGTGTAATCGACGCCTTGGCTCCTGTGGCATTCCGGGAAGTAGCAGAGCGTGGCCCGCGCCATGAACGGATACCTGCCGTCGTTCATGGGAATCGGTATACCGTAGTTGTAGGTCTCATAGCTGTCGATTGCGCCCGAGAGGATGAATCGAATCTCGTTGTTGGGCGTGCCGATTATGTCCTCAATACTGATAGGCGGAACGCCGTACCCCCTTGTATTGGATAGACCGCCCTCACCCCATCCATAGGCCGAGTCGATGAGAAGCGCCTTGGCCTCCTCCCTCGTGAGTCGAGCCTTATAAATCAGAAAGGCGAGCTTTCGTGCGATCCACGGGGCGGCGAAAGACGTACCCCAGTCACGCACGAGGGCGAAAGGCGCCGCCACAACGAGCCCGTCCTCCTTGGTGCCGCCGTAGTAGCTTATGTCGGGCTTGCCGAAGAACGACAAGACCGGCCCGTGGCGCGAGTAGATTGCTGGCGCACAGTCGCGTCCCACCGAGTTAACCACCACGGAATTGATTGAATCCGCCGGCGATCCAACGCGCTTTGTCTCCTCTCCGTTTTCGAGATTCGTTCCCGATACCACAAACACCACGTCGTATTTCGCCTGCAGCTCATCAAGGATCGACGCGACCGGAGAAATTGAGTTTTCCGGGCATTCCGAGGCGGTGCCGAGCGACAGGTTCCAAACCTTAATGCTCAGATTTGCCTCGATTATCCTCTTGACGTCGCGCATAACGGTAAGCGAGTTCAGCTTCTCGCCGTCGGTGATGCCGAAGTGCTTGACGCGGAAACGGCCGCAGCCGTCGTCTAGCTCGGGGTTGAGCGAGGGGCCATCGACGATGATGGAGGAAACCTGCGTCCCGTGGGCCACGTCGTTGTTGCAGTCGCGTTTCTCGGTCATACAGTCCTGGTAATCAACCCACGCGCTAAAATATGCGTTCTCGTTGAATAGCGTATCGATAACGCCGACGACTGGCTCTCCGTCCGGATCGGGAATCGAGGGCGGTAGCGGCAAACGCGCCTCGTATTCCCTATAGGCCCTCTCGCCCCAGAGTTTCGCTAGGTCAGTGTCGGCGAAGTTGACCGTAGACATGGCGACGAGGTAGGGCGCTTCGCGACGAAGCCGCTCATATTGGTCGGGATACAAGCGAACGCAGTTCTCAAAGACCTGTCCGCTGTCCAGCGCGGGTATGACTCGGCTTAGCAGCTCGTATGTATCCGTCCCAGTATCGTATATGGTGACGAAGGCGTCGTCGTTCTTGTACGCATCATCGATTGTGTCGGTGTAATAGAAATTAACGAGGTAATGGGCATCGCGAATGATTTGCGCGAAGGCCGTTTTTGAGATTGACGCTCCGTAAGCGTCGAACTTTTCTTTGTCGAGCTGCGACAGCTCCTTGCTGCCTATCACGCCGTTTGGGTAATTTCGCCGCAGGATGCCTATACAGGTGCCCAGCTCCTCTACCGTCTTGTCCAGCGTCTGCGGGGCAACGCGGTATGTGATGATGTGGCGGGGGTTATTCCCCGCGCTTCCAGGTATCTGCTCGAACCTTGCGCCGACAATGGAGTCACTTGCGTTGTCACTGCTTCGCGCCAGGAGCCTCCTGCAACGATTACTCTTAGCCACGGTCGATTTATAACGAGCATTAATTAGGTAGTCGATGCCGAGTTGCTGGCGCTTCCAATAGTTCCTGCACTCGACAAGATCGGCCTTTAGACCTTCAAGCTCGTCAGCAGAAACGGATTGCCCATTTGGGAGCGACGGCGGGCCGGGAGGCATTGCCCCCTTGCGCTCATAAGAGCCCTTCAGTTCGAGAATAGCGTTGCTCATCGTCTAACCTTTCAGCTCGCGCGAAAGAGTGCTGATCGGCGTGCCCGTCAGCGTCTCTATCTCGCGCATGGAGAAGCCCTGCTCGCGGAGGCTCTTGGCGTCGGGAACTACGTTGCCCGTCGCAGCCTTGTAAAGGCGGCGCATGTAGTCGAACGGCTCGCCTGGATTGCTGAAAGCAATCGCCGTTTTGATGAGGTTTGAGAGCTCAGCAGGATACAGCACCTCGTCCATAAGCCGCATTATCTTGTTGAATAGGCGCACATCTTTCCCGGCAAAGCGGAACTTGGCTAGATGCACGTTGAGCAGCGTGGTCGCTACCTCGAGGAGGTCATCTCGGGTGTACCTGCCGAAGTCGATCACGGAATCAAACCGACGAATCATCGCCTTGTCGAGCGTTCCGTACATGTTGGTCGTGGCGATGAGCACGACTTGCGTGTTCATACTGTCCAACTCGCGGAGGAACGTGGACGTCGCGCGTCCCATCTCGCGGACATCGTGGCTGTTGTTCCTGTCCATCGCAAGGGCGTCGATTTCGTCGAAGAGCACGACGATTCTGCCCGGGTTGGCAAACCCGTTGATCTCGCGGAAGAGAGTCGTGATGTTCTTGCTTGTCTGTCCGAGCTTGCTGTCGATGACCTCGCTAAAGTCGACGACAAACAAATCCCTCTCAAGGATTCGGGCGACATGCTTGGCCGTTTCGGTCTTGCCTGTGCCGGGAGGTCCTTGGAACAGGAACTTATTGATGCCCGCGTCATGGCCGACTGCATTTATGATTCCCTTCACGTCCTCAGAAATGACCTCTGGGAGAGGGAGGGGCGAGCGGGAGTAGTCCATTCTCCTGAGGAAATGGCCCACGCCGCCGCTTGTCTGTGGGACAAAGGTATTCGCGTCCGAAAGAAGGGCGAGGACGTATTCTGCGAGCTCGGTGTCGCCGGCCCGATCGAAGTCATGGGCGATCTCTATGGCCTCCTGACGAAAGCCGTAGTTGTTGTCCTCCACATGGTATTTAATAAGGTTCAGTACATTCCTCTTCTTCATTTTCCATTTCTCCAGACACTATCCGCCCCATAATGGCACTTTCTAGTATAGAACAAAACCAACAGAATTGGAATAGAGATTGACTTTTTAAGCCGAGCGGTGCTACCCTCGAATCGGTTCGGGGCACCACGAGCCAACCTGTCCGTTGCCAGCCGTAGGGAGGTGATTGTATGGCACGGCATCACAGCCCCAAGCTCAGCAAAGCCGCCGCTGTTCTGGCGAGCGGCAAGTCGAGCCCTCGGGCCAAGTCGCAAGCCGGCAAAACGCTGGCAGACCACAAGCGCCGCATGCATTAAGTGGCACGCAGCATCCTGAAGGAGGTGATGAAGATGGCATATGTTCGAGTGCGAATCCCGAAGTACCGAGTTACCAAGACCGGGCGAATCGTAAAGACCGGAACAATCACGCGATACGTCCATGTTAAAAGGAAGTAGAGCCCCAATGCGCAATTGAGGCTCCACTCGGAACGGAGCGGGGGTGTAGTTTAGCGGCTTGCCCCCGCTCCGCATATTCGCAAAGGTTAGCGCAGTTCTATCCGTGCCGCAATTCTGCATTATCGTCACAAGGTGAGCGGGTGGCTATCACAAATACGTTGCTTAGAACAGGGCACTGCCACATTCCAGCAAACCAATCCGAATCCTCGCTTGGTCGGGAGATAGTCCAATTACCCCTTAAACACCATATCGTTGTGGTATTCAATAAACTCAGCTCGTGGGACAAATCGCTTCGGAAGCGTAATTGGCTTTCCGTTGTAGCGCCACAAATACTCATCCTCAGGTGTTTCATGTCCGACCACACCGGACACCACTATCTTTAGGTCCTTCGTAATGGTAATTAGCCCCCGATCGAACGCCTTATCGTGCAATGCGTTCAAGAGCAATCCATTGTCGGGGGCAAGTCGCTCCGTTTTTGGATCAGAGACAATCCAGGGCTTGATATGGCTAGCAACCAACAGAGCCTTGTTTGATAGCCCCGTCAAGCAGCATCTTGAATCGTAATTGACGAGCAAGGTATTTCGAAAGAACTCCTGGTTCACCCGCATCGAAACGATTGCTTCGCGCTCTTTGCCCTCTGGCAAATCAAAGCCAATCGTCTCTTTCAACTCATCGCTTAGCGGTTCTTCAAAATCGAATCGATTGAGGAACACCTCGGTCGCTTCCTCGACGAGCTCATCGCCAGCAGAGGAATACTCAACCCAAACCATCTCATCCATTTTGCTCGCATGGGTCATTCCAACCTTGCCGCGAGCGCGTCGACGCTCATCGAAAGATGCAAGATTCCAGATTTTTAGAGCGACTGCGTTCGGCGTTCTGCCAATGGCCTTAGCTAACGCCTGGACGTCCTCGCCTGTTTTATCAACCTTTTTTGATGGTAGGGCGAGGTACAAAAACAGAGCCGCAAGGGTTTCTTCCCTCGACCATTTGTCTCCACGGCCTGCCATGTTTGCTCCTCGCCCGCGCACCGCTCACGTAATAGGTCCAGGATAATCCCGCGGGGGACCGCACTCGCTGCCTTTTCTCATTCGTCGGTGAATGGTTCACATAATGGCACTCCCCCGCGCTCCTCATACCCGCGCTCGAGCTTCTTCCCAAGCTCCGCAGCGGGCAGATACGGCTCCCAAAGCGGGCATCCCTGCCAACCCTCCGCGAACCCCATGCGGTGCAGCTCGTCGGCATCCAGCCTGTCTAGCAGCTCAAACAAACGTGTGCGCCAGCCTGTCTCGGGGGCGATGCGCTCCAGCAGGTAACTCAGGATGGTGAGTATGCCGAACATGTTGTCCGACCGCACCTGGTACGGCTCGTGCCACTCTGGATACTTCGACTTGGTGGGGATGGTCGGCCTGGTGCCAAGCCCTCTGTTCCACAGGCGGCCATGGTGTGCACATATGTTGCGAGCGGTGTTGATGGCCACGAGCCACGACTTCAACACGCGCGACGATACGCCCAGGTCCCCAGAGATTCTGTTCCTGATGTCAACCGACGCGCCGTTGTAGAGGCGAAGCATCGTGCCGAAGTCCATCAGGTTCACGAGAATCCAATAGGGCGGCAGGTCATGCGCGTCGCCGTAGGCCTCCTTGAAGTGGATAGCGAAGGGTTCACGCGAGCGGTCAAGCTCCTCAGTGCATCGTTCGATGAACTCGCCGTACGCATCGCCCTCAAGGCGCGGGAGATTCTCGCGGTCGAAGAAGCCGAACGCTCCGGTCTTGCCCGCGAGCTCATAGGCCAGCTGCGTGCGGAAGTAGACCTCGACGCGCTCGATGGCGTCCAAGACGATGAGCCTGAACTGCCTGTCGAAGGTGTAGAGCTTCCAGATCTGGTCGAATGTCGTGCCCTCGACGAAACGCTCGTCCTTTTCGCCCTCCTTGTCTGCCTCTGGCTTGCGCTTGAAGATGTACCAGTAGCCGCTCAGGCGGTAATAGCCAACGTTTGCGAGGTGGGCGATAAGGTCATCGCGGTCTGCCACCAGGCCGCGCTCGACTATGAGCAGGTCGGCCTGCTCCTCGAAGGTCAGCCAGGGTTTCTTGTATTCCCCCATGGTGCTCCTGTGCTCGATGCATAAAAGAAGACCCGCCAGTGTGCATGCTCGAGAGCAGAGGCCGGGCGGGTTTACTAAGGTCATTTTACCGCAGTCGAAGCCATTCTATACGGAACTCCACGAGGAAAGTTTGCAAGCGGCCGCCTCCCTTGATTCTCATTTTCATTGCAACAGCCTCAGGACTCAGCGCAACGCGTTGCGCTGAGTCCTGAGGCGCGAATCCGGGTAGGCAACCCCAGAGGGGC